>NZ_JAVXCI010000052.1:0-21286 GCF_036659555.1 Acinetobacter sp.
CAAACGTACTATGCCGGAAAAAATGGAAATCAAAAAATTTGATCCAAAAATCCGCCAGCACGTAATCTTCAAAGAAGCTAAAATCAAATAATTTCAGCTTCTTGAAAAAAAACGGCCTCTTCAGGCCGTTTTTTTGCATTTTTTTTACCCGGCTTGCTACACTTTCCTGGCCTTTTGGCACTTTTTGTGCTTATTTTGATTCCCCCCTTAACCTTGGCTTAAGGAGCTGTTAGTGCCCCATGACGTAGAACTCATCATCCTGCTGGCTGCCGGCTTTGGCTTAGCCCTGATTTTCGGCTATGGCGCCGCCCGCCTGCGCCTGCCGCCCCTGATCGGTTATTTAGTTGCAGGCATCATCCTCAGCCCGAATACGCCGGGCATTGTCGGCGACATTCATCTGGCCAATCAGCTGGCCGAACTGGGCGTCATGTTCCTGATGTTTGGCGTCGGCATGCATTTTTCACTCAATGATTTAATGCAGGTGCGGCGCATCGCCTTGCCGGGCGCGGTTCTGCAGATTGCGGTTGCCACCCTGCTGGGCATGGGCGTGTCGATGATGTGGGGCTGGAGCTTTGGCGCTGCGCTGATTTTCGGCCTCAGCCTGTCCTGCGCCAGCACAGTCGTTCTACTGAAAGCGCTCAGCGACCGCGGCCTGCTGGACTCCGTCAACGGCAAAATTGCGGTCGGCTGGCTGCTGGTGGAAGATTTGGTGATGGTCTTGGCTCTGGTGCTGCTGCCCGCCACTGCGGTGCTGCTGGGCGGACAGGCGCTGGAAGGCGCAGGCGGGGATGAAAGCATCTGGCTGACGCTGGGAACAACCCTGCTGAAAGTTGCCGGCTTTATCGCTTTCATGCTGATTATCGGCAAGCGCTTAGTGCCGATGATCATGCAGATTGTGGCGCGCTTAGGCTCGCGCGAACTGTTTACCTTAACGGTTGTGGCGGCTGCGGTTTCAATTGCCTTTGGCGCCTACAAAGTGTTTGGCGTTTCTATGGCTTTGGGCGCGTTCTTTGCTGGCATGGTGGTGAAAGAATCCGACTTCAGCCACCGCGCAGAAGAAGAGACTCTGCCGCTGCGCGAGATTTTCTCAATCCTGTTCTTTGTTGCGGTGGGCATGCTGTTTGACCCGCGCATTCTTGCCGAACAGCCGCTGCATGTCCTGTCGGTCGTGGCCATCATCATGATCGGCAAAACCATCGCAGCCATGGCCTTGGTGCTGTTCTTCCGCTATCCGCTCAATACTGCATTAACAGTCGGCGCAAGCCTGGCGCAAATCGGCGAGTTTTCCTTTATTCTGGCGGCTTTGGGCGTTTCCCTGAACCTGCTGTCGCTGGAAGGGCAAAACCTGATTCTGGCCGGCGCTTTAATCTCCATCACCCTGAACTCTTTTGTCTTTTCCGCCATTGAGCCGATTCAGAACTGGATCCGTGAGCGCTCGAGCCTGGCCCGCCTGCTGGAGCGCAGCGGCGACCCTTTGGCCATGCTGCCGGATGAAGTGCCGCAGGATTACCTGCGCGATCAGGTGGTGATTGTCGGCCACGGTGAAGTCGGCCGGCGCATTGCCCGCAGCCTAATGCAGCAGGACATTAAAGTGGTGATTGCGGAAGAAAACCGTGAAATTGTCGAAAACCTGCGCGGAAAAGGCATTGCTGCCGTGTCCGGCATAGCGACCGAAGCCGGCGTGCTGATTCAGGCGCATATTCAGCATGCGCGCCTGCTGGTGCTGTCTCCTATGGATATTTTAGACATTCATAAAATTGTCGATATCGCCAAAACATTGAATCCGCAGATTCAGGTGCTGGTCTGCGCGGAAAGCAAGGAAGAAGCGGAAGTGATCCGCAGCGAGAACATTGGCGAAGTGTATTTCGCCAAAGAGGAAATGGCGAAGAATATGAGCAATCATATTCTGAATCAAATCCAGATTGCGCATCATGAAGCGCCAACGCATTAACCGCCTGCATTCTGCCCCGCCCTGCGCAAAAAGCCGTGATTGATTCACGGCTTTTTTCATCTGCACGCTTCAATCCGCCAGCGCGGCCAGCAGCCCGGCATTGAATATTCACAGCCTTTGGTTAAAATATGCTTAGACCTGACAACAATATTAAATCCAATCAATACTTTATTTAAAAATTCTTAATAACAAGGCAAAGAAGGAAATCATGCTGCTGATCTATTTGGGCTTCGCCATCATTATCATTGGCGCCATTGGCTTTTTAATCGCCGCATTCAGAAACAGCATTCTATGGGGGCTGGGCTGCCTGCTGTTTTCCCCAATCTCCATCGTGTTTTTAGTCCTGTACTGGCAGCAGGCTAAAAATCCTTTTTTCCTGCAGCTGATTGGCCTAGGCGTGGTCTTTTTAGGCTCAATGACGCTTTCGGCTTAACCCGCAACAAGCATTGAGGCGGAAATAAAAAGCGCGCCCTTTGGCTAATGCTGATCAGTTAAGGAGTTTCGCCGTAAACTTCTTAGCCTTTTGGACTATTCGCGGCGGAGTCTTACCGTTTTTAAATCGAATTTTTGGAGCTCGTTTTGTTCCTTGCGAAACAGTGTTTCTCATTCGCCAAATGAGAAGCGGAGCTTCGCAAGGAAAGCATCTTGCGGCGCAGTGCGCCTCACCGCGAAACCTGTTCACTTTCTGCACTTAAATAGTTTTGTTGCAAAAACAGTCCTTTTCAAAGGCCATACAGGTTGCGGATGACACTTCCGCGTATCAAACAATATTGCAAGTTTAAAAAAGAAAATGCCAGTCAATTTCTTAACTGACTGGCATTACGCCCTTTGGCGCGCTTCCGCTTCAGCACACAGGCCTGCTAACTCATAAACTGCGGCTTTTCATCCACGATTTCGGCCTGCCATTCACTGACCTGCTTTTCCAGCAGGCTGAACAGCGCCGCCTGAACCATATGCTGCGCCACCACAGGGGTCTGGTCGCCCAGCAGGGCTTTCACTTCATCATTAAAATGAATGGTCACCAGAGGCTCTTTTTCCGACCCAGCATTGCGCAATGCCAATTCACCGCCTTCCAGCTGAACCAGTTCCAAAACCGCTTCCTGATTTCCAAATAATTCTTTCAATTGCTCTATAGACATAGTTCCTTCCTCCATGTGCACCATGGTGGCAAAGGCGTGAGCGCTTTGCATTGCTTAGACTATTATATATCGGGATAAAATCGTCAAATTCAAGCGCTGCGCAGCAGCTTAAAATTCAACCATCTCATTGCGGAAGCCGTCAATCAGCTGGGTCAGCGCGCGGTGCCACTCGCGCAGGATTTTGCTATCCGGCAGCCAGGCCTGAGGCGTTTGCGTCACTTTAATAATCAGGTTTGAAGAAGTTTCGTCTTCCGGCTCCGGCGCGCTTGGTTCCGGCGCATACTGGCACATGCGGTAAGCGCGCTTCAGTTCCGCGATAAAGCCCTGCTGCGCCAGCTGCTGCATTACCGCGACTTCAGGCGAGACCTGCCCTTTGGCCGCCATGCTTTCCTCAATTGACTTCAGGGTCGGCGCAGCGTCATTCAGGCGGTAGTAGCGCACCAGTTCCTGCAAAAAGGCCAGAACAGCGCCATGCAAATGAAATACTGCAGATTCACGCAGCGCCTGCGCCTGCTGCACATGATCGGACTGCTCCGCCTGCTGGCAGGCTAGGCGGGCAAAATACAGCTTCTGATTGGTGCGGTCAGCATGAAAACGGGCAACACGGGACATGAATAGATTTCCTAAATTTTGGCTTTTAGTACGCTATTTAGCTTAAACGCAATCATCAGAAAATCACAATGAATATTATGGATGAGCGATTTCAATAAAATAAATCTTCCGTTTGGCCATCACGGCAGCCGGCGGATTGATGGGCCGGACATTGCTGATTTCCCAGGCAAAATAGCCTTCAGCCCAATAGCCCGCGCAAGCCGCCTCGAGTTCATCCTTGCGCCATGGATGTACTGCAAGAATATCGGCTATTGCCACTGCCAATCCCGGCTCTTCATCGCCGTCCTGAGTCAGATAGTTCTGATTTTCGACAATCACAATATCCTTCAAGGGCAGCTGTTCAGGCTGCCAAGAGCGGACTTCCAGTGTTTTGCGGCCTTGCGCAATGCGGGTGCCGCTTGGCGCCACAATAGAGAGGGCAATGTATGGCTGATTCATGGCGTGCATTAAAAATTTTCAGGCCTGCTGCCCTGCAAATTAAATGTGCATAAAAAAAGGAGCAGTGACTGCTCCTTTCCATTATTCCGCCGGCTTGTCTTCAGCCTGCTTTACGCGGATGCCGTGGCCATGCAGGCGCAGGGTGTTCAAGCCCTTAATCGCTTTGACCGCTTCACGGCCATGCGGCATTTCAACAAAGGCAAAGCCTTTGGATTTGCCGGTTGATGCGTCAAGCACCAGCTTGCATGACTCTACCGTGCCGTATGCCTGAAACAATTCAAGCAATTCAGCTTCAGTCACAGTACGTTCCAAACTACGAACTAAAATTTTCATCTTACAACCTTAAAATAGGCAAAATCATCAAAAAGCGCTTGCCTGCCCTGCTTTTTGAACTTCGCAATCAATATACAATTGCTATAGTTTAATCGAGATCGATGCCAAAATCTAAATTAATCGACTGGCGCTCAATCAATGCGCTTTTCACGGTTTGCTCGCGCTGCCGGTAATGGGTTTCTGTTGTGCACAGGCTGCGGGTCAAATCATTTAAAAAATAGCTTTCCACTTTGCGCCCCTGCTCATCCACCGTGCCGCGCGCCCACATATTCAGATTCTGCTTGGTCAAAATCAGTTCATTCTTGGCGCGGGTTAAGGCCACATACAGCACGCGGCGCTCTTCCTCCACTTCATCAAAATCGCCCTGCGCGCGCGCATGCGGATACTGCCCGGCAGAAACATTCGCCACATAGCAGACGTTCTGCTCTGTACCTTTGGCCGAGTGAACGGTGATCAGCGTCACCACATCATCTTCCGACTGGCGTTCAATCTCGCTGATGGATACCGGGTCAAGCACATATTCTTCAAGGAATTCACTGAGCTGTCCATGCTTCGACGCCAGCTGCTTGACCAGCTCAAAATCGCCCTGGCGGCGCTGCCAGTCTTTCTTGTAGTTTTCCGCCAGCTGCGCTTCAATGGCCTGCACCGCAAGGCTGACGCAGGCCTGTACTTCATGGCGGATCTGCGCCATCTGCTTCAGCAGCAGAATCGCCTGCTCCGGCACTTTGCCGAATTTTTCCAGCTTGGCGGCGATTGCATCCATTTCAGGCTCCAGCAGCAGCTGATGCGACAGCTTGCTGGCGCCAGCATCGCCGACGCCATTCCACAGCGTCAGAAAGCGCATCCAGGCAATATCATCCAGCGGATTGGCCGCCACGCGCAGCAGGCTGAGCAGGTCTTTGACGTGCGCGGTTTCCAGCAGCTTCATGCCGCCGATAAAGCGGTACGGCACATTGGCCGCAATGCAGGCCGCTTCAATATGGCGGGCGGCGAAGCTGGAGCGCACCAGCACCATATGCTCATTCCACTTGGCGCCGTCAATGTAATGGCGCTCCTTGATGTCGATGGCAATCCATTTGGCTTCATCAAACTCATTGGGAAATACATGCATTTTCGGCTTCGCGCCTGCGCCGCGGTAAGCCTGCAGATGCTTGTCATATTTGATCGGGCTTTGCTCCAGCAGCCAATTCGACAGGTCTAAAATTTCCTGCGTGGAGCGGTAATTTTTTTCCAGCTTGAAAATCTGCGCATCCTGCACACGGTCTTTAAAGTGGTGGATATTTTCAAAGTCGGCGCCGCGGAAGCCGTAAATTGACTGTGCATCATCGCCCACGCAGAATAAATTCACGCGGTCTTTTAAAGGCTCCAGCAGCGCCCACTGCAAGGGGTTGGTATCCTGCATTTCATCCACCAGCATGTGCCGGCAGATTGAGGCGACATAGTCCGCCAGGCCTTCAGACTGCGCCAGAGCGGAAGCCACCACCGCCAGAATATCGTCATAATCCAGGAAGCTGCGGGCGCGCTTGCGGTTTTCATATTCCTTCATGATCTCCGCAATTGCATCTTTCATGTCCAGAAATTCCGGCAGCTGCTTTTCCAGCGCCAGGCTGAGCTTTTGCCGGGTATTGCGCGCAAAAGAATACAGGTCGCACAGCTCTTTCGGCTTCGGCAGCTGATTGGGGTTTTTCTTGTCGTCTTTGCCGCGGATCAGCCTGAACAGCATCATCTGATCATCGCGGTCAATAATTGAAAACTGCTCCAAGCCAAACGCATTGGGAATGCGGCGCAGCAGGTACATGCAGAAAGTATGAAAGGTCGATGCGCGCAGGCCTTTGGCTTGAGCGCCCAGCGCCAGCTCCACCCGCGCCACAATTTCACTGGCCGCGCGGCGGGTAAAAGTCAAAATCTGAATTTGACTGGCGGGCACGCCCTGATCAATCAGGTAAGCTGCCCGCGCCACGATGGTTTTGGTTTTGCCGCAGCCTGCGCCCGCCAGCACCAGACTGTGCTGGCTTTCTGTGGTGGCGGCTTGTTTTTGCTGAGGATTTAATTCATCAATCAGGCTGGCTAAACTCATCTCTACTCATCATTTTTTGAATGGCGCTAGTTTAGCAGAGCTGACTGCAGAAAACTTGATATGAAGCTTCCCGCAGGCATTCGGGTCGTGACAGGCAGCACGGATGCTGCCACTATAACCAAATCCTAAAGTTTGTATTACGCATAATTGCCTATAAAATATGATTGCACTAGATTTTAGTCGCGTTAACGATTTCGGCAATTAACAATAGCGCTTGCACTGCCTCACTTTTCCTTTAAATGTTTAAACAGCTTTGCGCAGGCAATACCTCACTTTGGAAAGACCCAAAGTGAGCAAAAGTCTTTTGTTGCCCATACACGGCGTCCTTGCCGTGATGGGCAACGTGCGGCATCCATGCCGCACTCGCGTATCCAAAGTTTATTTTACTTATATGCTTTCATTAGGTTTTTATGTGATAGCTATTTGGGTAATTGGCTATATTCAGTAATGCATGGACGCATCACTGGCGAGGGATTTGGTTACGCTGTCCTGTCAAAGCAGCATAGCGCCTGCGCGCAGGCATGCATCGCTCATATTTATTCTGCGGCAGTGCAAATCCATATTTTTAAATTAATCATGACCGGCTAAATCATCAATTAATGCCGCTGCAGCATTTTCCAAATGCATCTCCGCATTGTTCAGCGCATCTTGCAAAGCGCAGCCTGGCGGGTTAATGCCGATAATCCGGGTAAATCCTAAGGCATATAATTCGTCAATGCCTTCGCCAACCAGACCCGCAAAAGCAATCACCGGCTTATGCAGCTGGGCCGCCGCCTGCGCGACAGCAAACGGCGTTTTGCCGAATTTGGTTTGAAAATCTATTTTGCCTTCACCGGTAAAAACATAATCCGCCTGCGCAATTTTCTCAGCAAGCCGGCACTGCTCAATGACCAGCGCTGCGCCCGACTGGATTTTTGCTCCAGCAAAGGCCATCAGGCCAAAACCTAAACCGCCTGCTGCGCCCGCGCCGGCAATATTCCTGCATGAGCGGCCGGCAGCAGCATCTGCAAAATGGCTCAAGTTCTGATCTAGAATTTCCACCATTTTTGCATCTGCGCCCTTTTGCGGGCCAAAGACCGCAGATGCGCCATTGGCGCCGCAAAGCGGATTATTGACATCCGAAGCAATCAGAATTTCTGCGGACTTTAAGCGCGGGTCTAAGGCGCTTAAATCAATGCTCCGGATGCGCCCCAGCTGCCCGCCGCAGCCCTGCACTGCATTTCCGGCAGCGTCATAAAATTTAGCCCCCAGCGCCTGCGCCATGCCTGCGCCGCCGTCATTGGTCACGCTGCCGCCCAAACCCAAAATAATTTTCGACACGCCTAAATCTAAGGCCTGTGCAATCATTTCACCTGTGCCAAATGTTGAGGTCAAAAGTGGATTACGCTGTTCCATTGACAATAAATGAATGCCGTTGGCTTTCGCCATTTCAATCACGGCTGTTTTGCCCTCATCAATCAGGCCGAAATAGGTGTTAATCCGCTGCTGTGGCAAAGGCCCAGTCACTTCGCACTCAGCGCGCCGGCCCTGCAACGCCGCAATCAAAGCATCGACCGTGCCCTCGCCGCCGTCCGCCATCGGCACATGAATGCACTCGGCATCCGGCATAGCCCGTAAAATACCGCGCTGCATGGCCATACAGGCCTGCTCAGCGCTCATGCTTTCTTTAAACGAGTCTGGCGCTAAAACAAAAATTTTCGTCATCGGCTTCTGCCTTTCCTTGCTGCGCAGCTTTAAGCATCCGCCGAACTTTTCGGCACTTCGCGCTTAATATAGAACGCCAAGGTCAAATAGTTAATGCCCTGAAATAAGATATCCACCGCCAGAAACAGGCCCAGCACCCAGAACGGCGCATCCGGCGACATTAAAATCATCACCCCGGCAGCCAAAGTCAGCAGCCCGGAAAACAGCGTCCAGCCCCAGCCCTGAAAGGCGCGGAACAGAAGCGCGCTGAAAATGCGGATCAGTCCGGCAATGATCAGGATAACGGCTAAGATGCCGGTCAGCACCACCGCGGTTTTCACCGGCGCGGTAAACGCATAATAGCCCGCGGCGATATACAGCAGCCCGAACAGCGCCCAAAGCCAGCGGAAGCCGCCGTCAAATATTTTAAAGGCGGCGATGAAGTGCAGCGCCCCGCCCAGCATCATCAGCCCGCCAAACATAAACACTACGGATAAGGTGGCGAACGGCAAGGCAGCCAGCAGCAGCAGGCCAAAAGCGCTCAGCAGCGCGCCTAAGCCCAAATACCATTTCCGGTTCTCATGCAATTGATGGCGGACCAAATCATTTCCTACTGTTTTCATGTTTTTTCTCAAGTGTCATATAGGCATGGCTTATTTTTAGCATGATCCGCCGCCCAGCTAAAGCCTAAATTCATTCACAGGATCCATTCCGCTGCGGATAAGTTTTGAATTATCCGCACAGCAGCGCCCTTAAATTACTTGATCCAGCCCAGCTCTCTGGCGGTCAGCTCATTGATTAAAGTCTGTTCCAAATGCTTCGGCATTTTGCTTTTAGCTGCAGACAACGGAATGTGCCCGGCCATCAGCTCAGCCTTGGCTTGCGGAAATAAAGGCTGCTGATTGGGAAATGCATAGCCGACGGGATAAAGCGGCTGGCCAGTGGCAAGATCATACTTATCGCTGGCGCCGAAAGCATGCAGCAGTTCATGCACCAGCACAATTTTGTTTTGCGCAGCCTGCTTTTTGGAGGCGAATAAATTCACCGAACCGATGCGGCCATTCTCCAGCGCAGTAGAATGCTTCAGCTCTCTGCTGCTTTGCGGGTCATAATAATTCAGGAACAGCGTCACGCTGGGCGCGCCGTCCGCGCTTTGACGCTGGCGCCATGCATAGAAGCGGAATTTCAAGCTCCATACAATCACCTGCAGCATATTGGCCTGTTCAGGCACTTTAGGCGGAGGCTGCTGCAGTTCACGGCCCATATTGAAATAAAAATAGCTAGGCTGGCCGCGGTACTGCTGCGCAAAGGCCTGCAAATACTGCTGCGCGCCCTGCAGATCCTGCGCGGTCAGCTGCTGAATATACTGCTGCGTCGCAGGCAAGCCATCCGCATTAATAGGATGCAGCAGCACAAAAACCGGCTTGCTCCAATCCTGATTTTTATCTTTCCATGCATTGACCGCGACAATCAGCAAAATCATCAGCAGGCACAGAATCCGTATTTTTTTCCACATACCCTATCCAGCAAGCACTAGGCTCAAATCAATTTATATTTATTTTCAGCAAATCAGACGGCCGCCTTTTCACAAAATTATCCCAAAGGTATTGATAAAGTAAGCGCTGGCCGCCAAATTCCGCCCTTTCCACCGCTTCTTCCAAACTGAACCAGCCGTATTCTGTATGCTCATCATTTAAAGCAACGGCTTGATCTTCAGCGCAGTAAACCGCAAACACAGGTATCAGCTCAATCACATTGGCGCTGGCTTCATAGAACTGCTCCAGATAATCCGCGCTGTACAGCTGCTTCACCTGAATGCCGGTTTCTTCACGAATTTCGCGGACTATCGCTTGGCTTGCTGTTTCCGCCTGCTCTATTTTGCCGGCAATATGGCTCCAAAACTGGCCTTTCACCCGCTTCATCAGCAATATTTTTGTCTGCCCTTCGGCCTCTGAAAGCAGTACGGCGGAAACAATAATTGAACGGATCGGAATCATCAGCTGTCTGCATCCAAGTAAAGAAAGATGCCGCAATCATATAAAAAATGCCGGCTTCCGCCAGCATTTTCTCAGTTTATTTTCTACAAATCAAAGCTTAAGCTTCAACCCATTTGCCGTCCTGATACACCATCGACCACTTGGTCTGCTTGCCTTCCGCATTTTCAGAACCAACATACTGCGCCTGATTCTTGCGGCTGAATTTCACCAAAGTTGGGTTGCCTTCAGGGTCAGCATCCGGCGCCTGCAGGATAAACTGATATTTCGGATCCAGCTGATCCGCCACAGTGCGCAGTTCAGCGACTTTCGGCGCACGGGTTTCACGGATTTTCGGGAACTTGCTGGCAGCCAGGAACAAGCCGGCAGCGCCGTCACGCAGCACAAAAAAGTCATCATGCTTGGCCGAGCGCAGATGCTCCATTTTAATCGGGTCTACCCGCGGCGGCGCCGGCTGGCCGCTCTTCAAGACTTTGCGGGTATTGTCGCAGCTGGTGCAGGCGAAGTAAGGGCCAAAACGACCGGTTTTCAGCTGCATTTCGCCATCGCATTTATCGCATGGAATAGTCGGGCCGTCATAGCCTTTGATTTTGAACTCGCCTTCTTCCAGTTCAAAGCCGCTGCAGTCAGGATTGTTGCCGCAGATATGCAGCTTGCGCCCGCCGTCAATCACGTAGCTGTCCATTGCCGTGCCGCAAACCGGGCAGCGCTTTTTCGACATCAGGTCAGCGGTTTCCACGCTGTCATCATCCGAAAACGCAGCCAAAGATTCGACCGGGGTTAAATTCAAGGTGCCTTTGCAGCGCTCTTTCGGCGGCAGGTTATAGCCTGAACAGCCGAGGAATACGCCGGTTGTGCCGGTGCGGATCTGCATCGGGCGGTCACATTCCTTGCAGTGCACCGCAGCAACCTCTACAGGCAGGTTGCGGCGCATGCCGCTTTCGCCCTGCGCCGTGGTTAAGCGCTTTTTGAAATCGCCGTAGAAATTGTCCAGCAGCTCTTTCCAGTTGCGTTCGCCGTCCGCGACTTTATCCAGCTGGCCTTCAAGGTCTGCGGTAAAGTCATAGTTCATCAGGTTATTGAAGCTTTCATCAAGGCGGTCTGTGACGATTTCGCCCATCTTTTCCGCATACAGGCGGCGGTTTTCCAGCTTCACATAACCGCGGTCCTGAATGGTGGAAATAATGGCAGCGTAAGTCGAAGGGCGGCCAATGCCTTTTTTCTCAAGCTCTTTCACCAGTGACGCTTCAGTAAAGCGCGCGGGCGGCTTGGTAAAGTGCTGCGACGGCTCCAGCTTCTCAAGCTTTAAGATTTCGCCGACTTTGACCGCCGGCAGCAGCACATCGTCATCTGATTTGTTCTGGCCGCGCACTTTGGTGAAGCCGTCAAAGACCAGGGTGCGGCCCTTGGCTTTCAGCTCTACGCCATTGGCATCGACTAAAATCGTTGAGGATAAATATTCCGCCGGCGTCATCTGGCAGGCCGTAAACTGGCGCCAGATCAAGTCATATAAACGCTGCGCATCGCGCTCCACGCCGGCTAGGCTGTCGCCTTTCAGGCTGACATTGGATGGGCGGATCGCTTCATGCGCTTCCTGCGCGCCGGCCTTATTGCCGTAGCGGTTCGGCTTGGCAGGCAGGTACTTTCCGCCGAATTCGGTTTCAATATGCTGGCGCACCATCGCCACCGCATCATCGCTCAGGAAGGTTGAGTCGGTACGCATATAGGTGATGAAGCCAGCTTCATACAGGCGCTGCGCCAGCATCATGGTTTTCTTCACCGAGAAGCCCAAGCGGGTGCTGGCTGCCTGCTGCAGCGTTGAGGTGATATACGGCGCGCTTGGATTAACCTTGGTCGGCTTATCTTCGCGCACCGACACTTTATATTCAGCATCTTTAATCAGATTCAATAAAGCGTCGGTTTCCGCCTTATTGCGCAGCTTGAGGGCCTTGCCCGCCTGCTTGACCGCTTCTAAACGGATGTCATCTTTTTTAGACTTGGTATCTGCAAAGACTTGCCAGTATTCTTCCGGGATGAAGGCGCGGATATCGCGCTCGCGCTCCACCACCAGCTTGACCGCAACGGACTGCACGCGGCCTGCCGATAAACCGCGGGCAATTTTTTCCCACAGCAAAGGCGAAATCATAAAGCCGACAACACGGTCCAGAAAGCGGCGCGCCTGCTGCGCATTGACTTTATTGGTATCCAGGCGTGACGGATGCTTAAACGCTTCCTGAATGGCATTTTTGGTAATTTCGTTGAACACCACGCGCTGATAGCGTGAATCATCGCCGCCAATCACTTCTTTTAAATGCCAGGCAATCGCTTCCCCTTCACGGTCCATATCCGTTGCGAGGTAGACTTCATCGACCTGCGATGCCAGTTTTTTCAGTTCTGCAACGACGTTTTCTTTGCCCGGAAGCACTTCATACTGCGCTTGCCAGCCATGTTCAGGGTCAACGCCCATGCGGTTCACTAAAGCGGACTGGGATTTTTCAGCCTTCTGCGCTTCAGTCAACTTAGCGCGGGCGGCAGGCTTTTTTTCTGCAGTTTTAGACGAACCGCCTGTGGGCAAATCGCGGACATGGCCGACCGACGACTTTACAATGTAGTCTGAACCCAGATATTTGTTGATTGTTTTCGCTTTTGCAGGCGACTCCACAATCACTAAGGCACGTTTTTTCCCAGCATCAGAAGATTTTGCTGCCGCGCTTTTGGATGTGGACCGAGGAGCGTTCGCCATAATTAACCGTTAATCCTGTTTTTTAATGGGTATAAAATTAAAGTTTAGCCAAAGAATGCAAGCAGGCTTTGATCTCTTCCAACTGAGCAGCTCTTAAATCAGATTCTTCGTCCCAATAGAGTCCTACACAGTTTGCCTGCATATCAATAGCATAAATGCCCTTTAATGCAATGGGAAAATCTTTAAACTTGTCATCGCCATGTACAAGCTCTAATTTCTGATCGGCCACGCGGGCGCGCATTAAAGGCAGGCGGGCATCTGGAAGCAGCACGCTGTAGTAGGCCACCATACTGGCGCGCTTTTCAGAGGCCATCGGTATTTTTGTCCAGTCTGGCGCAGCCACTAAGCGCGGATGCAGCCCCATCTTGCGGGCTTTTTCACGCATGAGTCCCAGCGCTTTTTCTCTTGGGCTGACGCGCAGTCCCAAAATAGAGCCCAGCACA
Source organism: Acinetobacter sp. (assembly GCF_036659555.1). Lineage (GTDB taxonomy): Bacteria > Pseudomonadota > Gammaproteobacteria > Pseudomonadales > Moraxellaceae > Acinetobacter. The sequence continues at coordinate 13,414 of NZ_JAVXCI010000052.1, forward strand.
AATACAATAATGACGACTGCAACCCAAATTCCAGTATTTTCCATAGTCCAACCTTTATGTTCCTTTATTAGAGTTGCATAAGCGCAATATAAAAGGCAAGCACCGCTCATGAATTTCATGAGGCATTAATCTGATTTTTCGTTTGCCGGCAGAAAGCTATGACGCAATTTCAGTATTAGGCTGATCAATCATCGCATTTGGAATAACCGCAGTATTCAGGCAGCTTTCATCTAAGTCCGACCATGCTTCAATCAGCTGATCATTGTAACTAATCTTAGTATTATCTTGATTCATAATATTATGCTTCTGCAAAATATGAATAAAGTCCTGAGCCGCCTGCTGATTATCCAACCTCAATACAGACTGAATAGAGTTAATTAAACTGCTGAGCTTTGCCGGCTTATTTTGCATAATTTTCGCCAAGTAATTGCAATACATTTTCAAGCGCTGCAAATGAGGCTTATTTTGAATTTCGTCAATTGCCGGCAAATTAACCGCAAGACTTTTTACGGCTGATTTTTCCTGCGCTTTTAATGCTTCTTTCATGCGCGTCAGTTCATAACTCACATTTTGATTTTGGATTTGAATAAATTGATATTTTTTTAATAATTCAATTGTCTGCTTTATATTTTCTCCACTGCCCTTCATCCAAGACTTTAAGGCATTATTCAGTGAATTGAATTGCTTGGGCTGATTTTTTACCAATAGGTTTATCGCAGTGAATAGGCTTTTAAATTCCGCTTTATTCGGATCAATATTCTGCAGCGCCTGCTTTAGATCCTTAATTTGAACATTGCTGTCTTTTTTAATTTGACTTGCTTTGAAACCCATAATTTTAAGCAAGTCAACAATATATTCAAACTTCTTATCATTTGACATTACATCAAACTCAGTATTTGACTTGTCCATTTGGATAGACAATTGGCCTGCTACAAAAGACAAGCCGAAGTCTGCAGCATCTGGCCCTGTTTTTGGCATTTTAATTAGAACAAGGCGCTTTTTTGCTACATGCTCTGACAAGTTTTGCAGGCCATCTAAACTTAGCGTAATTGGAGACTTTGCATAGACCAAATAAACCAAAGCATATGAATTGAGCAGCTGTAAAAGCTCTATTTCAGTTTTAGGTAAATTTTCAATATCCAACAGCAAAACTTTTTTCATATCCCCTCATCATTTTTTTCTAATTTAAAAACATTTCATGGCTGTACAGCACTTCATGGCCATTCCAGTAAATATAGCCTTTATCAATCAGCTCTTTCAGCAGCAGCCGGATGTCAGATTTCGGGAACAGCTGTTCCAGCAAGTCGCGCAAAGCATAAATGTCTTTAGGCTTTTCCTGCTTTAATTCATTAAGCTTTTTAATCACTTGCAATTGAACCGGGTCAATCTGATGAAAATCGGCATACAGGCCCTGCTGCGCATTCAGCTGCGCTAAAGCATCCTGCATATTTTGCGGCAAAGGCGCAGCGTCCTCATCCAGACACAACTGCGCCCACTGTTTCAGCACTTTTTTGCGGAAATTCACCTGATCATCGCAGCGCTTCACAATTTTCAAATTGATCAGCATGCCGACCACATGCTGCGCTTTTTCAGGCGCCAGATGCAGGATATTCGCCACTGAATTCTTCAGCGATTCAACGCTATGCGGCTTGCCTGCCATCTTCGCCAGCGCATCACAGTATTTCTTCACCATCAGCAGGTAAGGCGCGGCTTTAATCTTTTCCAGACTGGGAATTTTATACTTCGGCCGGCAGGCTTCCGCCTCAGGCTGAATCTGTATCAGGCTGCAGCTGATGCCGGAGCCCCGCATCAAGTCCAGCAGCATTTCACAGCCGGGCATGGCTGAAATAACTTCCACATGCGCGCCTGCTTCCAGCAGCGCCATCAGCTGCCCCGCCACGACAGCGTATTCAAACTCTTTCTGCTCGGTCTCCGGCGTATCTAAAATCACCACCTGCCCGCTGCTGATCCAGCCGGAAAGTTCCGTTAAATCTTCCAGCGAATATTCAAAACGGCCTTGGCAGTTAAACAGATACAGCGCAGGATAGTGTCCGACGATATCCCGCAGCAATTGCGCTGTAGGCATATTATTTTCAAGATCAAGCAGTACGGCTTTGGCAGTCATAAATTCTGGTATTCGGCAGGTCAGCGGGATGCTGTGCATTACAGCGGGAACAGGGCGAAAGGTCAATATGGAAAAGGGCTTTCAGCGCATTGCTGTCCCGCAGCTGCGTTAAATCAGCTTCGGATATGCGGGGTACGGCAGGGATGCTGCGCGCTGCCCATCCCTTGCGCTGCATTTTAAAGCCGCGCTTAAAACAGGCTCAGGATGCCATGCATGGACAGCAAAAGGCTTTGGCCCTGTTTGTATAAACAGCTGGCCTTTCTAAAGCAGGGCCTTGCCTGCGCAAAGGCATTTAAACCTTAAATGCCAGATGCGGCAGTGCAGGCGCTGAAACCCAAGAGCACATAAACTGTCCGTCTTTGCAGCTTAGGCGTTTACTGCAGGGCAAGCGCGCACAGAAAACCTCAACCCGGCCGGCGCCAAAGCGGGAAAAGCATTAATAATGCGGCGGGCGGTTGGTCAGCGGGTCAAACTCGGCAATGCCTTCAGATAAATCGGACGCATCCACGCGGCGGTACAGCAGCTGCATTTGCTTCTTTAAATCAGTAATTTCCGTGTTTTGCAGCGCAACCTGATCATTCAGCTGCTCAACTAATTCATCTAAAAATGCAATTCGCACTTGCAAATCTTCAATGAGTGCGGACAATGACCCCTGATCATCAATATTTTGCTGTTTAGTCACTTTAAGTCCTCATTTAAGATTTTTCTGGAAACATTATGGCCTACATTACCTTAAGGGATGTCCAACTCGCGTTTGGCGGACCTTCCCTGCTCGACGGCGCGAATTTCAACTTAGAACGCGGTGAACGGGTATGTTTGATTGGCCGCAATGGTGAAGGCAAGTCTACTTTACTTAAACTGATCGAGGGAAGCCTCTTGCCGGATTCCGGCGAAGTATCGCTGCAGAACGGCATCACTATTTCCATGCTGGCGCAGGATGTGCCGATGGATTCGGGCAAAGTCGCTGACATCGTGGCTGACGGTGCAGGCGAGGCGGCTGAGGTTCTCAGAGCCTATCATGAAGCCAGCGACGCTTGCGTACTGGGCGATATGGAAGCCTGCGACCGCATGGGCAACCTGCAGCATAAAATGGACTTGCTGGATGGCTGGGCGCTGGAAACCAAAGTCAACTCGATTCTCAGCAAAATGGGCTTAGACCCGGATGCAGATTTGGCGGATTTATCCGGCGGGCGCAAGCGCCGCGTGCTTTTGGCGCGCGCGCTGCTGACGCAGCCAGACGTGCTGCTGCTGGACGAACCGACCAACCACTTGGACGTTGAAAGCATTGAATGGCTGGAAAAATTCCTGCTCGATCAAAATAATTTAACCTTATTATTTATTTCGCATGACCGTTCATTTGTTGACAGTATTGCGACCCGCATTGTAGAGCTGGACCGCGGCACCCTGCGCAGCTACGAAGGCAACTACTCACGCTACCTTGAACTGAAAGCGATGCAGATGGAAGCGGAAGAAAAGCAGAATGCGCTGTTCGATAAGCGCTTGGCTGAAGAAGAAGTGTGGATTCGCCAAGGCATTAAAGCCCGCCGCACCCGCAACGAAGGCCGTGTCCGCGCCCTCAAAGAATTGCGCGAACAATCTAAAGCGCGCCGTTCACAGCAGGGCAAAGTCAGCATGGCAACGCAAGATGCCAACCGTTCAGGCAAATTGGTCTTCGATATTGAACATCTCAGTGTGGCGTTTGGCAATCAGGAACCCATTATCAAAGACTTCTCTGCATTGGTGCTGCGCGGCGACCGCATTGGCCTCGTCGGTGACAACGGTGTCGGCAAAACCACGCTCATCAAAGCCATTTTAGGCGAGATTGAGCATGGCGGATCAGTCAAAACCGGCACGCAGCTTGAAGTGGCGTATTTTGACCAGCTGCGCAATGCGCTGGATCTGGAAAAATCAGTAAAAGACAACGTGTCTGAAGGTTCAGATTTTGTCGATGTAAATGGCGGCCGCCGCCACATCTACAGCTATCTGCAGGACTTCCTGTTCTCGCCGGAACGCGCGCGCACCCCGGTAAAAGCGCTGTCGGGCGGTGAACGCAACCGCATCCTGCTGGCCAAACTGCTGCTGAAGCCGTCCAACCTGATTGTGATGGACGAGCCAACCAATGACCTGGATATGGTGACTTTAGAGCTGCTGGAAGAAATGCTCGGCGGCTACAAAGGCACCTTGCTGCTGATCTCGCATGACCGCGCTTTTATGGACAACGTGGTGACATCGACTTGGGTGTTTGACGGCAAAGGCAACATTGACGAATACATTGGCGGCTATCAGGATTATCTGGAGCAGCGTCCAGATCAAACTGCTGTCGATCAGAAAAGCGATGTGAAAAAAGCCTTGGCTAAAGCTGAAGCTGCGTCTGCCGCCGCAGCACCGAAAAAAGTCAAGCTCAGCTATAAGGATCAGCGCGCTTTAGAGCAGCTGCCTGCTGAAATGGAAGCGCTGGAAAAAGAACAGGCAGACATTAATGCGCAGCTGGCCGATGGCTCCCTATTCATTTCTGATGCGAATAAAGCCATGAAGCTTTCCAGCCGCTTAACTGAAATTGATGAGCTGCTGCTGGAAAAACTGGAGCGCTGGGAAGAACTGGAAAACCTGACTAAAGGCTAAGCACCCCTGCCAATTAAATGCCGTATTCCGATACGGCATTTTTTATGCCTGCGCTGCAGCGGGGCAAAACCGGATTTCCAGCGGCGGCCTGCAAAAGCTGAATCTGCGGTGGCGTTACCAGCATCATACAGATACAGGCCGGACTTTCTCTTTTAATTCAGCTTCATGCTAAACTGAGCGCTATTTTTCAGTATTTGATTTAGCCCTTATGAGTCAAAAGCCAGATTATCAGCCCGGTGTATTTCAATGGTCATTTTTGCTGCCGCAGTACTGGGGCATTTGGATTGGCATTGCATTTCTGATGATCCTGGCGGTTTTGCCATGGGCTGTTCAGCGCCGCCTTGCCGTGTTTTTAGGCAATACGGCATTTAAGTATTTAAAATCCCGGCGCAAAACCGCCGTGCGCAATCTGGAAGTCTGCTTTCCCGAATGGCCGGCAGCGCAGGTGCAGGACAATGCGCGCCAGGTTTTTACCGATCAGATGATCGGCATTTTTGAAACCCTGAATGCATGGTACTGCCCGCAGTGGTTTAACGGCCGCGTCAGCATTCAAGGGCTGGAGCATCTGCAAAAGGCGCAGGCCGGCGGCGCAGGCGTGCTGCTGCTCGGCACGCATTCCACGCTGCTGGATGCCGGCGGCTATCTCTGCTCCCGCTATTTCCCGATGGGCGCAGTCTACCGCCCGCAGAACAACCGGCTGCTGGACATGCTGGTTTACCGCTGCCGCGGCGCCAGTTACAGCTGCCAGATTGACCATGACGACATGCGCGGCCTGATCCGCCAGCTGAAAAACGGCCAAGCCATCTGGTACAGCCCGGATCAGGACTTTGGCCTGAAGCAGGGCGTGATGGCGCCGTTTTTTGGCGTGCCGGCAGCCACCGTCACCGCGCACCGGCGCCTGATGAAACTTTCCAAAGCCTCTGCAGTGCCGCTGTATTTTTACCGCAGCGGCGACATCCGCGACCCGCGCTACCATGTGCTGCTTGAGCCGGCTTTGGACAACTTCCCCAGCGAAGATGAAGCCGCCGATGCGCTTCGGGTCAATAAAATTATTGAAAATCAGCTGCGGATTGCCCCGACGCAGTACATGTGGTTTCACCGGCGCTTTAAAACCCGCCCTGAAGGCTATGAAGAAATTTATTAAGCCCTGCCCGCCAGAACAAAAGAGAGAATTGCAATGAAAATCATGCAGCTTTTACCCGAACTGAACAGCGGCGGCGTAGAGCGCGGAACGCTGGAAATTGCCCGCGCGCTGATTGCCCATGGCGATGAATCGCTGGTGGTGTCGAATGGCGGGCGCCTGGTGGCGCAGCTGGAAGCGGAAGGCTCAACGCATTTGACTCTGCCGGTGCATAAAAAATCGCTGTCCAGCCTGCGGCAGATCCGCCCGCTCCGAAAGCTGATTCAGCAGCACCGGCCGGATATTGTGCATGTGCGCTCGCGGGTGCCGGCATGGCTGGCGCATTTTGCGCTGCGGGGCATTCCGGCAGGCCAGCGCCCGCATCTGATCAGCACGGTGCATGGCTTTTATTCCATTAACCGCTACAGCCAGATCATGACGCAGGCGGAAAAAGTCATTGCGGTGTCGGACAGCGTGGTGAAATACATCACCGACCATTATAAAAACTGCCCGCCGCAGGATATCGTGCGCATTTACCGCGGCATTGACCCGCAGGCCTTTCCGCACGGCTATCAGCCTTCGGCGCAATGGCTGAATCAAACCTTTAAAGACTTTCCTGAACTGGAAAATAAGTTTCTGCTGTGCCTGCCGGGCCGCATCACCCGCCTCAAGGGCCATGAAACCCTGATTGCGCTGGTGCAGCAGCTGCATCAGCAGTATCCGCAGCTGCATGCGGTCGTGGTCGGCGGCGCAGATCCAAAAAAAGCCGCCTATTTAAAAGAGATGCAGAACAGCATTCAAGCCAAAGGCCTGAGTGAAAAAATCACTTTTGCCGGCCACCGTTCAGATATCCGGGAATGGCTGGCGTTCAGCGATGCCGTGCTGTCGCTGTCCAATCAGGCGGAAACTTTCGGCCGCACGGCTCTGGAGGCGCTGTCTGTCGGCACGCCGGTGATCGGCTGGAACCGCGGCGGCGTGGCGGAAATTCTATCCAAGATCTATCCGCAGGGCTTAATTGATGCTGATGATCAAACTGCATTATTAAATGCCGTGAAAAAGCATATTGATGAGCGGCAGCAGGTTGCGCCTGTCACGATGTTCAGCCTGAAAGATATGTGCGGTCAGACCCTGAGCTTATATCAGCAGGTTATACAGAAATAGCGGCCGCTGCAGGATCTTGCTGTGTTGCGCGCAGAACTGCGGCTTTATGCTGTGAAGCGTCACAGCAGGTCAGGCCTGAGTTTTTCAACTTTCTACAGCTGAATTAAAGCCCAGCCCGGATTCTGCATCCTGCAAAATCCGGGCCGATGAGGTTTGTGCTTTCACAAGTCTTATTATTCTTTTCGGTGGCTTTCCTTCGCCGCATCATATCCATGATGATTCCTGCCGGCGCCGTCTTCCTTAGTGGGATATTCCGTTCCCTGCTCCATGCGCCGATGAAGCTAGGATAGGCGGTTTCCTCAAGCCTGGCTATGCGCCATCAGCCGAAATTGCTGTAAGCCATTTCTTACACTTTTCCCTTGAATCTGCATGGATCTGCAGCATTTTGCTGCCATGCTTATCTTCATCCGCAGCTATTTCCACTTTTTGCTGCAGCGCTGGCTATGCTTCATCTGCTGCAAAGCAAGACCAGCGAAGCGGAACATGATCCAGCGCCATAAAGGCAAGAAAAACAATAATTAAAAGCTGCATGCGCGGAAAATCCGCCCCGGGGAACCGCTGCGCAAAGCGCGCTGTCAAAGACTGAAATATCAGCCAGATGGCGCTGCTGGCCAAAGCTTCAGCCCAGATCACTTTATATTCCCTGCCTTATATTCTTAATTTTTTATTGATTCATAAATTTATATCAATTTTGCATGTAACATAAACAAGATATATTGCACAATATAAATGCTGTTTTCATTCTGCAGCGCTTGCAGTTATGCGCTCTTTTGATACACTCGAACCCCCTTTTTATTTTTTAACGCACCGAGGCAAAGTGACATGAAAGTAGGTCTGGTCGGTTG
>NZ_JAVXCI010000053.1:0-21032 GCF_036659555.1 Acinetobacter sp.
AACCAACGTTGACCAATAGCAAACTGCTGCAATTTTTCCACCTTTATCTTAAGTAAGGACTGCAAATTTCAGGCCCAAATAGTGTTTGATATTTGAGCAAAAATCCGCACTGAATAGCAATGTATTTTGACATAAAGCCCACTAAAAAGTGAGGCTCATTTCGAATGTTTCAAGGGTATTTTCTAGAATGGCGCAGGACAGGTAAATTCTACGGCCTGCTCTGTTTTCGGATGCTGAAAACTCAGATGCTCTGCATGCAGGCATAAGCGCGGCATTAAGGCCTGCTGCTGCTCATCTGCATATAAAGTATCGCCGGCAATTGGATGGCCCAAATACTGCATGTGCACGCGAAGCTGATGGGAGCGGCCGGTAATAGGCGTCAGCTTAACGCGCGTCACGGCAGCGCCATTGATCTGAAAATGCTCAAGGGCCTGCCAATGCGTCAGCGCGGGCTTGTTATGCGCAGGATCTGCAATATGCAGCGGCGGGCGCGTCGGATCATACACCACAGGCACATCAACAGTGCCTTCGCCTTCTAAAGTCCCGGCCACAATGGCCTGATAGGTTTTAGCGGTTTGGCGCTCTTGAAACTGGCGGGAGATGCGGTTCTGGCCCAGCTTTGACAAGCCAAAAACCAAAATACCTGAGGTGTCGCGGTCCAGACGGTGAATCAATAAAGTCTGAGGTTCTTCTTTCACTAAGCGATTGATCAGGCAATCCTGCAGATCTGCTGTTTTTCCTGGAACAGTGAGCAAGCCGGCCGGCTTATGAATCACCATAAAATCTTCATCACGATGAATCAGATGTTCTGTCAGAAAACTATTCAATGTTCAATCCAGGCCAATCGCGAAAATAAGGGCGCAATGATAAAAAGCTTAGCCAAGAAATACAATGCGAAAAGCCCGAATTGCGCATGTTTTTTCCGATTGGCGGTAAAAAGTTTTTCAATTGGCCCTGTTTTAAAATTCAGCCGGCGGCAATTGCTGTAAAGCGCTTGAATTTGCTTTGCAGCAGAGGCGATACAGGCACTTTTATTGGGTTCTAACAGCGTGATTCCGTATAAGAGATTTATATTAAAGAAACCCTGATAAGCGTTCGCTTGCAAGTTAAAATTTTCCTTGAGCTTGGAGTAAGCTCCAATCTTAGAATCATTGCCTTATTGAGCAATAAAGACATTATGTTATGAACACAGTTTTTACGATCACAGCACTGCTTTTGTTTTTTCTATTTATATTCAAACATAAAAGAATCGAAACAAAGATTGTTATAAATCAGCCAATAGAGCATGTTTGGCAACTATTCACATGCATTTCATCCCACCCGGAATGGAATACTTTATTTGCTCTTGACAGATTTCCCACACATGCAGGCCAACGAATTATTGTAGATTTATATGATGAAAACAAAAATGTGCAATTTCAAATGCAGCCAGAGGTAAAAGCACTTGATAAATACCGTTTAGAATGGGAGGGTAAACTCTATATAAATGGATTGTTTAATGGCCGGCATCAGTTTATTTTTACTAAAATTGACGCCAATACAACTCAATTCATTCAGGCTGAAGATTTTAATGGGCTGCTTGTGCCTATTTTAAATTATTTTGTTATTCAACCTGCGCAATTGAATTTTGAGAGAATGAACCAATCCTTCAAACAATATGCTGAAATTCATACATTAGACAAAGACACTTGTAAAATATCTAAAATAAAATCATAAGGATAGCTGGATGAATATACGCCAATTTTCTCTAAAGCACGGTATTTCATTAGATACTTTACGCTTTTATGAAAAGCGCAAGATACTAATCCCTGATCGATTAGCCAATGGATATAGGAATTATCATGACATACATGAACAAAAAGTTAAGTTGATCATCAGTTTAAAAACAATTGGATTCAGCTTGGATGAAATTAAGCAGCTGATTGAACTTGAGGAAAAACCTCCTTCTGAAACATGTAATATTATTTCCAATCAATTAATTGATAAAAAAATAGCCATGATTAGCCGGCAAGTTATGGTACTGGAATATGGAAAAAATACGCTTTATGATATTAAAAAATATATTGAAGATAATTCTTTTGTTAAAAATCAGGAAAGAATTTCAAATATGATTGAAAATTTGTATAACCTTGCAAAAAGCACATATGAATAAAAAACCCCGACATCCTGTCGGGGTTTTTCGTATTTACTGCGCTAGGTATAACTCCTGTCATACCTCACAATCCTTGTACTGATCTTTATTGTTATTCTTTGGAGCATCCTGCTCTCTATGTCCCTATCATAAGAAATAAGCATTAGAGTGCCTAGAGGCAAAGGGCCTGAATTTGTGTGCGCCTAGGCGTACACACATGCTTAAATTTCACTCCAAGGGTTATCCGCAGAAATTGGGGACAGTTTAGGTCGCGGGTGAGTTGATAAAGCACAGCAATGTGCTATGACCTATAAGTAAGATTCCTATTGTTATAAATATTCTAGACCTCACTATTCACTATTCACCTTTTACCTTTCACCTTTTACCTTTTACCTTTTACCTTTTACCTTCAGAATAAATAAGTAACAGACCCAAAGGCAGCCAAGCCAAAATAAATAATCAAAAATAAAGTAATTAAGAAGAAATTCATCCTGATCCCAAAAAATAAAGAACACACTAATATCATTACCAGGTGATGTGAAATCTCCATCAATTAAAAATACAAAAGGAAATCCTCCTGCAAGCCTATCTACTTCCTCAATTTTATCTACAACTATACGATTAACAGGAACATTTCTTTGATAAAATAAAGATAGCGATGTTAAAATAAATGATAATAAACTGATATATATTAATTTCTTCATAGAATTATTCTTTAACTTTTAAGCTGATCAAAAATAGCAAATAGCCAAGAAATAGAGCCATAAAAATGGCTGGTATATCAGTATGAACTGTCCGCTAAGAAAATTACACAAGTGCGTATTCTGAAAGCGGAAATTTTTACTTGAGAGAAACCGGACATTTCTACTTTGGGTTTACAGTTGCATTTCGTATAACAGCCATTATGTTAAATGGAGCCTTTTTTAATAGGAAAATTAAAAATATTGATAATAAATCTATTACCAAAAAGATAAATTTTCCTTTATATATGCAGAATTTTTGTCATTATTAATGATTAATCTATCAGCATAAATTTCTTGCATTACTTTGATTAATTGGTGTTTTTCTTCTCCCTTTAATGGAAGTTCATTTGGATCTAAAACTATTTCACCAGCTAAAGTCATATTGAATATAATTTCTAAATCTTCTTTCATACTCTTGTATGATAAAAAAGTATAATACTGCCCTATTGAAAACCTCATTTTTCCAAAATCGGTTTTTACAGGTGAACCACCATAAAAATTTATAATTTGGGTAGCTACTTGCATACATTTTTCTGATGAAATATTTCCATTATATTCATTAATCGAGATATTCATTAAAACATCACTTATGTCATTTATATCACCAAGATTTTTTATAATTTCATATAGTTGATCAGCGATATGCACTATGTTTTTATTAGAAAAAAAAGGTGAAGGATTCCAAACATGTCTAAGTAATGTTTGAATCTGTTGTGTGTGATACATATTAAAAATCCCTCAAAAAACAAATAGAAGGTTTGAAATAATTTAAAATTAAGAATTCCTAAAATCAACATAATACACGTTATGCGAAATTCTTGAAATTTTCACTTCTACATCAACTTCTTAGTCAAAACCGTTCCAAAGTTCAGCGCACTGGAACGGCGTTTTAATGATTATTCACGTTCCACGCCTATTATTCAAGCAAAGCTCCACGCTTTTATAAACTTTAGCTTAGGAATTCTTTTTAAGTTTTCGGTTTTTAATTCACTTACGCTAAAAAGGCCTGAATCGCCTGCCATTATACAAAGTTAAAAAACATGAAACTAAAAAAGCCCGCAGCGTCATGCTGCGGGCCTTAGCTTAAAGAGCTTAACCGCTTTTAGGCTTTCATTTCCGCAAAGGTTTCTTTCGCCATTTGAATCGTAAATGCAATATCTTCATCGCTGTGCGCGCTGGAAATAAAGCCTGCTTCAAAGGCTGAAGGCGCCAGATTCACGCCGCGGCTGAGCATGCCGTGGAAGAACTTGCGGAATGCATCCACATCGCATTTCAGCATGGAGTCGAAGCTGGTAATGTCGTCCTGATCGGTAAAGTAGAGGCCAAACATGCCGCCGACTTGCTGAGTCTTAAAAGCAATTCCCGCTTCATCCGCAGCTGCCTGCAGGCCAGACAGCAAGCCTTCCAGCTTAGCTGTTAGGACTTCATAAAAACCCGGCTGGCGCAGATGCTTGAACATTTCAATACCAGCGCGCATCGCCAGCGGATTGCCGGAAAGCGTGCCCGCTTGGTAAACTTTGCCCAATGGCGCAATGCATTCCATAACTTCGCGCTTGCCGCCAAATGCGCCGACCGGCAGGCCTGCGCCAATGATTTTGCCCAGTGTGGTCAAATCCGGCTTAACATTGTAATGCGCCTGCGCGCCGCCCAAGCCAACACGGAAACCGGTCATCACTTCATCAATAATAAAGACTGAGCCGTACTCATCGCAGACATCGCGGATGGCCTGCAGGAAACCGTCTACCGGCTTCACCAAATTCATATTGCCTGCAACCGGCTCAACAATCACGCCGGCAATTTCAGAACCGAATTTAGCAAAGCATTCTTTTAAAGTTGCAATGTCATTATACGGCAGGGTTAAAGTATGCTTGGCAAAATCCGCCGGCACGCCCGCAGAAGTCGCTTCCCCTTCGCCATTGGTCAGCAGGCCTGAACCGGCTTTCACCAGAAGCGAATCTGAATGGCCATGATAGCAGCCTTCAAATTTCACAATTTTGTCGCGGCCTGTATAGCCGCGCGCCAGGCGGATAGCTGTCATGGTCGCTTCAGTGCCTGAGTTGGTCATGCGCACCAGCTCTATCGACGGCATAATTTCACAGATAATATCGGCCAGCGTGGTTTCATGCACCGTTGGTGCGCCAAAACTTAAGCCGTCTACAGCAGCAGTTTGCACCGCTTTAATAATATCCGGCTGCGCATGGCCCAGAATCATTGGCCCCCATGAGCCGACATAGTCCACATAGCGCTTGCCGTCTACGTCATAAAGATAAGCGCCTTGAGCTTTTTCAATAAATACCGGCGTCCCGCCCACACTGTTAAACGCGCGCACAGGCGAGTTCACACCGCCAGGAATATGCTTGCTGGCCTGTTTAAACAATTGTTCTTGCTTTGGAGATAAGCTCATGAAATAACTCAACTGAAATATCTAAAAGTAATAAAATAAAAGCGTTTATGCCGTTTGCTCAAATAAGTCCGCCCATGCCTGAACGCGCGCGGGAATAGCTTCGGCTGTTTTGCCTAATATATCACTAATCACGGCACAGAGGTCTGCGCCAGACTCCAGCACGATCCTTGAATTTTCAACTGTTAAGCCGCCAATGGCGCAAATCGGCAGGTCAAATTTGGCGGAAGCCTGCCTTAAAGCCTCCAAACCGATCTTGCCCGCGTCCGGCTTGGTGCTGGTTGCATAAATGGCGCCAAAGGCCACATAAGTTGCACCGTCGGCAATCGCCTGCTCAGCCAACTGCATTGAGTTTTCACAGGTGCGGCCAATAATGGCATCCGGCGGCAAGCCCTGCGCAGCGTCACGGATTTCACCATCGCTTTGGCCCAAATGCACGCCCAGCCCGAACTGCGCGGCCAGCGCCAAGTCATCATTTATCACAAACGGCACCTGATGGCGTTCGCAAAGCGCTTTGATCTGCTCCACTTCATCAGGCTGATCTGCCTTAAGCACTTTTTTACGGCGGTACTGCAGAATTTTAACTGCACCCGGCGCCAAAGCGGCGTCCAATTTCGGGAGCAGCACAGCCAAAGGATCATCATTGGTAATAAGGTATAAACCGCGCATATTGCAAATCACTGAATCAAACTTAGGGCCATTATAGGCTGAACTGCGCGGAACCGGGCCAAGAATATGCACTTCTCAAGTGAAATAGAACGCAGCGCTGCCTAGCCAGCGGCTTGCATCAAATAAACTGATTTTTACTGCTTTTGTTAGAAAAATACCCAATTCTGGGGATAGCGCGGCAGCCTTAAAAACGTAAAATGACATGCATAACGATAAATACTTAATAATAATCAAATCAGCGCAAGATTGGGTCTTTTGATGGTTTATGTTAAGCGTCTGGGGAAACGTATAAACCATCAAAAGGCCTGCCCTATTTAAATCATTCACCCCGGAATTTTTCTATTTTCAAATCATTGGCCTGGCAATATTTTATTATTCCATGCAATAAAAAAAGCCTAGAGAAGGTCGCTCTAGGCTTGGAAAACTTTAAAATCAATCATCTTGAATTCAACAGGGATATTATTAGAACAATAACTTTAAAAATGCAATATCATTCATCCAGCTTAGCGCTTAAGTTCTGATTATATTTCAGCAAAAAATTAAAATCCGCCGGTTAAGGCGGATCTTCAGCGCTTTCATCCGGCATCAGCTGTCAATTTTATCCCGGCTGCGCTCCAGCAGGCTTAAATTGCCGCGCGCAACATCGGCCAGCATGCGCCAGTCGGAAATAAAGCTGTACAGCGGCTGCTTAAAGCTGGCAGGCTTATTTTTTTCAAAAATAAAATGGCCGGCCCATGCGCAGGCATAGCCTGAAGCCAAGCCGTAAAGAAAATATTTGGGCCGGCGCTGGCGCAAGGCTTTAGAAAAAAAGTATAGGCCAATGGCGCTGCCCGCAACATGCAGGCGGCGGCTCATGAGATTGCGGTGCTCGGTTAAGTAAAAACGGTAAAAATCCGCATACTTTTCAATTGGCATTGCGGCGGGCGCTTCGGGCTGCTGATCCGCCGGAACTGGCGCTTGAGCATTCATCGTCATCATCCTGATGTTTTTTCCACACCATAGCGCAAATTTCAGGCCGTGAAAAGGCGGGTCAGATCAGCGCCAAGAGCGTGCTGAACGCGGGCTTCAGGCCATGCCGGCACTGCCTATCTGGAAGCGGTTTTGCCAATCTCTGCGCAATTAACCGGCTTTAATGCGCCGTCAAGCCTTACATGCATTTGGTTTTTAGTTAAAATCGGACTTTAAAAATTGCACGCGCTTTTTCTGCGCCAGAACATTATCAGCAGCATGATGCTCCGCTCACGATGCGCTGTTCCCAGCGGCAAAGCGCGCTAAAAACTAGGATATCCCCATGGTTGAAGTTGAACTGAAATTTCAAATTCCCGAAGCGCGCCGCGCCGCGCTGCTGAAGGCGATTGATCCCAAAAAATCACAGCAGCTTCAACTGAAAGCCAAGTATTACGACACCGCTGAGCGCCTGATGGCGCAAAAGCATGCCGCCCTGCGCCAGCGGCTGGAAGGCGCGCGCTGGATTCAAACCCTGAAGGCTGCCGGAAAAAGCCCGATCGAGCGCTTTGAGCACAATCTGGATTTAGGCGAGCTGGATCAGGCGCCCGATCTGGATTTGACGGTTTATAGCCAGCACCCTGAGGCGCAGGCTATTCTGCAGGATGCCTTGGGCGGCCGGCAGGATCAGCTGGAGCTGCAGTTTGAAACCGATATTGTCCGCACGCTGCGCGTCATTGCATTTCAGGATGCGGAAATTGAAGTCAGCCTGGATGTCGGCTGCATCCGCACTGCGCAAGCGGAACAGCAAGTGCATGAAGTTGAGTTTGAGCTGAAAAGCGGTTCAATTCAGGCGCTGCTGGCATTCAGCGCTGAATGGGTGAAGAAATATCAGCTGTGGCTGGATGTGCGCAGCAAGGCTGAACTGGGCAATTTGCTGGCGCTGCAGCAGCCGGCCAGCCCGGCAGTCAAAGCCAAGGAATTCCAGCTCAGCAAAAAAGACCCGGCCAATAAAAACCTGCGCCTGCTGGTGGCGCAGCAGCTGCAGCACCTGCTGCCGAATATCGCCGCCATGTCTGCACAGACTGCGGAACAGGCGCATATTGATGAAGCGCAGCAGGCGCTGCATCATCTGCAGCTGACCCTGTCGCTGTTTAAAGACTGGAATGCGGATATTTCAGACAAATGGGGCTATCAGCTGGAAGCCTTCAGGCAGCAGTTCCGCCAGCTGCAGCACTTTGAGCATATGCAGAATACGCTGGGCGCCTTTCTGCAGAACCGCACAACTTCGGAAAATCTGGCCAAGGACATTCTTTTCGCCAAGGAAAAGCTGCAGAATCTGGTCAAATCCACCTTGAATGTGCATCACTATTTAGAATTGCTGATGTTCAGCCTGAATACGGATGACCAGCCGCAGCCGCATGACCTGAAATGGTTTGCGCAAAATACCCTGCAGAATCAGTATAAAGCCCTGCAGGAAAGCCTGCATGGCGCCACCGCCGCGGACTTTGAAAGCCTGGACACACTGGCTTTAAAAATTCAGGAGCTGAAATTCAGCTTCCCGATTTTAACCTCAATCTATGATGTCAAAAATCTGCAGAAATACAGCAAGGCGCTGAATGATGCCCAGCTGGCGGCCAATGAATATCAGATCTTAGCCTCATCGGCCGCCTATATTCAGCAGACCGAACTTGAAGCCAGCGACTGGTTTGTGCTGGGCTGGCTGACCGCAAAGCAGGAAGTTTATGCGCAGAAGCTGCTGGAAGCGACCGAGCAGTTCCTGGTCAGCCGGAAGTTTTTAAAGTAATGCCGCGCGCTCCTGCAGGCGCTTCAGCCGGCTTGCAGGGCCGATCTTTTGTGTTTATTTTTTAAGCAAACTGCTTTATAGTCAGCTTTGTGACCTCGTCTACGCAAGGCTTTCCCTATGTCAGAAATTGAGCTTAAATTTCAAATTCCTGCACAAAAGCACAAAGCGTTTTGCCTCGCCTTTCAGCGTAAAAAACCTGAAACTGTACAGCTTCAGGCCAAATATTTCGATACCGCAGACTGCTGCCTGCGGCAGCGAAAAATTGCGCTCCGGCAGCGTCTGGAAAATCACACCTGGATGCAGACGCTGAAAGCACCGAAAAATGCCATTGAACGCATAGAAATAGAATCTGAGCTGGGCGAACAGGAACCCGCAGCTGTTGACCTTGCAATGTACCTGCAGGATGCGAAACTAAAAAAGCTGCTGGAGCCTCTGCTTCAGCCGCAAAGCCCGCTGCAGCTTCAGTTTGAAACCCGCATACAGCGCCAGCGCTTTATCCAGAAAATTGCGGACAGCGAAATTGAACTGGCTTTTGACCAAGGCGAAATCATTGCCAGCCAGCGCAGCGCGCCAGTGAATGAAATTGAATTTGAACTCAAGCAAGGTAGCATTCATGAGCTGATTCAGGCGGTGCAGCCGTGGGTTGAAAAATACCAGATCTGGCTGGACAGCAGCAGCAAAGCCTTAAAGGGCCAAATGCTGCAACAAGCGCTTCAGGCTGCGCCGGTGCAGTATCAAAACAGCTTGACGCTGCATGCGGATGACCATGTTGGCGCGGCGCTGGCAAAAATCATCGCCAACTGCCTTGAGCATCTGCTGCCGAATTCCAGCGCAATTGCCGGCCAGCAGTATGAAGCCGGCCATGTGCATCAGGCGCGCGTCGCGATACGGCGCATGCGCAGCGCATTGAAAACCTTTGGCCAATGGGCCGGCCGCGATACACAGGCTTGGCAGGATCAGCTGGCCGAACTGTTCAGGCAATTGGGCGCAACCCGCGACCGCGATGCTTTGGCAGCAAGCTTAATTCCGCAGCTGCAGCTGGCCGGCTCGCCTGTTTCAGAATTGCCCGCGCAGGCCGAAGCGGCTGAAGAAGATATCAGCGCGCTGTTCAGGGCGCCCAAAACTACCCTTTTGCTGCTTGAACTGATTGAATTTTCGCATCAGCCGCAAGACGGCAAAAGCAAGCTGAAAAAGCAGAGCCGCAGGCAGCTGAATAAAATGCATCAGCAGATCTGCCAAGCGGAAAGCACATTTGAGCAGCTGCAGGCTGAAGAAAAGCACCGCCTGCGCAAACGCGTCAAGCGCCTGCGCTACAGCGTGGAATTTATTGCCTCGCTTTATCCGCAAAGCGCAATGAAGCCGTATTTAAAAGCGCTGAAGCCTTTGCAGGAAAGCCTCGGCCGCTTTAATGACTTGACTGTAGCGCATGCGCTGTTTGAACAAGACACCGGCCAGCGTCCGCAGTCTTGGTTTGTGCTGGGCTGGATCGCATCGGAACAGCATCATATCGAACAGCAGATTCAGCAGGATTTAACCGCATTTTGCCAAGCGCGGTGCTTCTGGCAGTAGCAGCTGGATGGCGCTGCCCTCATATTGCTTCCCCATAGTTAAGCAGAGCAAGCTTAGGATACCCGCGTGCGGCAAGGATTACGCACGCTTTCCGTCATAGCAATGCAGGACAGCCCTTAGCTTTTTCCGGTCTGCATCAGCTTGCTTCTACTGGCAGCAGGCCATTTCATCTGCCAGCCAATTCGCTGCAGATATCTCAGCTAGCGGTATTTGCCGAAAACTTTCCAGGTATTATTGTCCGCCAGAGGGTCGCTGTAGCTGTCATTGCGCTGCTTGCGGGGCTTGTCGCGCGCATCCACCAGCTTAAAGTCATCTTCAACGCTGAGCACAATGCCGTTGACATAGAACCGCGTCCGGGTATATTCGCTTTGCCCGTACTGGAACACATAAGTGCGCAGGTCAATAAACTCACGGTGCGCAACCAAAACTGCGGTGTCATCACTGTCCAGCCAATGATGCATGGCGGCGGTTTCCCCGGCTTCAAACTTCCCGCATTTTTCCACTAGGCTGGTAATGCCGCGGAAGGTTTTGGACTCTTTGGCGCGGGTTTTATTAATGCGGATGCGGTCGACATGAAAATAAAACAGCGGCAGGTTCAAATGGCTGGGCAAATGCACGGCGTCGATGGCCTCATCTTCCATAAAGGGCTGAAACAGCTCCTGCGCCCGCTCAATCAGGCCAGCCCATTGCTTATAATATTCATCGACTTCGGACTGAATGCCGTAATAAATCGGCAGGCCTTCGACATTGGCTAAATTTGCCGGCGGCCAGATATTCTGGCGCAGCAAAGCGATGTCGCTTTTTAAGCTTTGTACCGCAATTGCATCTTGCATGAAGGATTCCATTTATGCTTAGGCTATTTTTAGATTAAGTCAATGGTTTTGTTTCTGCAAGGCTTTGCCTATAATTAGCCTTTAAGATTTTCATGTCAGGAAAAATTCATGGTTCAAAAGATTGAAGCAACCGATGTTACCGAAGAAGAAGCGTTAAATGCGGCATTCTTTGAACGCGCAGATGAATTTATCAAGCAAGCCAATGATTTTTGCCGTGTTGAAAAAGGCGCCTCTGTCAAGCCGGCCGAAATGCGCGGCCAAGTCAGCGCAGCCATGCTGTTCGCTACCGCCCGCTTCAATACCTGGGTCGCCGCCAACGGCTTTAAAGACGGCGATGAAATGCGTGATGCTAAAGATCAGGTCATGTCCTATGTGATGCAGCAGTTTCAGATGATGCTGGAAGACAACTATGATGAATACTGCGAGCAGTTCGAGAACTATTTGCGCTTCCGCCACAATGAAGAATTCCATGCCAATAAGCATGACCATGATCATGACCACAAGCACTGATCTTTAAAACTGGGGGTTTAAGCGCCCAGTTCTAAAAGCCCTGCGGGGCTTTGAATGCCGGCCAGTTAAGAAACTGACTGGCATTTTCTTTTTAAATTATAGTCAATATATTTTAAAAACAGTTCTATAGATTGCAATTTTGATAAAAATCAGAGGATTTATGCGCGCTTAAGTTTCAGCGCTTGCTCTGCCTCATTTTTGCTTTAAACGCCTTTGCGCAGGCAAAAGAACAGCAATAACTCCAAATTCGAATTTAAGGTGGCAAAACTCTGCCGAGAACTGCGGATGACATTGCCGTACATCGAATAGCCTTGACCGCTTTAAAAAATAAAGAGCCAGTCAATCAGCTGACTGGCTCTTTCTGTTCAGGCGTTTTTGCCGTCAAGCTGAGTTACTTTTTCACAGCAGCCTGCGCCTGCCCATACTGATCCGCCATCACTTCAACCAGCTGATCGACACGGATGTATTTCTTAATCGCAGCGTCCACATCGGCCTTGGTCAGTTTTGCAATGCTCTGATCGCGCTTTTCACGCTCCAGCAAATTACGGCCCTTTTCCAGCTGCGGAATCAGCATGCTGTGAATGCGGCGCTCATCTTCCAAAGCGGTAACGCGTTTTTTCAGCATGGCCGCTTTGGCCGCCTCCAATTCCTGCTCCGTCACGCCTTTCTCCAGCATTTCCGCCAGCACCTTATGCACCGCTTGCGAAACCTGTGCAGATTTGCCCGCCGTATAATTGGCGCTGATCATCAGCGCGCCGGATTCATCCCAGCTGTCAAAGTTCATATTTGCGCCAAAGCCGTAAACCAGCGCGTTCTTTTCACGCAGTTCCTGCGCCAAACGCGAAGACAGCTGCGAATCGCCCAAGATATGGCGGAAGATTTGCAGCGCCGGCATGTCTGGATTATCGCTGCCTACAGGAACAGTCAATAAAGCCTGATAGCTGCCGAACTCGCGCTGTTCTGACAATGCATGCACTTTCTGCGCTTTGTACGGCGTATAGGTATCGCTTAGGCGCGCATAAGGCTCCGCCGTTTTCCAGCTGCCGAATTCCGCTTTCAAAAGTTTCTGCATGCGCTTGGCGTCAAATTCGCCAGTCACGGCAATCTGGCCATGATTGGTTTTAAAGAACTGCTGATACAGCTGCTGCACCTGCTCACGCGTAGCGGCCTGATACTGCTGCTTCGCCAGCTCTGGTTCAAAGTGATAGCGCAAATCGCCCGGCTGATGCGTTTCAATTAAGCGCGCCAGCGTTAAAGCAGCCACGGTATCCGGCTCGGTATATGGGCGGTCTAGGCTTGCAAGGCTTTGCGACTTAATCAAATCAAACTGCGCCTGCTCAAAGGCAGGGGTTTTCATCGCGTCTAGGAAATATTTAAAGAAGTCTTCAAATTGATCTTTTTTGGCAGAAATCTGAATGTTAAAGCCATTGCCGCTGGCGCTGACGCTGGCTGACCCGCCCGATTCAATAATCTTGTCGGCAATCTGCTGCAGGCTTTTGCCTTCAGAAGCGCGGAACAGCAAATAAGCGGTCAGATCTAAAGTCACATCTTTATTGATCAGCGACTGTGCTGTGCCAAAATCTAAATCAATCGATGCATAAGTTTTATCGTCACGGATTTTCGTCGGGAATAATGCGTATTGAATGCCGTTTTTCAGCTTGCCGCGCTGAATCTGCTTTTCTTTTTGCTCCAGATAGGCTTTGGACTGCTGAACATATTGCTTCACTTCAGCCTTATAAACGCTTGCATCCTTCAGCGGCTCCTCTGCTGCCGCCTGCTGATCCAGTGTTTTTGCAGGTTCAGGCTTTTTCTGCGCTACCGCCTTTTTCTGCTCTTCCGGCGTCGGCAGAATATCGCCGGTTATGCGGTGCTCAGGCTTTAAAAAGGCTTTATAAACCTGATTTACATCTGCCGGCGTCAGCTTCTGAATATCCTCTAAATCCTTGAAATACTGCGCCCAGTCGCCCTGACGCGCCACATAGTAATCGCTGAGGCGCGAACCTAAAGCCGCCGCATTATTCTTAATGCTGTCCGCCTGATTGCGGGTTATGCCCTTGATGCGGTTCAGCTCGGTTTCATTAAAATCCTTGCTTTGCTCCACGCCTTTGTTCAGTTCATTCTGCACACGCGCAGCGTCATGGTTCGGCGCATAAACCGCGCCCATAAACACCAGATTAAAGTCGCGGTCCAGCCAAGTCGAAGCCGAAGTGCCTGTCGCTAAACCCGTTTCGACTATGCTTTGATATAAATGCCCGCTCGGCTCCAGGGTATACAGCGCCGGAGAAGCCGACAAAGCAGGCACGATCGGCTGATCTGCGCCATTGAAATAAATATTGAATTTGGCCAAGTCACTGCCTTTTTGCACGCTGAACTGGCGCTGCTTAATCTTGCTGCCGTCCAGTTTAGGCACTGCAGCCTGCGCAGGCACGGCGCGTGAAGCAATTGGGCTGAATTGCGCATCAATCTGCTTCAGCACCGCAGCCTTGTCAAACTTGCCTGAAAGCACCATCACCGCATTATTCGGCGCATACCAGCTGCGGTAGAATTTGTTCAGCTCCTGCATATTAATCGACTGCAGCTCTTTCAAATCGCCAATCGGCAGGCGGCCTAAATGCTGATTGCCGTATGCGCTTTTAAAGATTTGCTCAATCAAGACAGCAAAGGGCTGATCCAGGCGCACTTCGCGCTCGCGCTTTACAATCGCGATTTCTGAAGGCACGTATTTTTCCTGCAGCACCAGCTTATCCATGCGCTCCGCTTCCAGATGAATCACGGCATCAATCGCCGCCTGTTCCGGGCGGATCAGGCTGGTGTATTTGGTTGAATAGTAATCTGTGCTGGCATTGGTGGATAAAGTGTATTGATCCAGCCGGCGCTGGAATTCTTCGCCTTTGACATTCTGCGTGCCTTTAAACGCCAAATGCTCCAGCAGGTGCGCCAAGCCGCCCTTGCCTTGCGGGTCATTCAGCGAGCCAGTCATATACACCGTATTCATGAAAATTTTATTTTCTTTATCGTTAGGCGCAAGAATGATGCGGAAACCGTTGTCTAATTTATATTCTTCAATGTTCTGCTCTGTTTTAACTAAAACAGGCTGAGCAAAAACCGCACCGCTGAAACCGAGAAAAAAAAGTGAAAGTGTAAGCTGTTTAAAACGCATGAACTTGATATTTCCAATAATAAAGAATGTAAATTTGTTATGCTGACAATATTAGAGAATGATTCTCATTATATAAAGTGTTTTTTTTAAGATGCTGCCGGATATTGTGCAGGCAGCCTCACAGGCGGACTATTTTCCGGGCGGAGATTTTATTCTGCATCCAGATAAATTTCAGCCTGCATATACAGCTTGGCATAGCCTGAAATTTCAATGCGCTCATTTTCCAGTATGGCGCAGTGCAATTCTCCGCCGCGCTCAGACGCCTGATAGGCCAGCAATTCTGCTTTGCCCAGCTTTTCCGCCCAGAGCGGCGCAATGCCGGTATGAATCGAGCCAGTCACCGGATCTTCATTAATGCCGTTGGCTGGCGCAAAATAGCGCGATACGCAGTCATACTGCTGGCCCAAAGCCGTAATTGCGACATCCATAGCTGCGCCATGCCCAGATGCGGTAATGGCTGTGCGGATGCGCCCCAGCTGCTTCAGCAGTTCAAAATCCGGCTGCTCATCCAGCACATCCTGCACCGTTTCATATTCCACAATATAAGCCTGCGCATTTAAATACACCTGCTTGAACGGCTTGCTCAGCGCCTGCCTCAGCAAATCGGGATAGGCCGCTAAAGCTTCTGCACGCCGGATGGGGAAATTCATTTTAATTTTGCCGTCCTGCGCCTGCTGAACGGTGAATATGCCTAAATTCTTCACATGAAATTGAATGGTTTTGGCCGCAGTATAGTCCTTAAACAGCACATAGCTGGCCGCGAGCGTGGCATGGCCACAGAAATCGACTTCCGTGGCCGGCGTAAACCAGCGGATTTCATAGCTTTCGCCATCAATTTTTTCACCATCAGTTTTTTCACCGTCACTTTCCGCATGCAGGCTTTTGACAAACGCCGTTTCGGACAGGTTGTTTTCCATGGCAATGCTTTGCATTAAAGCTTCATCCAGCCATTGATCCAGCACAATCACGGCAGCGGGGTTACCTTTAAAAAGCTGCGCGCTGAAGGCATCGACCTGATACATTTTCATCTGTTTTTTCAGTCCTGATTGCTGATTTTTCATTATTCATCATCTGTAAAAATAAAAGCCAATACTGCAGTACTGGCTTTTAAAATTTAACCGTGCGTTCTGATTGTGGCTTTAAACCTGCGTTAAATCTACATCATCCTGATTAAAAACTGTCTTGTTAGTTTGCCCCAGCAGCTGGCTGGTAACCGTGCCCGCGGTCATTGAGCCGCTGACATTCAGCGCTGTGCGCCCCATGTCAATCAGCGGTTCAATCGAAATCAGCAGCGCCACCAGCGTGACCGGCAAGCCCATAATAGGCAAGACAATTAGTGCTGCAAAGGTCGCCCCGCCGCCAACGCCGGCAACGCCAATTGAACTGAGGGTGACCACGCAAACCAGAGTTAAAATCCACAGCGGATCCAGCGGGTTAATGCCGACCGTTGGCGCAACCATCACCGCCAGCATGGCCGGATACAGCCCCGCGCAGCCGTTTTGGCCAATTGTGGTGCCAAACGAAGCCGAGAAGCTGGCTATCGACTGCGGCACGCCAATGCGCCGGGTCTGCGCTTCAATATTCAGCGGAATGCTGGCTGCGCTGGAGCGGCTGGTAAAAGCGAAGGCCAGCACCGGCATGACCTTTTTAAAGAATTTAACCGGATTAATACCGGTCAGCGCTAAAATCACCGCATGCACGGCAAACATCAACGCAATCCCGACATAGGATGCAGCCAGAAAGCCGCCGAGATTCAGGATATCCGCCAGTTTTGAACTGGCCACCACTTTGGTAATGAGGGCAAATACGCCATAAGGCGTCAGCAGCATCACCAGGCGCACCAGCTTCATCACCCAAGCCTGCAGGGTTTCAATGGCCGCCAGCACGCGCTGCCCTTTAGGCGCATCGTCCTTCATCAGCTGGAGGCCCGCCATGCCCAGCAGCGCCGCAAAAATCACCACACTGATAATGGAGGTCGGATTGGCGCCCGTCAGCTCAGCAAAAGGGTTGCTTGGAATAAATGACAGCACAAAATTCGGCACATTCAGGTCAGTCACTTTCGCCATATAGTCTGCGTTCAGCTGCGCCAGCCGCGCAGTTTCCTGCGTGCCCTGCACCAGCCCGGCAGCTGTCAGCCCAAACAGGTTGGTCACAGCCGCCCCGACCAGCGCCGCAATAAACGTGGTGATGAGCAGCGTGCCGATGCTTAAAAAGCTGATTTTGCCCAAAGAGCTGGCATCATGCAGGCGCACCACTGCGCCCAGAATAGAAATAAAGACCAGCGGCATCACCACCATTTGCAGCAGCTTCACATAGCCGTTGCCGACAATGTTGAACCATTGAATCGACTCGGCTAAAACAGCCGGCGAATCGCTGTAAAACGCATGCAGCCCCAAGCCGAAAGCCACCCCTAGCCCAAGGCCTGCAAATACTTTTTTCGACAGGCTCCACTGCGTTCTATGTGTTTGCGCAAGCAAGATTAACAGCGCAATAAAAATGGCTATATTCAGCACGACCGGCATGTTCATGTTCTTTCCTTCAATCTCATTTTTATATTATACGCCTGCACTCCAGCGGCTGCTTATGATTGTTTTGTAATGACGATGTCTATATATTCAATAGATTAACCTCCATTCATTTTTTGTATATTTCGTGTCCGGATGGCGGATTCCGGCGAGTTTTAAAGATACACAGGCTCAATATCATGCTTCATCATCTTCTGCCCGTTGAATTAGAAAAATCTTACCGCCTGCTGAATCATGGCCCGACGGTTCTTGTCTCTGCCCAAGACCATCAGGACACTGGCGTAATGACCGCGGCATGGGCCTGCGCTCTGGAATTCAGCCCCGCCAAAGTGACCGTAGTCTTGGATAAAAGTTCAAAAACACGCGGAATTATTGAAAATTCCGGCTGCTTTGCGCTGCAGGTGCCCACGCTCAGGCAGCTGAAAATGGTCTATGCGCTCGGCATGATCAGCCTGCATGATGCGCCGGAAAAACTGCGCCAATGCGGGGTGGAGTTATTCAATTTTCCGCATTCCAAGATTCCTGCGGTCGCAGGCTGCGCGGCTTGGCTGTTATGCGAGCTGATTCCGGAACCGCATAATCAGCAGACGCATGATTTATTCATCGGCAAAATCATTGGCGCCTATGCTGATGAGCGCATTTTCCGTGACGGGCGCTGGCATTATCCGGATGCCGGCGATGAATGGAAAAGCCTGCATCATGTGGCAGGCGGCCAGTTTTACACCATTGGCGAAGCGGTCAGCGCTGTGGACGAGGACGCTGCAGAATAATAAGCTCGGGATTCCTGCGCGCGCCGCTGCAATGCACAGCAGTGACTGCAATATATTCAATGAATATCAATTCATGCTACCTTAAAAGATAATTTAAAGCTGATCAGAAGTTTGCCCTATGTCTTTTAAAATTCACTGCATAGACGTCAAAAATGCACTGCAGAACTATATTTGGCTGCTGGAGCACGAGGCTTCCCACGAAGTCGTTGCGGTTGACCCGACCGAAGCCGGCTTAGTCGAGCAGTACTGCAGCGCGCATCAGCTGAAGCTGGCGCAAATCTGGCTGACCCATTGGCATAAAGACCATATTGGCGGTGTGCCGGAACTGATCATCAGCCGCAATATTCCGGTTTATGGCCCGCGCGGTGAACTGAGTAAAATTCCCTTCATCAGCCTGCCGCTGGAAGATGAAGGCCAGTTTGAATTTCATGGCTTGAATGTGGATATTATTGCGGTTCCGGGGCATACCCTTGGCCACATTGTCTATTTTATCGACGCTTTGGATATCATGTTTTGCGGCGATACGCTGTTCGCCATGGGCTGCGGCCGCGTATTTGAGGGAACGCATCAGCAAATGTATGCTTCACTTTCCCGACTGGCCGCCCTGCCGGCGCGCACAAAAGTGTACTGCACGCATGAATATACCCTGTCCAATGCGCAGTTTGCGCGCCAGGCTGAACCGGACAATCTTGCAATTCAGGAACGCTTTGACCGGGTCGAAGCCCAGCGCATGCTGGGGCAATGCACCCTGCCCAGCACCATTGAGCTAGAACTGGAAACCAACCCGTTTATCCGCGCAGACAGCGCTGAAGAATTCCAGCGCCTGAGAGAATGGAAAGATAATTTTTAAATGTTTTAAATACGCTGCGAGCCGGAAAAGCATGCAGCCATGCCACACAGCAAACTCCTTTGCTTCGGACATATGGATTCTGTTCAGCGATACGGAACGCGTCTGCCGGGCGCGCCGGCAATTAAGCAGCTGAGAAGCGGATTGCGCCCCGCGCTGCCAAATGGCGCCAGCAGCGCCTTAGAGCTTGCGCAGCGGATCAAAGCTGTCCAGTCTGCTGTACTGCTGCTGCATGTCATTAAAAGCATCCGTAAAGCCGACCAGTGAAATTTGATTCATCACCGTTTTAGCAGTATTTGTCGCTTTAAACTCGGTTTTGACTTCAGAGCCGCGCTTGAACTGGTCAATAATTGGCTGCGCGTCACGGTATAAGCCTTCGCGCGCCTGCAAAGGGCTGTTATCATCCACTTTCAGCACAGTAACCGAGTTTTTTTCAGGCTTCATGCCGACACTCAAGCTGTAATGATCATTCATGCGCATGACCGTAATATGGTTCTTGCGCATGGTGCAAATTTTGGTGTCTTCGCCGGTCTTGACCCAGCATTGAATATTCCAGCTTGCACGCCCCAAAAGCTGATTTTCAGATTTCTCAATTGAAGCATCTATGCGCTGATAATCCACACGCTGAATCAGATAGCCCAACCGATCATTTTTAACGCTTACAGCAGCAGCCCCAACTGTGCTCGAAAGCGCTAACCCCAAAACCGCCCCAAAAAAAATAGAAGTATTATTTAACATTACCACCCCAAAAAAATAGAAGCACTATTTAACATTAATCAATATAAAAAGCTAAACTAAGCACATTATAGCAGTGTTTAATTTTCTTCAAAATATATACAATGATTTTATTTACTTAGGAAAAATTGTATGATTCTTTGTTCAGTCAAAAAAACAGCAATTGAATAATTAAAAATAATCATTTGAATTTTTTTAATTAATTTTAAAATACAAAATAAACGGAATTACAGTGGCAAATTCAGCACCCCTAAGCATGGCCCAATGCAAGCACATTTCCTTACAATCCAAATGTGATCACCATTCCGCTTTGCCCATAGGCCTCTGTCAAAAATAAATCATAATTCGTTACATTATATCCATCTAAAACAAAATCAATAATTTAGTAAAATTACAGCCTGACAATTCGCCTCAGCCAGTTTGTTTTTCACGCAAAAATAAATAAATTTATTAAAAATCTGAATTCTGCCCTTTAAAAAATATTTAAGCATCCCTATTAAATATTTAATATGAATAAGGAGTTCGCTCGTGAAGAAAGTAGTTAAAGCCAAAAACCTTATTGCCTTCCGGCTTTGGCTGGAAAAGTTAGGATACAATGTCCGCACCCTGGCAGATAATCAGGGGTTCAGCTTCAGTTTTAAAAAGGAATATGGACTGGTCACCTGCGACCTTTCAGGCAATGCTTTAGCTATGCAGCTGGGCGAAGAGTTTGAGGACCATTTAAAAGCTTAACAGCCGGCCCAAGTTTTGATCGAGAAAAATGGATTTTTAAAAACACCGCTTTCAAATACCTAATGCCGGTCAGCTGCGCAATTGACCGGCTTTTTATTTTTTGCAATTCCAGATTTTATTCAAACTATGGCCATTTTATCCGCTGCGCAAGGCAGTGCTTAAAAAAATTTCAGAATTTAGCGATATCTATATTAAAGAAACTGAGTAAAATCAGCTTCGGAGACGCAAGTGCGGCATGGATGCAGATAAAAAGCAGAACTCTACCCTGAATAGCCAAAAGCGATGCAAGCTAATGCCTGAACCGATCATCATGGCGCAGATGAAGGCTTCTGTCATTTCTCAGTTTTTTATTTTCAGGCCGCTTTTTTCAGGCCATAAAAAAAGCAAGGCATAGCGCCTTGCTTTTTAAAATTTGGTGGGGATGAAGAGACTCGAACTCTTACACCTTGCGGCGCTGCGACCTGAACACAGTGCGTCTACCAATTCCGCCACATCCCCATTTAGTGTGCCAATTTACATTGGGCTTAAATTTCCAAAAACACCAGCCAAGCATTGAATGTTTTCAATTAAAAGTCTTTTTTGACTTAGCTTGATACCTGATGGTGGGGATGAAGAGACTCGAACTCTTACACCTTGCGGCGCTGCGACCTGAACA
>NZ_JAVXCI010000054.1:0-20832 GCF_036659555.1 Acinetobacter sp.
CTGGTCCTGCTGCATTACCTACTGCCGTACTTGAAAAAGCCCAAGCTGAAATGCTGGACTGGCATGGCAAAGGTCTTTCCATCATGGAAATGAGCCACCGCAGCAAAGATTATGTTGCTGTTGCAGAAAAGGCGGAAGCGGATTTGCGCAAGCTCATGAATATTCCTGAAAACTACAAAGTGCTGTTCCTGCAAGGCGGCGCATCGCTGCAGTTTTCCGCGATTCCTTTGAACCTGCTGGGCAAAAACAGCAAAGCGGATTATATCCAGACCGGCATCTGGTCTGAAAAAGCCACCAAAGAAGCGCAGCGCTACGGTGACATCAACGTCATTGAAGCGGGCACCAGCATTGACGGCAAGCTTGCCATTACAGATCAAAGCGCGTGGAACCTGTCTGATGACGCAGCTTACGTGCATTATGCAGAGAACGAAACCATTGGCGGCATTCAATTTGCCGGCATTCCGGAAACAGACAAGCCATTAGTTGCCGACTTATCTTCAAGCATTTTGTCTGCGCCATTGGATGTGTCTAAATTCGGCTTGATTTATGCGGGCGCGCAAAAGAACATCGGCCCGGCCGGCCTGACCTTGGTGATTATCCGTGATGATTTGCTGGATCAGGCCAAAGCTGAAATTCCAAGCCTGTTGAAATATTCAGCGCAAGCTAAAAATGATTCTATGGTGAATACGCCGGCTACCTATGCATGGTACTTGTCTGGCCTGGTATTTGAATGGCTGCTGGAGCAGGGCGGTGTAGAGGCAATTTATAAAGCAAACTTGGCGAAAGCGGAATTGCTTTACGGCTATATTGATGCAAGCGATTTCTACAATAACCCGATTGCCAAAGAAAACCGTTCAATTATGAATGTGCCGTTTACCTTGGCCAATGCCGATCTGGATAAACAGTTCCTGAAAGAAGCGGAAGAAAATCATTTGCTGAACTTGGCAGGCCACCGTTCTGTCGGCGGCATGCGCGCCAGCATCTATAATGCCGTGCCTTTAGAGGGCGTTCAGGCTTTAGTCTGCTTTATGGATGACTTTGCAAAACGCAATGGCTGATGCCTGATGCATAAAAAAGGCCCATCACATAGATGTAATGCCAGTCAGTTAAGCATTTTTAATCCTCCCCAACCCTCCTTTTTCAAAGGAGGGAGCATTTTGAAATTTAGAATGGTCTTGAATTCAAAAGCATTCCCCTCTTTTGTAAAGAGGGGTTAGGGGAGATTTATCAATCAGTAATAATGAAATTACGTTTAACTGATCAGCATTAAATCACATAGATGGGCTTTTTTATGCGGATAAAAAATTAAAGAATAAATGTATGCAGGATATAAGCGCACATCATCATGCCCAATGCAAAAAACAGGCAGGCCATAGGCTCGATGTGATATCGGGACGTCAGCTGATGCTCAAGCGGCTGTAAATTTTCTTCCTGCACGATTTTCATAGACATTTATTTTCCGATCTATTTATCGTTAATTCCTATTTGCTATATATTTTTAGCATAAAAATTTGCCTAAATAAAGCACTGCGCCAATCAAACTTGCCAAACGGTTTAATTTATTTAATCCGACGCAGTGTTCTGTTCCAGCGCCTGTTCTATCAGCTATTTGCCAATTTTTAATCCTGCCTAAACTGTAAAAAGATGCAGAATAAAAAAACTGCGGCGCAGATTAACTTTGAGTTTGAAAATGCCAACTGAATGCGCTGGCTTCGGCTGAAATTTTAAAATCTGCTAAACAGAATCCGCATTCAGATAAACAAAAACCGGGCTGAATCTGACCAGTGCAGAATCAGCCCGGCCCGCTTATTTGCATCAGGCAGATTTTGCGTAAATATTGGCCTGAATCCAGATATTGCCGCGGATGAACTGGCCAATTTCAAAGTTCTTGTACTGTGCATTTTTAGTCGCAATGCGGATCAGGATGGCTGGCTGATTTTCTTCATGGATCAGCGTGACGTCATACAGGGTGTATTCATGTGCCATGAATTGCATGGACGATTTGCCGACAATATTGCCTTGGAACCAGGCTTCATCTTCTTGTCCCATGTTTTCGCCGTACAAATACGCCACCATCTTAGAGAAATCGACCGTAACAGGTTCCTTATCATCGTCAGATTTCGGCTGCCATGCTTCGATCTGCTCCTGCAGGTTGGCAGGCGCAACGCCATTGTTGGCGGCTAAAATATCATTCAGCGCGCGGTGATGCTTGATGGATGCGGGGTCATCCACCACTAGCTGCTCATGTTCAGCCACCGCTTCCAATTCATAGGCCCAGCCGTTCAGCTGCACCAGATAATCCTGGCCCTTTTCATACTGGTCATGGTTGACGCTGTACAGGCTGTCAAAGGCATAGACTGTGGTGTTGTCGCCCAAGTTCAGGCACAGCACCGCCTGAATATTGGATTTGCAGGCAATAATCCGGTCAATGCTGGCTTTAACTTTATACGGGCTGTCAAAGCAGGGGAATGCGGTTTTCACCGCTTTCGGCTTGTTGTTTTCAACTTCAATCACTTGGGAAAGCTGCACAGGCGCTTTGCTTGGGCCTTGAATCAGCCAGGTGCCTGCATCCATATCGCATTCCGCTGCGCACAGGCCCATCGGCATGACCGGCGCATCCAGCGCTTGACCTAACCATCGCGGAACTTCAGAGCCCGGCTGCTCTGTCAGCAAATTCCAGTGTTCAATGTGGCTGCCGAAGTTCTGATCTTCAATGGTGACGGTTTCTGGGCGGTTTTGATTTTTCATATGCACGATTGATGTTGGGTGGTGTTTGTATATTAAATCGAGGGTTATTTTGAATTTTCAAGTCTGTGCGGGTAAATATATCGCTGCCGGCTGGAAAACTGCAGCTGGAGCAGCGCATTTTCCAGCCCATAAAGCCGGTTTTAAGCGCTGCAAGGCCTATTTAATTTCTCATTTTCTGAGAAAGCATTACAGAAATGCATTTAATGTCACTGAATGCCGCCGCGCAGTTTTGCTAAGATAGCGGTTCTATTCTTTGCACTGGATGCCATTGTGCTGCCATTCAAACTTTGGGTCGATGCCGATGCACTGCCTAAAATTTTACGGGAAGTGATTTTGCGGGCTTCTGACCGCTATCAGCTGGAAGTTACTTTTGTCGCCAATCAGAACGTGGGCATTACGCCGTCTGTGCGGATCAATTCAATTCAGGTGATGCACGGGGCGGACGCTGCCGATCAGGAAATTATTGAGCGCATGAAAGAACATGACATTGTCATGACGCAGGACATTCCGCTGGCTGCCCAGGTGATTGAAAAAGGCGGCATTGCCATTCATCCGCGCGGTGAAGTGTATACCGTGGCCAATGTTAAGGCGCGCCTGCATCTGCGTGACTTTATGGACAGCTTGCGTGGCGCCGGCGTGCAGACTGGCGGGCCGCCGCCGATTTCTGAGCGCGACAAGCGCGAGTTTTCCAGCAGCTTAGATCAGACGATTCAGAAACAGAAGCGCAAAACCGCGCAATAGGGCAGCTGATCATGCCGTCTAAGCTGAATTTAATCTTTACTTATGCCCTATTGGTATTTATCTGGGCAACAACACCGCTGGCGATTGTCTGGAGCGTGACAGACCTGCACAGCTTATGGGCATTGGCTTTGCGATTTTTTATTGCCTTGCCTTTAGCGGTTGTCCTGCTGCTGATTGTGCGCGCAAAATTCCCGGTGAATGCGCAGTCCATGCACAGCTATGTGGCGGGC
This sequence comes from Acinetobacter sp., assembly GCF_036659555.1. GTDB lineage: Bacteria > Pseudomonadota > Gammaproteobacteria > Pseudomonadales > Moraxellaceae > Acinetobacter. Next base: position 3,720 of record NZ_JAVXCI010000054.1, read on the forward strand.
GCGTTCAGCTTTATCGGCTCGCAGATTTTCACCTACTTGGCTACGGCTTATTTAAGTTCGGGCATCATTGCCCTGATGTTTGGCCTTGCGCCGATCATCACCGGGCTGATCGGCTATTTTGTCTTTAAGATCCGCTTGCACCGCATGCAGTGGCTGGGCATGCTGATTGCAGTCAGCGGGCTGGGCATCATCTGCCTTGGCGGCAGCCAGCAGCATGTGCAGCCGCAAGGCATTGCGCTGATGCTGCTGAGCGTATTCATTTACTGCGCGTCAATTTTCTGGGTTAAAAAAGTCAATGCGCCGCTGCAGCCGATGGCGCAGGCTACGGGTTCAATTATTGTTTCAGCGCTGTTCGCGGCCTGCATGCTGCCGTTCATCTGGCCTTATGCGCCTGCGGAAATGCCAGGGGCAAAGTCATTGATCGGGCTGGGCTATGCGGTGGTGATGGCATCACTGGTGGCCATGTTCTGCTATTTCAAGCTGGTGAAAAATATTAAAGCCGCGACTTTGTCTTTAACTACAGTGCTGACACCGATGATTGCGATGGCGGTGGGTGCGCTGCTGAATGATGAAAAGGTGACCGTGCTGGTGGTTGCAGGCGCAGCCGTGCTGCTTTTAGGCTTATTTGTGTATTTCTATCAGGATATTCAGGCGAGCCGAGCGCTCGCCCATAAAGTCAAGGCTGAAGAGTAATCAGTCTTTGTGCTGGGTGAATGCAACGCAGTCAGCCAGCTTGACGCGGTCCTGCGGGTGCAGGGTAATGAAATAGGCGCCGGTGCGGTACTGGCCATTTTCCTCTTCGCGGCTGTAAACCACCTGCGCCGTGGCCGCAATATGGAAGAAGTTTTCCGGGTGGCTTAAAGTCACATGCACATAGCTGCCTTCCTTGATCGGGCGCTCGCTGAAAAAGCTTAAACCGGTCTCTGAAAAGTTTACATGTTCCGGAATCGGCAGCATGCTTTGCACAATTGCATCATACAGTGAGCCGGTAATCAGGTTTAATTTTTGGTTAAATAAGGATAATATCCGGGCAATTTGTTGATCTTTCTGAGCTAATTGTTCTAATTCGTAGTTAAGCGCGTGATCAAATTGATCTAATTCTGCAAGTAGTAGAAAATAGCGCGGCAAGACGAAATTAGGATCGTAAGGATCATTCAGCGCAACATCATCAGAAATAACCTGATAATTGATTCGCAAGGCAGCATCGATGCGTGACATGACGCGGCGTTCCGTGTTTCCGCTTTGATGCTGTAAATTTTCCATAATTATTACCTCGGACTAGATGGTTATGTTTAAACCAATCTCGCTGTATATAGGGTTGAGATACACTCGCGCACGGCGCAGTAACCACTTTATTTCTTTTATTGCTCTGGTTTCGATGATCGGCCTCACCCTGGGTGTAGCTGTACTCATTACAGTATTATCCGTCATGAATGGTTTTGACCGCGAATTGAAAAACCGCGTCTTAGGAATGATACCTCAAGCCACTGTTTCTTCAACACAAATCTTAACAAATTGGCCGGAACTTGCAAAGAAAATTGAACAGCACCCGCATGTGCAGGGCGTAGCGCCCTTTACCCAGCTGCAGGGCATGCTGACCGCGCAGGGCCAGGTTTCTGGGGTAATGGTCACGGGCATTGAACCGAAGTATGAGAAAAAGGTTTCAATTATTCAAGACCATATGGTTGAAGGCAGCATCGATAACCTGAAAAAAGGCGAGTTCGGGATTGTGCTGGGCAAGCAGATGACTGACGCTTTGGGGCTGGGCCTGAATGACAGCATCACGCTGGTTTTGCCTGAAGCGACGCCGTCGCCTGCAGGAGTAGTGCCGCGCTTCAAGCGCTTTAAAATTGTCGGAATTTTCAGCATTGGCGCAGAGGTTGACTCCATGATGGGCTATATTGCCCTCAATGACGCATCAACGCTGCTGCGCCTGCCGGATGGCGCGCAAGGCATCCGCATGAAGCTGGATGATATTTTCGCCGCCCCGCAAGTGTCGCAGGAAATTGTCCGCGATTTGCCGGCAAACTTCTATGCTTCTGACTGGACCTATACGCACGGCAATCTGTTCAGCGCCATTCAGATGGAAAAAGCCATGGTCAGCCTGCTGCTGTTTTTAATCGTTTTAGTGGCGGCCTTTAATATTGTGTCTTCACTGGTGATGGTGGTGACGGATAAAAAATCCGATATCGCGATTTTGCGCACCTTGGGCGCATCGCCGGCGACGATTACTAGAATCTTTATGGTGCAGGGCACGGTGATTGGCGTGATCGGCACGGTATCCGGCGCGGTTCTCGGCATTATCGCAGCTTCCGGCATCAGCGGTTTTGTGGGCTGGCTGAACACCAGCCTGGGCTTGAATATGTTTGATGCCTATTTCATCAACTATCTGCCGTCTTATTTGCGCTGGCAGGATGTTGCCGTGATTGTATCGCTGTCTTTAGCGCTCAGTTTCCTTGCAACAATTTACCCGGCATTCCGCGCAGCGAAAATTCAGCCGGCGGAGGCATTGCGCTATGAGTAATTTAATTTTAGACGCGCAGAACATTACCAAATCATTTACTGACGGCAAGTCTTCTGTAGATGTGATCCGCGGCCTGTCACTGCAGGTCAAAGCCGGCGAGTTTGTTTCTATTGTCGGTTCCAGCGGTTCCGGAAAAAGCACCCTGCTGCATGTGCTGGGCGGCTTGGACCGCCCGACTTCCGGGCAGGTCTTCATTAACGGCCAGCGCTTTGACACGCTGGGCGAGGCGGAACGCGGCTATATCCGCAATGAGCATTTGGGCTTTGTCTACCAGTTCCATCATTTGCTGCCGGAATTCAGCGCGCTGGAAAATGTGGCGATGCCGCTGATGCTGCGTAAAGGCGCAAACTACAAAGATGTACAGAAGCAGGCGGAATATCTGCTGGAGCGCGTTGGCCTGTCGCACCGCTTAACCCACAAGCCGGGCGAGCTGTCTGGCGGTGAGCGCCAGCGTGTAGCGCTGGCCCGCGCGCTGGTGGCGAAGCCGAAACTGATGATGGCCGATGAGCCGACAGGCAACTTGGACCGTAAAACTGCGGTGAAAATTTTTGAGCTGCTGACCGAGCTGCGCAAAGAATTCAATATGGCCATGCTGATTGTGACTCATGACGAGCATTTGGCGCAGTCGGCGGATGCCGTGCTGCATATGCAGGACGGCCTTTGGGTTGAAAAAGCCTAATTCATTTGAATTTTCCGCTATAGATTGAAGCCCGCTCCGGCGGGCTTTATTATTGCGCGCAATAAAGCTCACAAAGAATAAAAATAATGCTGCAGTGGTTTTGCCTCGGCTGGATTTTAGGCGTTGCCTGCATGGGACAAATGTGGCTGGACTGGCATGCCGGCGCATGGGCAGCTGTATGCGCGGTTTTAATTTGCCTGGCCGCTGAAAAAATGCTGCAGCCTTATCTGCAGCGCGCCTCCATTTTCATTCATCTCATCCCTATCAGCCTGAGTGTATTGCTTGGCGCTGGCTTGGGTTCCGGCTATGCCGGCAGCCGCCTGGATCAGCGCTTAGCGCATACGGTGCGTGAACCTGCGCAGCGGGAACTGATTGTGTATATTCAGCGCTTGAATGAACTGGGTGAAAACAGCATCCAGCAGAAAATTACGGTGCTGAATCATCCGGCAGGCGGCCTGCAGGACGCGGATTTGCAGTATTTGGCTTACCTGCCTAAAGCCAAAACGGCCGCTGCGCAGCAGAATTTAGCGTTAGGGCGCTATTACCGGCTGCAGGGCGAATTGAAGCCTGCGCACAGTTATGCAACGGCAGGCGCGTTTGATCAGGAAAAGTGGCATCTGCAGCAGAACATTGCCTCGGGTTTCCGCATACAGCGCATCGAGCCGCTGACTGCACAGCAGGTCTATGCCATGGGATACGCTCAGCAATTGAAGCAGCATCAGCGCCTTATGCCGCAGCTGGCGCTTAGGGTTGAACAGCAGCGCCTGAAGTTCAGAGAATTTATCCGGCATCAGCCTTTAAAGCATCAGGGGCTGCTTCTTGCCTTGCTCACCGGAGATGAAAGCCTGCTGAGCAAAGGGACTAAGGCGCAGTTCCAGCGTTTTGGCATGAGCCATCTGCTGGCGATTTCCGGCCCGCATGTGCTGGTCTTTGCCATGATGCTGTGCTGGCTGCTGCAGCGCATGATTGCAAGGTGCTGGCCGCAGCTGTATTTGACTGTTCCCAGGCCTTATCTGCTGGTTTGGCCTTTTCTCAGCTGCGCCGCGCTTTACTGCGCTTTTGCCGGTTTTGAAATTCCCGCGCTGCGCACGCTGCTGATGTGCAGTTTAGGCAGCCTGATTCTGCTGATGCAGCAGCGGCTTCAGCCTTTGAAGCTGCTGATTTACAGCGCGTCGGTTTTGCTGCTGATTGACCCTTTCAGCATTTTGTCGGCAGCGTTTTGGCTGTCCTACGGCGCCTGTTTTATCCTGCTGCGCATTTACCAGACTTTGCAGCAGCAAAAGCATCAGCTCAGCCGGGAGCATGACTGGAAGCGCAGAGCGCTGATCTCGCTCAAGCTGCTGATTGAATCGCAATGGAAAATTTTTCTGGCTTTATTTCCTTTAATGGCGCTGTTCTTTAAGCAGGTTTCCTGGATCACGCCATTCAGCAATATTGCGGCCATTCCGTGGCTGGGGCTGATTGCGGTGCCTTTGGATTTAATTGCTGCGCTAAGCTATTACTTTTCTGAAGCGCTATCGGCGCTGCTGTTTCAGCTGAATGACCTGTGCCTGTCGCTGCTGCTGGCTTTTTTAGATCTGCTGGATCAGCTGTTTGCGCCTGAACTGCAGCCGGTTGCCATGAATGCCTGCATGCTTGCAGCGCTGGCGCTGAGCCTGCTGATTCTGTTTATGCAGCAGGGGCTGGCGCCTAAAGGCTGGGCCATTTTAGGCGCTTTGGCCCTGCTGATGAAAGGCAGCATGCCTTATCCTTTTGAATTGACTGTTCTGGATGTCGGGCAGGGGCAGGCGGTATTTATCCGGGAGCAGCAGCGCAGCCTGATGGTGGATATGGGCGGAAATTATGATGAAGACAAATTCAGTGTCGGCAGGCAGATTATTCAGCCGTTTTTATCGGTAAATGCGCTCAGTGAACTGGATCAGCTGGTTTTGACCCATCTGGATCAGGACCACAGCGGCGGCTATTTTTCCATACAGCATCAATTGCCCATCCGGCAGCTGTATTCCAGCGAAAAAGTCAAAGCGCCGGCGCCGTCTCAGTTTGATTACTGCCGTCAGGGGCAGCGCTGGCAATGGAGCAATACAGTCAGCATTGAAGTGCTGTCGCCCAAGCCTGCACAGCTCAGAACCGCTTCAGCCAATAAAAATGAAAGCTCCTGCGTGCTGTATGTGCAGGTGCAGGATGCTTATCCCTACCAGAACTTCCTGCTGATGGGGGATGCCGGCTGGCCAACCGAATTTCAGCTGCTGCAGGATTATCCCGATTTAAAGGTCGATGTTTTGGTGCTTGGGCATCACGGCAGCCGGCACAGTTCAGCCTATGCTTTCTTAAAAGCGCTGCAGCCCAAGCTGGCGATTGCTTCGGCGGGGAAATTCAACCGCTACGGCCATCCCAGCGCTTTAACGCAGGCGCGCTTGGCACAGCTGCATATACCCTTGCTGAGCACGCCGCAGCAGGGCAGCATTCAGTTCCAGCAGCAGGGCCGGAACATGCGCTTGCGCTTTGCGCGCGATGAATGGAAATGGCTGAATAGAGCTCAGCCGGCAGACTCCGCAGGGTTGGCTGCAGATTGAGCCATTTGCGCCGGCGCTGCCTGTCCGGCAGCTGTTTTTTCACGGATGGATTGCGCTAATTTGACCGCTTCATCCATTTTAAGGTGATAAATGGCATCGGTTTCCGGGCTGGCTTTAAAGCGCTTATAGCTCCAGTGGTAGTGTTCAGGATAGCGGCGGATAAGATTTTCGATCGCTTCAAAAATCACTCTGGAGCCGTCATTGGCGGAGCCTTGGTAAATGGCCTCATCCATCGGCTCTATATGCATGTCAAAACCGTCATGCTCATTGCGCATGGCATACAGAAACAGCGCTTTGGCTTTGGTTTTCTGAATCAGCTTGGCGCTTAAATTGCTGGTCGCCAAAGGCAGGCCAAAATACGGAATCATTTCGCCGCCGGCATTTGGCGTATGGTCAGGCAGAATTACCGTGGTGCCGCCTTGCTTCAGCGCTTTAAAAATCTGCCGGACGCCCGAATCATCTGTCGGAACCAGCACCGCCTGTTCGCGGCTGCGGGCATTGCGCACAAATGCATCGGCTGCCGGGTTTTTGACCGGTTTATACATAATGGTCATTTGGGTATGCTGCGCAAACCAGCCATTCATAATTTCCCAGGTGCCGAAATGCGGAACAATCAGCACTAGGCCTTTATTTTCAGCCAAGGCATCATGAAAATGCTGTTCGCCGTAAACATGCTGAATGCGTGACAGGTTTTTCTGATTGCTTGCGCCCCAAATGCTGAAAAACTCAAAATAGGACATCAATTCATTGCGGATGGCCTGGCGGGTAATCCGTTCCCGCTCAGCATCGCTTAATTCAGGCAGCGCAATTCTCAGGTTCAGGCGGACAGCTTCAGAGGTTTTTGAAATTCTTAAGGCGTTGGCCAGACCCGCAAGGCCCCGCGCAATAAAACGGGAAAATTGAATCGGCTGGCGGCTGATAAATTTCAATAGACGATACGTAGTATTTTGCGGAGTCTGTTCGGTCATCGTGTTATTGTCAATTCGTAATAAAAGGAAATGATGAATTAATTATAGGATAAAATGGATTGTTTAGACAGTTCCTGCAGTTTCAGTGTATATAATGGAAGACATTTTCACTGTTTGTTGGATTTTTTATGTCCGATTGGCCACCAAAACCTCAAAACGAAACGCAGAATACATCACAGAATGCACAGCAGCCAACCGGCAAAGAATGGAAACTGCTGGAAAAGGCAGTTTTGGCATCCGTCGAAGAGCAGCGCCGCGCGCGGCGCTGGGGAATCTTCTTTAAATTTTTAACTTTTGCTTACCTGCTGTTTATTTTAGTTGCGCTGGGAAAAAGCTGCAGCACTGCGGTGACTGGCGATGCCGGCGCAGCCGGATCGCATATTGCCGTGGTTGATATTATCGGCACCATTGCTGCCGATAAGCAAAGCGTCAACAGCACAGATACCATCCGCTCACTGAGAAAAGCTTTTGAAAATAAGCAAAGCCAGGCGGTGGTGCTGAACATCAACTCGCCGGGCGGTTCACCTGTGCAGTCAGATGAAATCTGGCAGGAAATTCAGTATCTGAAAAAGCAGCATGCCGGTAAGAAACTGTATGCGGTGATTGGCGATACCGGCGCGTCAGGCGCGTATTACATCGCCTCGGCTGCTGATGAAATTATTGTCAATCCATCCAGCCTGGTCGGCTCGATTGGCGTAATTATGCCGAATTATGGCGTGAATGGCTTGCTGCAGAAATTAGGCGTTGAAGACCGCACCATGACCTCAGGCGCCAACAAGGCGCTGCTGTCCATGACTCAGCCGGTTGATCCTGCGCAGAAAGCCCATGTGCAGGCGGTGCTGGACAATGTGCATGAGCACTTTATCAATGCGGTGAAGCAAGGCCGCGGCAAAAAGCTGAAATCCAATGATCCGGCAATTTTCTCCGGCTTGTTCTGGACCGGCGATCAAGCGATCAAGCTGGGCATTGCAGACCGCGCAGGCAGCTTGAATACCTTGAAGCGCGAGCTGAAAACTGAAAAGGCGATTAACTATACCATTGAATACAGCCCATTTGACTCGGTGCTGGACCGCATGGGCGCGTCAATAGGCCAAGGCTTTGCAGCGTCGCTGTCGCAGCAGGTTCAGTCTGAGAATAATGCGAAACTGCAATGAAGCCATTGATTCATTTTGCGCACGCCAATGGCGTGCCTTCCAAAGTCTATCAAAAGCTGTTTGACTTGCTGGGCGCTGATTGCGACATCATTTATGTGCCTTTGCTGGGGCCGGATAAGCGCTATCCAATTGATAATCATTGGCAAAGCCTGACGCAGCAGGTGATAGACAGCATTGTGCGCCAAGCCAAAGGCCGCAAAGTGATTGGCCTCGGCCATTCGCTGGGCTCCGTGCTGACATTTCAGGCAGCCTTAAAGCGCCCTGAACTGTTTTCACAGGTGATCATGCTGGACCCGCCTTTAATTATGGGCAAAGACGCGCTGGCTCTGCATTTTGCTAAAACGCTGAAGCTGAAAGCCGTAGACGCCATGTCGCCGGCATCCCTGTCATTGCGCCGTAGGGATCATTGGGAAAGCCGCGAACAGGCGGCAGCGCTGCTGCGCCCTAAAGGCTTTTATCAGCATTTTGATGCAGACTGTTTTCAGGCTTACATTGACCATGCGCTGACTGAAGACCGTTCGCGCGGAGGCGTGGAGCTGACCATTCCTAAAATGGATGAAGTGAAGATCTTTAGAACTAATCCGTCTTTATGGTGGCTGCCACAGCCGAAGCCTCAGGTGCCTGTAAATTTGGTGATTGCAGAGCTGGGGCCATTTATTGGCCGGGGCTTTCCTCAATTGGCGGAAAAGAAATTCGGCATTCCTTATACAGTTGTGCCTGGCGGGCATATGTTCCCGCTGGAGCATCCGCAGGAAACTGCAGCGCTGATTCAGCAATTGATCCGGCAGTAATGCATCAGGTGTTATTTTGAGCAATAAAAAACGCATCCGGGGATGCGTTTTTTTATATCTGATTTTTCAGAACTTGCAGAATTGAAGCGGCTGCTGTAAAGCCTGCCCGCGGTAATACACTCCAAGTTCCGTATGCTGAATCGCGCCGGTGCAGATCCATTCCACCACTTGCGGGTAAATGACATGCTCAAGCACATGCACGCGGTTTGCTAAGGTTTCAGCATTGTCATGCAGGTTGACCTGCAGCACGCCTTGCGCCAAAGCCTGTCCTGCATCCAGTTCCGCCGTGACATAATGCACGGTGCAGCCATGCAGGGTGTCGCCGGTATTCAGCACGCGCTGATGAGTATGCATGCCTTTGTAGCAAGGCAGCAGAGAAGGGTGAATGTTGACCATTTTCCCTTCCCATGCTTTGACAAACTTGGCGCTTAAAATGCGCATAAAGCCAGCCAAAACCACCAAATCAACATTCCAGTCCAGCAGCTGCTGATGCATGGCGTCATCAAAGGCTTCACGGTTCGGATATTGCTTATGCTCAATCACAGCAGAGGCAATGCCGGCCTTTTTGGCGCGCTCCAAAGCGTAAGCTTCCGGCTTGTTGGAAATTACGCCTGCAATCTGGCCTGACAGATTGGCATCTATCAGGGCCTGCAGGTTGCTTCCGCTGCCGGAAACCAGTACAGCAATTTTGATCATGCGCAATACTTATGCAAAGATTACACGGATCTTTTCGTCTGCGCCTTCAACCGATTCAGCGTTGTCAGTAATATGGCCCATCGCCCAGGCTTTTTCGCCTAAGCTGTTTAGAAGTTCAACCGTTTTACCGGCATCAGCTGCATCAACGGCAATCACCATGCCTACGCCGCAGTTGAATGTACGGTACATTTCAAACTGCTCAACACCGCCTTCGCGCTGCAGCAGCTTGAACAGTTCAGGCCATTCCCAAGAAGATTCATTTACAACTGCTTGAGCGCCGTTCGGCAGTACGCGCGGCAGGTTGCCCGGCAAGCCGCCGCCAGTAATATGCGCCATTGCATGCACATCAACTTCTTTGCAAAGCTGCAGCAGCGATTTTACATAGATACGCGTCGGCTCCATTGCCACATCGGCAAGCGGGCGGCCATCTACGATTTGATTGAGGTCAACGTTTTTCACGTCTAAAATTTTGCGAAGCAAAGAGTAGCCGTTTGAATGCGCGCCTGAAGATGCCACGCCAATTAAAACGTCGCCGGCTTTAACTTTAGAGCCGTCAATAATTTTGCTTTGCTCAACCACGCCTACGCAGAAGCCTGCAAGGTCATAGTCTTCGCCTTCATACATGCCCGGCATTTCAGCAGTTTCACCGCCAACCAATGCGCAGCCTGCAAGCTCACAGCCTTTGCCAATACCGGTTACGACATTTGCAGCAACATCAACGTTCAAGTGGCCAGTCGCATAATAGTCAAGGAAGAACAGCGGTTCTGCGCCGCAGACCAGCAGGTCGTTTACGCACATTGCAACCAAGTCTTGACCGATTGTGTCATGGCGGTTCAAATTCAATGCTAAACGCAATTTTGTGCCTACACCATCTGTGCCGGATACCAGAACAGGCTCTTCATAACCTTTAGGAATTTTGCAAAGGGCGCCGAAGCCGCCTAATCCGCCCATTACTTCAGGGCGCGCAGTGCGCTTAGCGACTGATTTGATACGGTCGACTAGCGCGTCGCCCGCTTCAATATCGACACCTGCATCTTTATAGCTTAAACCAGTGTTTGGGGTAGAGGTTGAGTTGCTCATAATGAAGTCTCCGCATTCGCGGGGGCGATTATACCTGAATATACGAAACACTTATGTTATTTATGCGCTAAAATGCTATCTTTACTGAAATATTTTTCTCTCTATAACGATTAAACTGAAAAAAGGCGAAATTTTATGGGTGATAAATCCTTACGTCGCATTTTTATTCTTGCCGGCATTGCGCTGATTCTGTGGGTGCTTTACCTGCTGAAGCCGGTGGTCTTGCCTTTTATTGGCGCTTTTTTAATTGCCTACTTATTCAGCCCATTGGTTAATAAAATACATAAAATAGGCTTGCCGCGCTGGCTGGCGATCAGCATTGTTTTTATCGGTATCGGCACGGTGCTGACATGGGCATTATGGTATTTGGCGCCGCTGGTCTGGCAGCAGCTGATGTATGCGAAAACCAGTATTCCTTCTGGAATTCATTGGGTTAATTATACCTTCCTGCCTTGGCTGTCACAGACCTTTAATCTTATTCCAATGGAAATAGATACCGACCAGATTTCTAAAGCGGTTATGGATTATATTCAGACCAATTACAGCACGGACAGCATTCAGGTGATGCTGCTGAAAGTCGCGCAGTCTGGCCTGAACTTCATTCAAATTGGCGGCACGGCGGTGCTGATTCCAGTGATTGCATTTTATTTCCTGCTGGACTGGGAGCGCATGCTGGACAGCATGCGCCGCCTCATTCCCCGCCCGTATGAAAAAACCACGCTGCATATTGTGGGGGAATGCCACAGTGTGCTGGGCGCATTCGTTAAAGGGCAGTTTCTGGTGATGTTCCTGCTGGGCGTGGTCTATGCGGTTGGCCTGCAGCTGATTGGGCTGGAAGTCGGGCTGATTATCGGCATGGTTGCCGGCCTGGCCAGCATTATTCCTTATTTAGGTTTTGCGGTCGGCATGATTGCTGCGGTGATTGCCACGCTGTTCCAGTTCGGCATTGACTGGATGCAGCTGGTGCTGGTGCTGGTGGTGTTCATGATTGGCCAGGCGGTAGAAGGCTATATTCTGCAGCCGTTCCTCTTGGGCGATAAAATAGGCCTGTCGCCTGTTGCTGTGGTTTTTGCTGTTTTGGCGGGGGCGCAGCTGGCCGGTTTCCTCGGCATGCTGATCGCTTTGCCTGTGGCCGCGATTATTGTGGTGTTGCTGCGCCATGCGCGGGACTGCTATGAAAAAAGCCAGCTTTACGGTTCTCCAGCTTTGATTCTGCAGGATCTATCTGCGGGCACAATTTCAATTCATACGGAGCAGGCCGATGTTGAAGTTGAGCTGAAGGAGCGGGCTGCAAAACCCCTGCAGGAACCTGAAAAGTCGGGTAAGATCGAAGGGTCAGACAATAAAGACTCATAAGGCCAAAACATATATATGCGTCAATTGCAGTTAGATATTGAGCCCCAGCTGGATGCCCGAATCAGCGATTTTTCCGGGCCGGGCTGGGGGCATGTAATTGATGCGGTGCGTCAATTGCACGCAGGCCTGATGAACAGCTTTTATATTTACGGCGGCGCCGGCGCGGGCAAAAGTCATCTGCTTTCTGCAATTTGTGACTCCTATCTTGAAATCGGCAAGTCCGCCATTCAGGTTTCTCTGCTGGAGCTGCTGGATGCGCCCATCGAGGCCATCAGCGCCCTAGATCAATATGATTTAGTCGCTTTGGATGATATTGAGGCCATCAGCGGCGTGCCGCATTGGCAGCGCGCCGTATTCCATTTAATCAATTACAATAATGAAGGCGGCGGCCAGCTGGTGTTTTCATCGCGCTTTGCCCCCATTGAGCTGAAGCTGGAACTGCCGGATTTGCAGTCACGCCTGACGCAGGCGGTCAGCATCAAACTGCCGAATGGCAGCCTGTATGCAGACCGGCAGGCGCTGGTCACATCGGTCTTGGCGCGGCGTGGCATTCATATCGATCCGCAGATTATTGACTATCTGCTGCTGCATGGCCCGCATCAGGCTTCAGTTCTGCTGCAGACATTGGAGCAGCTGATTCAGCTGCTGAAAGGCGAGAAAACCAAGCTCAGCAATGCCGCTTTGCGCCAGATTTATGCCTTAATTGATGAATATCGGTAAGCTGTAAAAATTCTTGAGTAATTGCTCAAGCTATGACAAAGTACACCGAATAATTCGATGCTGCAGGGAATGTGCGGCGAAAGAATAAAAAAAGAAATAAAAAAAGAGACAAGGAGAAGGTTATGCTCAAACGGAGCATAGGCATTGGCATGCTGTGTTTTGCAGGGCATGCTTACAGCGCGGAAATTGCGGTGACTACCACTGAAGATGCTGTAAAGGATGACAAGGAATGTTCGCTTCGCGAGGCAGTTGAATATCTTAATTTAGCGGAGGCAGAGCGGCCGGAAGCAGGCTATATGGGCTGCGGCGGCAAAGGCGCATCAGCAGTGATTGTGCTGGAAAAAAATAAAGTCTACAGGCTGGAAAAGAAAATCAATATTAAAGCGGCCATGGACATCCGGACACTGTATGACAGCTCTGTTATGGAACAGGCGGTGGCCGGCATGAACAATGCAGTGATTGAAATGGCCGGCCAAGATCAAATCTTTCATATTGACAATAATGACAAAGCGCCCGTTAAAGTCGGCATGAAGGAAATCACGTTTCAGGGCTGTAAAAAAAGTATTTGCGCAGCCCAGGGCGGCATTATTTACAACAATGAAACTTTAACGCTGGAAACGGTTAAATTGCTGAATGGCTTCGCAAATTTAGGCGGAGCAATCTATAACGCCGGATTTTCAGCAGATCCAGCCGTGACTGCGGGCAGCGTGACGCTGCAAAATGCGCTGCTGGAAAATAATACCGCGCAAGACGGCGGCGCCATTTATTCGCTGGCGCCCAGCTTTAAAATTTATCATTCCGTTTTCCTGCGCAATACCAGCAGCTCAGGCCAGGCGGTGGTTTACACTTTGAACGGTACAGCCGATATTTCGAAACTGGTGTTTCCATCCCGGATGAATATTCTGGTCAACAGTACATTTTTTAAAAATAACGGCTATGCGGTAAATGTCAAAGACGGCATTGGCTTGAATAACCTGAGCATTATCAAAAATGCGGGCGGCATAATGTTTGATGCGCCTGCGGGGCAAGGCTATATCGCCAACAGTGTGGTGATTGGCAACGGCACAGCTGGCGAAGCCAGGGACTGCGAGGTTGAAGACGCATCTGCAGATAAGAGCATTTTATTTAATAATCTGGTTTCGCAGCCTGACTGCCCGGTTGGCGTCAGCGCAAATCAAAATGCAGTTCTGCAGGCCCCGGACTGGATTGCCGGCGAAGATGAAGGCGCGTGTAAAAACCTGCTGCAGGACGGCAGTTCTTTATTCTGCCCTTATGCCGTGCCTGCAAAGGCTTTTCTCGGCTATTTGCGCCCGCGCATGCTGCTCAGCTATGCCAATGTATTTTCCAGTCCAATTTTAAACAAAGGCCAGACTTTGGCCAATGGCAATGCGAACTTTGTCTACTGTGAAACTGCCGATCAGCGCGGGACTGCGCGCTTGGCGGATAACCTCTGGTGCGACCGCGGCGCAGTGGAAATTGCCGTGCCAGCCAGTATTTCAAAATTGGGCAAAGACATTAAGCCTGGCGAAATCGTCCAGCTTAATATTCTGGAATCTTTAGGCGGCAGCGACCTGATTCCTAAAGAGCAGTGCAATGCAGTGGCGGGGCCAAATCCGGCGGGAACGCCGTGGCAGGATGGATGCCTGAAAATCAAGCAGAAGGAAACCGCATCAAAAGGCCGAACCGAGCTTAATCTGGACGGCGGCCTGACCTATACGCCGAACGGCAGCTGGCATGGCACAGATGACTTTGAAATTCAAATCATTACGTCTTCTACGCGCTTTAATGACCCAGTGGAAGCAAAGTTCATCAGCGCGCGGGTGACGGTTAAGCAAGAGCCGGACAATGTCATGGAAAGCAAAACAGTCGAAACATCAGGAGGCGCTTTGGGCGCATACAGCCTAGCTGGCTTATTCGGCTTATTAGGCATGCGCCGATTCAAAAAATAATAAGGGACAGGCGATGAAACAATATAAAAAAGGACTGCTGTGCGTGATGGCTCTGTCTGCCATGTCATTGATGGCGGCGGACAGCAAGTCAATTTATGTCACCACTTTTGATGACGAAGCAGGGGAAAATTCAGACCAGTGTTCGCTGCGCGAAGCGATTATTGCAGCGCAGAAAAATACCTCATTTGGCGGCTGCAGTGCAGGCAGAACAGGCTTGGGGCAGACCGATGTGATTGAGCTGCAGGCAGGCGCCTACCTTTTAACCCGGGGGGAATTAAGCCCGGAGTCTTCTGTGCGGATTTTAGGGAAAAGCCGCAATAATTATGAAGCCAAAAGCGCATTTACAGATGCCTACCCGGCATATGAAGAGATAAAAACGGTCATCGCATCCAAGAACGCTGACTCGCGCCTTTTCAATACGGCGGCGACCCGGGCGGATGTGCAGCTGCAGGATATTGCTTTAAAAAATGGCTATGCCAAGGATTACGGCGGCGCTGTATACGCCGGCGCGAATTTTTCCATTAAGCGCGGCGCGGTTGCTGATTCAAAAGCCGGCAAAGCCGGCGGCGCCATATATGCGATTGCGCTGGATGCGAATAAAGAAATCAATATCAGCAATAGCAGAATTGAGAATAACGACGCGCCGAAAGGCAGCGTGCTGGCAATGAGCTGTTTGGGCAATATGAAAGACAACAAGCCTGTGATCAGCATTGCGCAGAGCAGCATCATCCGCAATGGCGCGCCTGACAGCCTCAGCGCCATGGATTTCTGCGGCAGCATTAAGGCGGTTCTGGAAGCGAATACCATTGCCAAAAATACTGCAGATGCTGATGAGGGCAGCATTCTGCGCGCAGTATCTGATGAAATTGAGCGCCTAAGCCCGTATTCCTCTCTGGAATTCAGCAGCAACACAATTGTGGATAATGCCGCTTACAGCACCTTTTACTACGATTCAAATGCCGTCAAAAGCCTTTCCTACAATGTGCTGGCCTATAATGGCGCAGGAAAATCCTGCCGCTATCTGAATAATCAGGAGCCTGATGCTGCTGTGCCGATCAGAGCCTTTAACAATGCGCTGGAACTGGGAAGCGGGTCCTGCGTATTGCCGGCTAAAGCGCTGGCTGACGCGGCGGACAGCTATAAGAATCTGGATGTTTCCAATATTTCCATGTCCAGCCTGCTGACCGGCCTGCAGAATGCGTCTGTGTATAATCAGTATTTGCCTTTGTACTATCCGAAAGCCGGGACGCAAGGCGACAGCCTGGTGAATGCCGGCACAAGCGCATGTTCTCAATATGATCAGCGCGGCATCGCCCGCATTGCAGATGCAGCGCTAATGCTGAGCCCCGATCAGCGCAACTCATGCGATATCGGTTCTGTGGAAATGCTGAAATTCACCGCTGCGGACTCCAACACCTTAAGCAATCCTTCGCAGAAAAAAATGCTGGGCGACTTGCAGCGGGTCATTGATGTGTTCAAGGCGGATATTGCGGATCCTGACCGTCAGGAATACAAAACAGCCAATCAGGCGGACTTGCAAGCCGCTGAACTGTATCTGGACAAACTCAAGAATAATCTGATTTACCGCGCAGCCTATGTCGATCCATTTGTGCTGGCCCTGCCGCAGGAGTTCAATGCAGGCAGTTCGGAAGAAAGAAAGTATAAGCCGCTGAATGCTGAAAATTATGATGTGGCAGTTAAGGCCATAGGCATTGGCACAGAGTTGACAGTGGATAGCGCAGGCAAGCCGGTGCTGAAAGGGGATGCCGCGGATTTAGTCTGCCGATGGGATTCCGCTTTAAATAAAATCCTGATGTACCGCACAGGCGGCGGAGCGACAGGGCTGGGCCAGCTTGCATACTGCCAATACACCCTGAAAGAAAAGGCCGGAAGCAGGGCCGAATCTTCAGGCATTTTAAAGGGTGAATTTCAAAATATTGCGCCAATTGCCATGAATGATCAATATGCGCTGAGCCCGGAAAATAATTTAACGGTCCATGTAAACCCTTTGGAAAATGACAGTGACGGCGGTGATGGCCCAGCATCTCAATTGCCGGCGGGCAAAAAGCTGTGGCATCAGAGTGAAGACGGCAAAGATATTCCGATTCATTTTGACAGCATTCCAGCCGGGTTGGAATTTAAGGCGCAATACAGCGGCCCATGCCCAAATGGGTATGAGCGGGATACATGCTATGGCGGGACGCTGGAGTTCGCTGCCAAGAATAATTTCAGCCAGTTCTCGTATGAGGTGAAATATACTGTTTTTGACTCGGAAGGAAAAATTTCTGTTCCGGCAAGCATTGATTTGCTCAATACTGCGAAGGATACCAACTCCAGTGCAAGCGGCGGCGGCGCCTTTGGCGTATTCGGCCTTTTGGCTTTAGCCGGACTGGCTGGTTTTAGAATGCGCAAATATGCGCCGCGGCGGTAAGCCCGTAGATTAGGATGAAATCAGTGATAGAAGGCCTCTGTTTGCAATAATACTGATCAGTTAAGGAGTTTGGCAATAAACTCCTTAACTTTTGGGGTTATTCATGGCGGAGTCTTACCGTTTTTAAATCCAATATTCGGAGCTCGTTTTGTTCTTTTGTTTCGCCAAAAGAACCAAAAGCATTTGTCATCC
>NZ_JAVXCI010000055.1:0-20669 GCF_036659555.1 Acinetobacter sp.
GCCCTTTCACGGCGGTAACCGGGGTTCGAATCCCCGTAGGGACGCCAAATTCAAGCCGGCTTTAATTCACTTAAGGCTGTCTTATAAAAAACCCAAGCATCGCAGCTTGGGTTTTTTATTGCCTGCAATCCGCCCGCTTCCGCATTTTTCTTCAGGCGATTTTTGCTTTCTGCGCCATTCCGATTAAAATAAGCGGCAAATTAAAATTATGGAGTTGCAATGCAATACCGCTGCCCTCAATGCCAAAGCCCGAAAATCATGCCCGTTGCGCAAGCCGGCGCACCGGCCGCGCGTCCGGTTGTGCCAAAGAGCCTGGTGTTTTTAATTCCGGCCATTTTTGTCCTGCTTCTTCTGGTGCTGATCAGCATTGCGATGTGGATTTTCGGCGACGGCGCAGGCTCCGGGCTGCAGGCGGCAACCGTTGCGGTATTCGCAGTCTGCCTGATTGCCGGCTTCCTGTTTTACCGCGATCTGCCGGATTTCAAGATTTCCATGCAGGCCTTCATGCAGTCGCAGAAAAAATGGAACTGCCGCGACTGCAGCCACGAATGGGAAAGCTGATCCGCTGAAATTGAATGCGCAGGCGCGCATCAGCGCTTAATGCTGATGCGCGTCCGCAGCTGCCGGCCGGCCATCTTCATGGCGGTGAGCATCCGCAGCGCAGGCGCCCTCTTCAATCTGCAGGGTCATTTCGGTAATGCCGTGCTGATGGCTGAGCATTTCCAAGGCTTCACGGTACAGGGCATTGCGGTCTGCGCAGGGCGCAAGCAGGTGCACGGTCAAATGCACATTCTTGGAGCTGATGGCCCAGACTTTCAGCTGATGAATGCTTTCCACGCCGCTTAAATTCAGCAGGTCATTGCGCAGCTTTTCAATGTCAATTTCCTCCGGCACGCCTTCCAGCAGAATGTTGATGCTCTGCTTCAGCAGAATCCAGGTCCGCGGCAGCACCCAGAAGCCGATCAGCACCGCAATCAGGCTATCCACCCACATCCAGCCGGTAAAATAAATCACGGCCGCGCCGATGATCACCCCGACCGAACCCAGCGCATCGCTCAGGACTTCAAGATAAGCCCCTTTCATGTTCAGGCTGTCCTGCGCGCTGGAAAACAGAATCCGCATGGAAATTAAGTTGATGATCAGGCCTACAGCCGCCACAATCATCATGCCCATGCTCTGGATTTCAGGCGGCTGGCTGAAGCGCAGATAAGCCTCATATAAAATATACATCGCCACCGCGAACAGCATCGAGGCATTGAATAAAGCCGCCAGAATCTCAAAGCGCTGATAGCCGAAAGTGCGCCGGTCATCCGCAGGCAGCTTGCCGATTTTGATGGCAGCCAAGGCAATGGCGAGCGCCGCCGCATCGGTAAACATATGCGCCGCATCCGACAGCAGCGCCAGGCTTTGCGTCATAAAGCCTGCTATGACTTCAATCACCAAAAAGCCCGATGTCAGAATCAAGGCAAAGGTTAATTTTCTGGCATTGCCTTCTGTCACAACGGCATGACTGTGATCATGCCCATGCTGCTGGCTGTTCATTATCCCCCCTCGCTTTATCAAGCCGTGCTGAAAGTTCAGCTTATTCATTCTATAGACTTATTGATAATAGTAATTATTATCAATTAAGGCCATTCCCCGATATAATCGCTTTCACGCAAATTTTATTCAAGCGCCTGCTTATTATTCAGGATAACCCTTTATGAAAAAATATCTAGCCTTAGCCCTACTCGCGTGCACGCATGTTCAGGCGCATGCGCCTTATGTCGCTCCGCTGGCCTATATGACTGATAACACGCAAATTACTGTGCTGAGCGCTTATGCGGAACAGGCGCTGCAGCCGGAATACGCCCTGAAAGACATTCGGTTCAGCATCACGCAGCCGGATCAGGCCCAGCTGACAGCGCAGCCGCAGCCGGGCTTAAAATCCGCAGCCGCCTTTGACCTGAAATTGCCTGAAAAAGGCACCTATACGCTTTATGCAAAAACCTCCCACCCGCTCCAGTATGTGCAGCACAATAAGCAGTGGAAAATTTTTGCCGATGTGGCAGCGGACAAGGCTCCTGCGCTGAGTGAACGCGACTTTGTGATTCCAAGCGACTTTAAAGGCAAGCTCCCGAAGAAAGTTGACACTGTACGCGAATGGAGCATCCAAAGCTATGTCAGCAAAGGCGCCGCCTCTGCCGTGGCCATGACACCGGCGCCGATTCAAGTCAGCTTCCAGACCCATCCCAATGAAATTCAGGCGCTGCGCCCTGTGCAGCTGCAGCTGAGCAAGGCCGGCAAGCCGCTGGCGCAGGCTGAAGTGCTGATCCGCGCCCAAGGCGCTTCTGAGCAGCAGGCTCAGTCCGCCGCAGTGAATGCCGACGGCACAGCCAGCGTAACTTTCCCGCAGGCCGGCAGCTATCTGCTGGAAGTCAGCGAAGCCATTGACCCGAAAGCCGCCCCTAAAAACCAGCACTACACCATCATCAGCCTGGGCGTCACTGCGCCGGCCTCCTGATGCCGGCCACGGGCTGCATTCAATCCATCCTCGCATAAAAAAACCAGCCCGGGGGCTGGTTTCTGCTTGGCATCAATTCAGCAATCAGCTGCCGATTTTCTTATACTTAGAACGCTTCACCACCGCAGTGTCGCCTAAGCGCGCCTGGCGGTATGCTTCATATTCAGCATAGTTGCCTTCATAGAATTCAGGCTGTTCATTTTCAAATGACAGGATATGCGTTGCGATGCGGTCAAGGAACCAGCGGTCATGCGATACCACCATCACGGTGCCCGGGAACACCAGAATGGCATCTTCAAGCGCGCGCAGTGTTTCGATATCCAAGTCGTTCGACGGTTCATCGAGCAGGATCACGTTTGCGCCCATCTGCAGGATCTTCGCCAGCTGCAGGCGGTTACGCTCACCGCCGGACAGCTCGCCGACACGCTTCTGCTGATCCTGGCCTTTGAAGTTGAAGCGGCCGATATAGGCGCGCGATGCAATTTCGTAATCGCCGATTCTCAAGATGTCCAAACCGCCGGAAACTTCTTCCCAAACCGTTTTGTTGTTATCTAAAGTATCGCGGATCTGACCCACATAAGCCACTTTAACTGAATCGCCCAGCGTTACTGTGCCGGTATCCGGCTGCTGTTCGCCCGTCATCATGCGGAACAGCGTGGTTTTACCCGCGCCGTTCGGGCCGACGATGCCGACAATTGCAGTAGGCGGCACAGTGAAAGTCAAATCTTTATACAGCAGGCGGCCGTCAAATGATTTGCTGATGCCTTCAACTTCCACCACCTTGTTGCCTAAGCGCGGGCCAGGCGGAATGTAGATTTCAGAAGTTTCGTTGCGCTGCTGGAACTCGCGCGAGTTAAGCTCTTCAAAACGCTCCATGCGCGCTTTGTTTTTCTTCTGCTGGCCTTTGGCATTTGAGCGAACCCATTCAAGTTCTTTTTTCAATGCTTTAGCAAAAGATTCTTCCTGCTTGTTTTCCTGCTCTAAACGGGCATTTTTCTGTTCCAGCCAAGAAGAATAGTTGCCTTGGTAAGGAATGCCCATGCCGCGGTCAAGCTCCAGAATCCACTCGGCCACGTTGTCCAGGAAGTAGCGGTCATGCGTAATCGCCACAATGGTGCCGGCAAAGTCTTTCAGGAAGCGTTCCAGCCAGGACACGGATTCCGCGTCCAAATGGTTGGTCGGTTCGTCCAGCAGCAGCATGTCCGGCTTGGACAGCAGCAGGCGGCACAATGCAACGCGGCGGCGTTCACCGCCTGAAAGCAGTGTTACGTCAGCATCCCAGGCCGGCAGGTTCAGCGCTGCCGCTGCCTGATCCATCTGGTTGCTTAAGTTATGCGCATCCCATGAGTGAATAATGGCTTCAAGCTTTTCCTGCTCTTTTGCCAGCGCATCAAAGTCGGCATCTTCAGCGGCGTATTCAGCGAATACTTCATCCAGGCGCGCCAAGGCGTCCAGCGGTTCACGCAGGCCGTCTTCCACGTTGCCGCGGACGTCTTTGTTTGGATCGAGCGGCGGCTCCTGCTCAAGGTAGCCGATTTTAATACCCGGCTGCGCGCGCGCTTCGCCTGAGAAATCTTTATCTACGCCAGCCATAATACGGAGCAGGGTAGATTTGCCCGCGCCGTTTAAACCAAGCACGCCAATTTTCGCGCCCGGGAAAAATGATAAAGAGATGTCTTTTAAGATTTCGCGCTTCGGCGGAACCATTTTTGACACACGGTTCATCGTGTAAATATATTGGGCCACGCAGGACTCCTCAATTGAAAAACCAAAATTCACCCATAATCACAGCATCGGGTGAACAAATAACCGCAGGCATTATACGATGAAAGCGCTGAAAAAATAAGGCATAGCCCGCATCTTCAATAGAATGTTACAACTATCGGATAGTTTAAATTTCAAACAGGCTTGCGCAGGCTTAAATCCGCGCAGTTTTGTGCTGAAAAACTTTCAGCCATATCAGCAAATAAGATATTTATTTCAATAAATATGCGCTTTTATTCATATGCATAACTGATAGACTGAGCAAATTTCCAACTCACGAAGATGATGTAAACATGACGTATAAAGATGAAACTTTAGCCATTCATGCGGGGTATCAACCGGAGCCGACCACCAAAGCCGTTGCCGTTCCTATTTATCAAACCACGTCTTATGCCTTTGACAACACTCAACATGGGGCCGATTTATTTGATTTAAAGGTGCAGGGCAATATCTACACCCGCATCATGAACCCGACCACTGCGGTGCTGGAGCAGCGGGTGGCAGCGCTGGAAGGCGGGATTGGCGCGCTCGCCCTGGCCTCAGGCATGGCGGCCATCACCTATGCCATTCAGACTATTACTGAAGCCGGCGACAACATTGCATCAGTTTCCACCCTGTACGGCGGCACCTATAACTTATTCGCGCATACCCTGCCGAAGCAGGGCATTGAAGTGCGCTTCTTTGACTATCAGAATCCGGAAGCGCTGCGCGGCCTGATTGATGAAAAAACCAAGCTGGTATTTGTCGAATCGATCGGCAACCCGCTGGGCAACATCATTGACCTGGAAGCCATTGCGGCCATCGCGCATGAATACGGCGTGCCTGTGGTGGTTGACAACACCGTGGCGACCCCTGCCCTGCAGAAGTCCTTTGATTTCGGCGCCGACATCATTGTGCACTCGCTGACCAAATACATCGGCGGCCACGGCAACTCCATCGGCGGGATTATTGTCGACAGCGGCAAGTTCCCCTGGGGCAAATATCCGGAACGCTTTAAAGTCCTGAACACGCCCGATCCGAGCTATCACGGCGTCAACTATGTGGAAGCCATCGGCGACGCAGCCTACATTGCCCGCGCCCGCGTGGTGCCGCTGCGCAATACCGGCGCAGCCATCAGCCCGCTCAGCGTGTTCCTGATCCTGCAGGGCCTTGAAACCCTGAACCTGCGCATGGAGCGCCATACCGAAAACGCGCAGAAAGTCGCTGAATACCTCAAGGCGCACCCTAAAGTGAAATGGGTGAATTACGCCGGCTTAAAAGACCATCCGCAGCACGCCCTGGCGCAGAAATACGTCAAAGGCAAGCCTTCCGCCATTCTGTCTTTTGGCGTGCAGGACGGCCGTGAAGGCGGTACGCGC
The DNA here is from genome assembly GCF_036659555.1 of Acinetobacter sp. Classification (GTDB taxonomy): domain Bacteria; phylum Pseudomonadota; class Gammaproteobacteria; order Pseudomonadales; family Moraxellaceae; genus Acinetobacter. Next base: position 5,626 of record NZ_JAVXCI010000055.1, read on the forward strand.
TTTATTGACGCGCTGCAGCTGTTTACCCGCCTGGTGAACATCGGCGATGCCAAAAGCCTGGCCTGCCACCCGGCCACCACCACGCACCGCCAGCTGAATGAAGCGGAGCTGAAAACCGCTGGCGTCAGCATCGACATGGTCCGCCTGTCTGTCGGCATTGAGCATATTGATGATTTAATTGCTGATCTGGAGCAGGCCTTGGCCGCGGTTTGATTTAATGAAGCCCGGACAGCCTTCCGCGCTTTTGCAGGAAGGCTGTTTTTAGCCGGAAATTTTTCTTAAGCATTCCCTTGCTTTATTTTTGATTCATGGTAAATAATGAATGCAAAGATGATTCAATTTAGAGCAATTGCTCTAGATTCATTTTTAAATTCAACAAGTTAAAATATGGATTTTCCGCATAAATCCGCTATCATAGCCGCACGGAACATTACTGAATTTCGGCAAGAATGAAAGTATGCTCAGGCAATAAAAACAAACGCACTGAATCACATTTATTCAGATCAGGGAACTCACCGTGAAACAAAGATTAGAAAAACGCTTTCAAGAAAAAGTGAATGGAAAAGTTGTCTTAATTACCGGCGCTTCCAGCGGCATCGGCCTAACCGCAGCGCACCGCCTGGCCGGCGCCGGCGCGCATGTGCTGCTGGTTGCCCGCACCAAAGAAACGCTGGATGAAGTCAAAGCGGAAATTGAAGCCAAAGGCGGCCAAGCCTCAGTTTTCCCCTGCGACTTGAACGACATGAACTCAATTGATGAAGTATCCAAGCAGATTTTAGCTTCGGTCGATCATATTGATATCCTCATCAACAATGCAGGCCGCTCCATCCGCCGCGCCGTGCATGAATCCACTGACCGCTTCCATGACTTTGAACGCACCATGCAGCTGAATTACTTTGGCGCAATCCGCCTGGTGATGAACATCCTGCCGCAGATGATGATCCGCCGTGACGGCCACATCATCAACATCAGCTCAATTGGCGTACTGGCGAATGCCACGCGCTTCTCGGCTTATGTGGCGTCTAAAGCCGCGCTGGACGCTTTCAGCCGCTGCCTGTCCGCCGAAGTGCATTCGCATAAGATCGCAATTACTTCGGTTTACATGCCGCTGGTGCGCACGCCGATGATCGCGCCGACCAAAATCTACAAATATGTGCCGACGCTGTCGCCGGAACAGGCTGCCGATTTAATCGCCTACGCCATTGTCAAGCGCCCGAAAAAAGTCGCAACGCACCTGGGCCGCCTGGCCTCGCTGACCTACTCGGTTGCGCCGGACATCAACAACAAGCTGATGTCGATCGGCTACAACCTGTTCCCCAGCTCTTCAGCCTCTGTCGGCCAGCATGAAAAGCTGAACTGGGTGCAGAAAGCCTATGCCCGCCTGTTCCCGGGTGAGCACTGGTAAGCCCAGCTTAATTGCATCACCTTCAAATAAGCCCGGTCATGGGCTTATTTTTATTTCACCCGGCGCAGCAGCCGCCATATGAAAAATTGATCAAGATTTAATGCCTCAATGCCGGCGCGATGCCGTACACTATGCAGTGCGCTTCAAACCGCAACTTTTCAATTGAATAAAATTTTGGGTGAAATCCACATGAACAACTTGCAATGGCTCGATGAAGTAAAATTTAACGAACAAGGCTTAGCGCCCGCTATTGCACAGCATCATCAAACCGGCCGGATTTTGATGGTGGCGTGGATGAACCGCGAAGCTTTGGCTTTGACTGCGGAAAAAAACCAGGCGGTGTATTTTTCCCGCTCGCGCAATAAGCTCTGGCACAAAGGCGAAGAATCCGGGCATTTCCAAACCGTGCATGAAATCCGCCTGGACTGCGATGCCGACGTGATTGTGCTGCAGATTGAGCAGCGCGGCGGCATCGCCTGCCATACCGGCCGCGAATCCTGCTTCTACCGCAAGCTGACGCCGAACGGCTGGGAAATTGTCGATGCGCAGCTGAAAGATCCAGAGCAGATTTACGGCGGAGCATCCTCAAATCCGCATACGCTGGCCATGAATGCCTCTGCGGCGCAGTCAGAACAAGTTGAAGTGCTGGATTATTTAGGCCAGATGATGGCGGAGCGCAAAGCCGCTGACCCGGACTCGTCTTATGTGGCCAAGCTGTACCATAAGGGCCTGAACAAAATTCTGGAAAAAGTCGGCGAAGAAAGCATTGAAAGCATTATCGCCGCCAAGGATTTTAAAGCCGAAGCCTCAGAAGACCATAAAAACGATTTAATTTATGAAGTGGCGGATTTATGGTTCCATACCATTGTGATGCTGGGCTATTTCGACCTTGAACCGCAATTGGTGCTGAATGAATTGGCGCGCCGCCAAGGCCTGTCCGGCCTGGCGGAAAAAGCCAGCCGCGCGCACTGACATTAAGCCGGCACGCAGCCTTGACTGAGCAGAACAAACCCAGCGCGACCGATGAGCAGGCGACTGCCATTGACAACGCGCGCCTCGGCCAATCCTTTAAAGTGATTGCCTACGCCGGCACCGGCAAAACCACCACGCTGCAGATGATCAGCGACGCGATGCCGCAGCGGCGCGGCATGTATCTGGCCTTCAACAAGGCCATCGCGGCCGAAGCGCAGGCCAAGTTTCACCGCAATGTCGACTGCCGCACCTTCCATTCGCTGGCTTACCGCAGCGTTCCGCGCGGCGTGACCGACAAGCTGCGCCTGCCGCGCCTAAGCCCGAGCTTTATGGCCAAGGAATACCGCCTGGCGCCAATTACGCTGCGGCGCATGATGGGCGGGCGCTATGAGCAGTATGTGCTGATGCCGTCGCGCCTCGCCAGCCTGGTGGCCAATGCGGTCAGCCATTTCTGCTCGACCAGTTCGCAGTATCCGGCGCCGCGCCACCTGCAGGCGCCAAGCTGGCTGCATCCCGATGATATTGACGCCCTGCAGAAGCACCTCTACCCGGCGGTGGAGCGGCGCTGGCTGGAATCGGTTGATCCGAATCATCAGGCCGGCATCGGCCACGACATCTACCTCAAGCTCTGGGCGCTGTCCGAGCCGAATATTCCTGCGGACTATGTGCTGTTTGATGAAGCGCAGGATGCCGACCCGCTGATGCTGGGCATTCTGCTGAAGCAGCGCAGCACGCAGGTGATTTATGTCGGCGACGCGCACCAGCAGATCTACGCCTGGCGCGGCGCAGTCAACGCCATGCAGCAGCTGCCGCTGCCGGAATCGCGCCTGACCACCTCTTTCCGCTTTGGCGAAGAAATCGCCCTGCACGCCAACGCCCTGTTAGGCGCGCTGCATGAAACCGTGCCCCTGCGCGGCAACCCGCTGCTGCAGTCCAAAGTGCTGAATAAGCCGCATATCAAGCAGCGCGATGCGATTCTGTGCCGCACCAACGCCCGCGCCATGGAGCTGCTGCTGGCCGGCCTGGTGCACGGCGAAAAAGTCAGCCTGCAGGCCGACCACGCCCGGCTGAACCGCTTTGTCGACGCCGCCGCCATGCTGAAGCAGGGCAAGCGCGTCACCGATGTGCCTGAACTGGCCTGGTTCAATTCCTGGCATGACGTGCATGAATACTGCGAAACCAATGACGGCAGCGACATTAAGCCGCTGGTCAAGCTGGTGGATGATCACGGCACCGATCCCTTGAAGCGCGCGCTGGCGAAAATCACCCCGATTGGCCAGGCCGACTACATCATCTCCACCGCGCACAAGGCCAAGGGGCTGGAATGGAACCGCGTGCATATTGAAGACGACTATCAGTTCCGGCTGAATGACAAAGACTATAAAATTAGTGACGAAGAGTTACGGCTGCTTTACGTGGCCTGCACGCGTGCTAAAGTAAGCTTAAACATTCACCACATTTATGACCTGATGCAGCGGCTGAAGCGGGAAATGCCGGCCTCGCTGCGCCGGGCCGCGGGCTGAAATCCCCAACCTGTCCAGCTGAAGGCGCCTTATGAGAATTGAATCCATCCGGCTGAAGCACACGCTGCACTTCAGCGACCTGCTGGCCGAATTTAAATATCATGATCAGCCTGTCACCTTGATTTTAGGCGATCAGGGCTCAGGCAAAACCGGCATTCTGCGCTTCAGCTATCAGGCCCTGACCTGGTTCGCTGCCCGCTGCAAAGACCTGCGCGCCGCCGGGCTGGTGATGCTGGATCAGGACATCATGCAGGCCCGCCTGCAGTCCAAAATTGACATCCGCGTCAGCTTTTCCGGAGAAGCCGGCGCGCTGCTGCCCGGCGCTGAGCATCCGGAAGAATACGCATGCAGCTGGCAGCTGTACAAAACCCTGAACAGCCAAGGCATCGGCATCAGCAAGGCCGAAACCCGGCAGCTGGAGCTGCTGGCGGCCCGCTATCAGCAGGCGCAGCGCGATGATCCCCTGCTGGGCCTGCCGCTGATCGCCTACTACCCTGCCGAACGCTTCGTCAATGAAGTGAATATCCTGAATAAAAACAATCCCGCCATTTTTCAGCCGGCGCACGCCTATGAAATTTCAGCGATTCCGTTTACCACCTTTTCGCGCTTTTTTGAGTGGTTCCGCGAAGTCTGCGACATTGAAAATGCGCAAAGCGCGCAGATGGTGCAGGAAATTTTAAACAGGCATCAGCTGCAGGGGCCATCCGCGCCGCAGCCTGCCGATTACCTTGCCGGCAGAATCGCGCAGGCGCATGCTGAAATCCGCGCGCCGGCATTAAGCTCTTTGCGCCGCGCCTTGGCCATTGTCCTGCCGGAAATCAGCGGCTTGTTCCTGCTGTATCAGCCGAAACTGCAGCTGATGGTGACCTGTCAGGGCAAAGCCATGCCGTTTCAGCAGCTGTCCAACAGCCTGCGCAATCTAACCGCGCTGATTGGCGACATTGTGCGCCGGCTCTGCCTGCTGAACCCAGCCAGCCTGTACCCCTGCGAAGAAGGCGAAGGCATTCTGCTGATTGACGCGGTTGACCATCAGCTGGATCAGAACATGGCGCAAGTGATTCTGCCGCGGCTGCATCAGGCCTTTCCGCGCCTGCAGATTATCGCTTCGGGCAACCGCCCGGAACTGCTGGAGCAGGCTGGCGGCTTTCAGTGCTTAAAGCTGGAAAACAGGCAGCTGCTGCCGCTTCAGGCCGGACAGCTGCAGCAGCAGTTTGATGAAATCTACGCGCAGCTGCATTTAGAGGAAGCCGCCCCGCCGGCAGGCGCAGAGGCTGAAGCCCCGGTGCTGCAGGAGCCGGCTTTGGATGAGGACGCGGCGGAATCCATGCTGCTGCGGATTCAGCAGCAGCTGAATGACGAACAGCAGCGCCAGCTGATCCGCCTGCTCAATGGCAGTGATCCGGACATCAGCAAAAATACCCTGCCTTAGCCGGCCAGAACACGGGCAAGCTGAAATACCGCGCTGAAAAACGCCTGCAAGCGTAATCAGCGCCCGGCTGCGCAGGCAGCCGCTTCATCCGCGGTTTCAGCCGGCGGATAATCTCCGGCCTGTACACAAAAAAGATTGAAGTTGAGCAGCGCCTGTAATATGATCGGTTTTACTTGCAATTTCCATATCCACATCGGATTTTGCAATCGTTCATTTGCTGCGCAATACAGCTGAGTTTATTTTTTTGAACATTTTGGCTTTCAAGATCGAGTATTTTTGGACTGCTCCTTGCTGTCCTGTAATCCTTGAGGGCTTAAGATTCACCTTAGGTATAACCTAATCACGACAATGGATGCGAGTGTGCTGCCGATTATTATATTGTTACCGCTGCTCCTAGGCACAACCCTTGTCCCGTGGCTGAAGCGATTCTCGCGCGGGGTAACGGCCTTAGGGGCGGTTGGAGTCAGCTTAAGCAGCCTGATTCTGCTGCTGACTCAGGCGAAAGATGTCTTCAACGGCCAAGCCGTTGCGCAAAGCTGGCCATGGCTGCCGCAGCTCGGCATTGACCTGAGCTTCCGCCTTGATGCGCTTGGCCTGCTGTTTTCCCTGCTGATCACCGGCATCGGCACCCTCATTTATATATACGCCTATTATTACCTTAATCCTAAAAACTCCCTCAGCAAGCTGTACCTGCTGCTGATGCTGTTCATGGCAGCCATGCTCGGCATTTCACTGTCCAACAATTTAATTCTGCTGCTGATTTTCTGGGAACTGACCAGCATTTCCTCCTTCCTTCTGGTCGGCTACTGGAGCAATTACGACGCGGCGCAGCGCGGCTCGCGCATGGCGCTGACCATTACCGGCATGGGCGGACTGTGCATGCTGGGCGGTTTTGTGCTGCTCGGGCAGATTACCGGCACCTATCAGATTGACCAGATTCTGGGCATGCGCGGGCAAATTCAAAGCCATGCGCTGTTTGTTCCCGCCCTGCTGCTGATTTTAATGGGCGCATTCACCAAAAGCGCGCAGTTTCCGTTCCACTTCTGGTTGCCGAACGCCATGGCGGCGCCGACCCCGGTATCGGCTTACCTGCATTCCGCCACCATGGTTAAAGCCGGCATTTTCCTGCTGGCGCGCCTGCTGCCGATTTTTGCCGGCGCAGCGCTGTACCATAATATTGTGACCTTTGTCGGGCTGTTCACGCTGTGCATGGCAGCCTTCTTCGCCATCTTCAAGGAAGACTTGAAGGGCCTGCTGGCCTATTCAACCATCAGCCATCTGGGGCTGATTGTCTGCCTGCTGGGCATAGGCTCGCCTTTGGCCGTGGCCGCCGCCATTTTCCACATCATCAACCATGCCACCTTTAAAGCTGCTCTGTTCATGATTGCCGGGATTATTGACCATGAAGCCGGCACGCGCGATTTGCGCAAGCTTAGCGGGCTTTGGCAGCTGCTGCCGTTTACCGCAACGCTGACCATGATTACCGCGGCGTCTATGGCCGGCGTGCCGCTGACCAACGGCTTCCTGTCAAAGGAAATGTTCTTTACCGAACTGCTGCGGGAACTCTCCGGCCCGGCGCTGATCGGCTCGGCCATCGCCGCGACCTGCGCCGGAATTTTTGCGGTCGCCTATTCCATCCGCCTGGTGCATGGCGTATTTTTTGACGGCCCGGTCGGCAAAAACGTCCCGCATAAAGATGCGCACGAGCCGCCATTCGGCATGCGCGCGCCAGCCACAGCCCTGGCGGTGTTATGCATTTTAGTCGGCCTGCTGCCTGCCCTGCTGATTGAACCGATTGTCAACAGCGCTGCGCAGGCCAGCACGCAGAACTTCGCCTTTGAAGGCGCGCATCTGGCCATTTGGCACGGCTTTAACCTGCCCCTGGCCATGAGCGCCATTGCGCTGCTGGGCGGGGCTGTATTCTACTTTGCGCTGGCCAAAGGCGGCCGGCTCCGCGCAATTGATCTGGACCCGCTTTTGGGCCGGCTGCAGGGCAAAATCCTGTTTGAACTGTTTTTAAAGCACCTGCTGCTGAAGTCGCGCAAACTCAAGCGCGCCACAGAAAACGGCTCGCTGCAAAGCTACCTGCTGTGGATTGTGCTGTTCAGCATTGCGCTGGCTGCCCTGCCGCTGCTGCCGCAAGGCATGTCCGCCGGCACCCGCGAGCTGACGCATGCGCCGGCAATCGCCATCGTGCTGTGGCTGCTGCTGTTCTCCGCCTGCTGGATGATGCTGTGGTTCCATCATGAGCGCATTAAAGCCGTGCTGATCAGCGGCGCGGTCGGGCTGGTCGTCACCATGGTGTTCATCTGCTTCTCTGCGCCGGATCTGGCGCTGACGCAGATCACCGTCGATGTGGTCACCACCGTGCTGCTGCTGATGAGCCTGTCGCTGCTGCCGCAGCTCACGCCGTATGAATCCAGCGTTTCGCGGCGCTGGCGCGACGCTTTAATTGCCATTGCCGGCGGGCTGGGCATCGCCTGGATCACCTGGCTGATTCTGACCCGCGACCACAACTCCATTTCATGGTTCTTCATGCAGCAGTCCATTCCGCTGGGCGGCGGCACCAATGTGGTCAATGTAATTCTGGTCGACTTCCGCGGCTTTGATACTTTCGGCGAAATCACCGTGCTGGGCATCGCCGCCATCGGCGCGCTGTGCCTGATGGACGGCATGCGCGCGCACGGCACCAGCATTACCCAAGGCCTCACCTACCGCTTCAACCCTTCCCCGCTGATGTTCCGCATCACGGCGTCATGGATTCTGCCGCTGGCCTTGGTGGTCAGCCTGTACATCTTCCTGCGCGGCCATAACCTGCCGGGCGGCGGCTTTATTGCCGGCCTCATCACGGCGCTGGCTTTGATCATCCAGTACATTGCGCTGGGGCAGGATCAGGCGGAACGCCTGCTGCGCGCCAGATCCGGCCGCCTGTATGAGGTCTGGATCGGCATTGGCCTGGTGATCGCCGGCCTGACCGGCCTGGGCGCATGGTTCTGGGGGCGCCCGTTCCTCACCAGCGCGCACTTTTACGTATCGCCGCCGGTCATTGGCGAGATGCATCTGGCGACCGCGGCCCTGTTTGATGCCGGGGTTTACATCACCGTGGTCGGCGCGGCCATGCTGATGATTTCCGTTTTGGGCGACTCGCGCCACTCCAGCATGGCTGGCCCAGTGCCAAAAGGATAAGCATATGATCAGTTTAGAATTCTTATTGGCTTCCGCCATTGGGCTGCTGGCGGCGGCGGGCATTTATTTGATCCTGCGCGCGCGCACATTTCCGGTGGTGCTGGGGCTGGCGATGATCGGCTATGCCGTGAACCTGTTTCTGTTCGCGATGGGGCGCATTCATGTCAATGCCCCTGCCGTGCTGACCGAAACCGCCCAAGCCACCGACCCGCTGCCGCAGGCGCTGGTGCTGACCGCCATTGTCATCGGCTTTGCCACAACCGCATTCATTGTTCAGCTGGCGCTGCGCAGCCGTTTTGAATCAGGAACAGACCACGTTGATTCCAAAGAAGAAATACCGCAAATTGACCCGCGCGAGGATGAGCCTTGATGACTGACTTCATCCAGTTCTGGGCGCAGCATGCCCCGGTCTTCAGCATTTTAATACCGGCTTTCACCGCTTTCGCTTTAGTCCTGCTGGGCAACCCCGGCTCCGGCTCACTGGCGCAGGACTGGCGCCAGCCTTGGCGCCGCGGCATCAGCCTGGTGTCCGCCCTGCTGGGCCTGATCACCGCCGTCAGCTATCTTGCGATGGCCAGCCAAGGGCAAATCAGCGTATACAACCTCAGTGAATGGGCGGCGCCATTCGGCATCGTGCTGGTGCTGGATCAGCTGTCGGCATTCATGCTGGTGCTGACCTATGCGCTGGCAGTGCCGGTTCTCTGGTACGCCAGCAAGGAATGGGATGAACGCGGGCGCTATTTCCACGCCATGTTCCATTTCCTGCTGATGGGGCTATGCGGCGCCTTCCTCACCGGCGACTTATTCAACCTGTTCGTGTTCTTTGAAATCCTGCTGATGGCCTCCTATGTGCTGCTGCTGCACGGCCAAGGCAAGGCGCGCTTTCAGCTGGGCATTCATTACGTCACCATCAACCTGCTGGCGTCCGCGCTGTTCCTGATTGGCCTGGGCATGATTTACGGCAGCGCCGGCAGCCTGAATATGGCCGATGTCGCCCGGCTGATGCCTTTGCTGGAGCCGGATCAGCACCGCCTGGCCGCCGCCGGCGGACTGCTGCTGTTCGCAGTCTTCGGCATTAAGGCCGCCATGCTGCCGGTCGGCTTCTGGCTGCCGAAAACCTATGCCGTGGCCACCACGCCTGTGGCAGCCATTTTCACCATTATGACCAAAGTCGGCATTTACGCCATTCTGCGCGTGAACGGCACGGTATTTGATGATGAAATCAGCCGGGAAATTCTGCAGAACTGCCTGCTGCCGATCGGCTTAATCACCTCGGTATACGGCGTGATTGGCGCGATTGGCGCAGAACGCCTGCGCCGCTTTGTCGGCTTTATGATTTTATCCTCCATCGGCACGCTGTTAGTTGCCATTGCCCTGTTCAGCACCGAAGCCTGGGCCGCCGGCCTGTATTATTTAGTCCACAGCACCCTGATCGGCGCAGCCTTTTACCTGCTGTGCGGCTGGATTACTTCGCAGCGCGGCGAATTCAAAGACCACTTTAAAATTGCGCCGCAGATGAAGCAGCATAAGGCCTTAGCCTTGGCTTATTTCGCCATTGCCCTGATGATGGCGGGCCTGCCGCCATTCAGCGGCTTTTTAGGCAAGGTTTTCATTCTGCAGGCCGCCGTGTCCTCGCCTTATCAGCTGCTGATTATTCTGACCATTCTAGCGGTCAGCCTGCTCAGCATCATCGCCATGACCCGCGTCGGCTTTATTCTGTTCTGGCGCTCCAGCAGGCCGGAAGACAATCCGGATGCGCCTGAATTCAAGGCCTATCATGCCCTGCCTGCCAAAGCGCCAAAGCGCAATGACAGCGCCGTCTACCTGCTGCTGGCAGGCCTGACCGCATACATGGTGTTCGCCGCGCCCATTTACCGCTATGCGCACAGCACGGCAGAACAGATGCGCAGCAATGCCCTGTATGAAGAAATCCTGCTGAAAAAAGATGAGCAGGGCAATCCCATCAGCGTGCAGCCATTTGACCCGGAAAACCTGCCGGAAACCAAATACGGCGGCGAGACGATAGACCCGAATGCGCATCTGATTCCGCTGCTGATTTCAGAAAACACCCTGCAGGGCGAGCACATTTCCGAATATAAAAAGCGCCAGATTCAGGAGCAGCAAAGCCAGGCCCCTGATGATGCGCAGCTGAAACCGATGGAGGCGCCCTAAGCATGAAAAACGCTTCATTTTTTGCACGCTGGTTCCCGCATCCGCTGGTGTCCGCAATTGCCGGCCTCAGCTGGCTGATGCTGGGCTACAGCCTTGATGCCGGCTCCATTCTGATGGCCCTGATTTTGGCAGTGCTGATTCCGCGGCTGGTGCATCCGTTTATTGCGCGCACCCCGAATATTCACTGGCTGCCTGCGGTGAAACTCTTTTTTGTGGTGCTGTGGGACATTATTGTCTGCAATATTCAAATCGCCAAGCTGGTGCTGGGGCCGACCCATAAGCTGCACCCCAAATGGTTCCGCGTGCCGCTGGAAACCCAGCATGAAGAAGTCAACACCCTGCTGGCGATGATCATCACCACAACGCCGGGCACGGTTTCGGCCGGCATTGATCAGGACCGCGGCGACATTCTGGTGCATGCCTTAAGCGCGGAAGATCCCGAGGCGGAGATTCAAAGCATTAAAGCGCGCTATGAAAAACCCTTAATGCAGATTTTTGGCGTAGATTCAGGAGAGCGCTCATGACCATTTTGCCCTATGCGCTGGGCATTTGCCTGGCGGCCGTGACCATTTCCATGCTGCTGTGCCTGATCCGCCTGATTTTCGGGCCGTCCATTGTGGACCGCCTGCTGGCTTTGGACACGCTGTTCCTGAATGCCACCTGCCTGATTGTGATTTTAGGCATTTACTGGGCCAGCACTGCGCTGTTTGAGGGCGCGCTGCTGGTGGCCATGCTGGGCTTTGTCTCCACCGCTGCCCTGGCCCGCTATTTCACCACCGGCCATGTGATTGATTAGGAGGATCCGCAATGCAGCTTGCCATGGAAATACTGGTTTCCCTGTTTTTAATCATCGGCGCATTCTTCATGCTGGTCGGCGGCATCGGCATGGTGCGCCTGCCCGACCTGTTCATGCGCCTGCATGCGCCGACCAAGTCCAGCACGCTGGGCCTGGGCAGCTTTTTAATCGCAGCCATTATCTACGGCGCATTTCACGGGCGCTTTGGCTTTGCCGAGCTGCTGCTGACGCTGCTGGCCTTTATTACTGCGCCGGTTTCCGCAAATTTGATGGCGCAGGCCGCGCTGCATCTGCGCCTGCGCTCAATGGGCGGCGATGTGCCTGAAGCGCTGAACCGCCCGCTGCCGTGGCAGCGCACGCGGCGCCGCGCCCCGCATAAAAAAGGCCAGCTTTAAGCTGGCCTTTTTTACTGTCAGTGCAGGAACAAATGCATTTCCAATGCCTCAGCGCTGAGGCCATGCCGTTTGGCAGGCACATATCTCTGCATCATATTGACGGTAATTTTTCCGGCGCCCAAACAGCACTGATATCAGAAAGCCAATACTCATCAGAATGCTTCAAAGCGCGCTGCAAAATACAGCCGCTTTAAACTGCATCCAAGATTTCAGCCCTTTGAGTTCCTTGTTTTTTTATAAGCATGCTGAATATTCTCATGGGGCAAAATTTCTTATTTCCGTACATTCAAGTTCACTCAAACCCAGCACGGTTTAAGCTCCTATAAAAGGCATCATATTCAAGTTCTTCAAGCCGTAAAAAAGCCGCCCTAAGGCGGCTTTTCTATGCGTCCAGACTGGACTTATTCTTCATCTTTTTTTGCATCTTCAGGAGGCAAATCCTTCACTGCTTCCGCAATCAGGCCAAACATATAATTGCCGTATGCATTGGTTTTGTCATAGTGAAAACGCAGGCGGGGCGTAATGCGCGTTTTAATGCGGCGGCCCAGCTCATGGCGCAGGAAACCGGATGCCTTATTCAGAACATCCAAAGTTTCCTTATTGGCCGCTTCACTTTGCTCATCGCCCAGTTCACGGCCCATCACAGTAACATACACTTCAGCATAGCCTAAATCAGCACTGACTTTCACCGCAGAGATGGTCACAAGGCCACCCAAGCGCGGATCTTTGAGCTCCTGGCGGATCAGTTCAGACAATTCACGCTGAACTGTATCGGCCATACGCTTAAGACGCTGACTACCCGCCATTAAAGACTCCGTTTAATCAATTGAACATCGTAGACTTCAATCTTGTCTTTGACTTTGATGTCTTTATAGCCCTTGACTGCAAGGCCACATTCCATGCCGGCGCGGACATCTTCCACCACTTCTTTATAGCGGCGCAGAGACTCAAGCTCACCTTGGAACACAACAACATCATCACGCAATACGCGGATTGGCTTGTTGCGGTGCAGCATGCCTTCAAGCACCATACAGCCGGCTGCAGCGCCGAATTTGCTTGAGTGGAATACTTCACGCACTTCAGCAACACCCAGAATCGTTTCACGGTGTTCCGGCGCAAGCTTGCCGCTCATCGCCGCTTTCACGTCATCAATCAATTCATAAATGATGCTGTAGTAGCGGATGTCGATGCCGTCTGCATCGGCTTTCTGGCGCGCGGTGTTGTCTGCGCGGACGTTAAAGCCAAGCAGCACCGCTTCTGAAGATTCAGCCAGCGTTACGTCAGACTCAGTGATCGCGCCAACGCCTGAACCGATAATGCGGACTTTAACTTCGTCAGTCGCAAGATCAGCCAGCGCAACATGCAGCGCTTCTAAAGTGCCGCGCACGTCAGTTTTCAGCACCACGTTGACAATCGGCACATCTTTCTTGCCCATAGACGCCATGATGTTTTCAAGGCGCATTGCGCTCTGACGCTCAAGGCGTTTTTGACGCTCACGGTCCATGCGCGCATCGGCCACTTCACGGGCTTTCTTCTCGTCATTAACCACGAGAACTTCATCACCCGCCATAGGCGCTTCAGGAAGGCCGAGGATTTCTACAGGAATTGAAGGGCCGGCCGATTTAATGCGCTGGCCATTTTCATCGGTCATAGCGCGGACGCGGCCGTAAGATGAGCCTGCAAGAACCAGGTCACCGACTTTCAGCGTGCCGTTCTGCACAAGAATAGACGTTACCGCGCCACGGCTGTTGTCTACGCGCGCTTCGATCACCACGCCTTGCGCAGCGCCTTCTTCAGACGCTTTCAATTCCAGCATTTCAGCCTGAATTGAGATTAAGTCTAGAAGCTCGTCAATGCCCATGCCGGAGTGCGCTGAAACCATTGCCACTGGCACATCGCCGCCCCATTGTTCAGGCACGATCTGCTTAGAGGTCAATTCGTTCAGTACGCGGTCCGGATCTGCAGATTCTTTATCCATCTTGTTGATTGCAACAATGATTGGCGTACCGGCTGCGCGCGCATGGTCAATCGCTTCTGCAGTCTGCGGCATTACGCCGTCATCAGCAGCCACAACCAGAACCACGATATCAGTCGCTTTCGCGCCGCGTGAACGCATTGCTGTAAAGGCAGCATGTCCCGGCGTATCAAGGAAAGTAATAATTCCCTTATCAGTCGTTACATGGTAAGCGCCAATGTGCTGGGTGATGCCGCCGGCTTCGCCCGCAGCCACTTTAGAACGGCGGATGCGGTCAAGAAGCGAGGTTTTACCATGGTCAACGTGACCCATGATGGTAACAACCGGCGCACGCGTTGATTGCGCGCCGCGCGCTTCTTCAGCCGCTTCAAGCAGGTTGTCTTCCGCTTGGGTATCTGAAACAAGTACAGGATTGTGGCCCATTTCCTCAACCACCAGCGCAGCAATTTCCTGCTCAATCGCCTGGTTCTGCGTAACCAATTCACCCATTTTCATCAGTGATTTAATGACTTCGCGGACTTTAATCGCCATTTTAGCTGCAAGGTCTGCAACAACAATGGTTTCACCGATTTCAACATCGTAAATTTGTTTTTTAACCGGTTTTTCAAAGCCGTGCTTGTTCGCCTGGCTGGTTTTCAAGCCGCGCTTATGCTGATTATGGCTGAAAGACTGCTCTTCCTGGCCGCGGCGGCCGCCTTTTTTCGGCGCGCGCGTGCTTGGCGTATTCGTACCGCGCTTAATTTCGCGGTCTTCTTTGGCAAATGAATCTTCATACGCCTGGCCAACAAGGCCAGCAGCCAATGGAGAATCATCAACCACACGGATGGTTGCAGTTGTATCTTCCGCAGTGTACTTAGACGCCATTTGGCGCATCTGCTCAAGCGTGCGCTGCTGCGCCTCTTCAGCAGACTTGCGGCGCACAGCTTCTTCAGTCGCTCTCAGCTGCGCGGTCTGCGCTTCACGCGCTTTCTTCTGCTCTGCAGTTTCAGTTACTTTAACTGTCTGCTTCACAATCGGCTTATTGTTGGACTTGCGCTTCACCACAACAGCGGCTCTCGGCACTTCCTGCTTGGCGGTTTCCTGCTTGGCAGCTGCGCGCATTGCATTCAAGTTTGCTACGGCTTTATTTACTGCTGGAGTTTCAGCTTTAGGTTCAACCATAGCTTGAACGTTCGCACGAGCTTGTTGCTC
>NZ_JAVXCI010000056.1:0-20454 GCF_036659555.1 Acinetobacter sp.
AGGAGTATGCATGAGCGTATCGGAAATTAGACCGATTGCCATTGAGGATGAACTAAAGAGCTCATATCTCGATTATGCCATGAGCGTGATTGTATCGCGCGCATTGCCGGATGTGCGAGATGGCCTGAAGCCTGTTCACCGCCGCGTGCTTTTCGCAATGCACGAATTGGGCAATGACTACAACAAAGCTTACAAAAAGTCTGCCCGTGTAGTCGGTGACGTGATCGGTAAATATCACCCGCATGGTGACTCCGCTGTTTATGAAACCATTGTCCGCATGGCGCAGGATTTCAGCCTGCGCTACCAGCTGGTAGACGGCCAAGGCAACTTCGGTTCTGTCGACGGCGACAGCGCGGCGGCGATGCGTTATACCGAAGTCCGCATGCGCAAGCTGACGCATGAACTTTTGGCTGACTTGGAAAAAGACACGGTCGAATGGGAAGACAACTACGACGGTTCTGAGCGCATTCCGCAAGTCATGCCAACCCGTGTGCCTAACCTGCTGATTAACGGCGTAACCGGCATTGCGGTCGGCATGGCGACCAATATGGCGCCGCATAACATGACCGAAGTTGTGAATGCGTGCCTGGCTTATGCAAATAACCCGCATATCAGCATTGAAGGCCTGATGGAGCATATTTCCGGCCCGGACTTCCCGACAGGCGGCATCATTTACGGCAAATCCGGCATTGTAGACGCATACCGCACCGGCAAAGGCCGCCTGCATATCCGCGGCAAGTATCATTTTGAAGAAGATCAGAAAACCGGCCGCACCACCATCGTTTTCACGGAAATCCCGTATCAGGTCAATAAAGCCAGAACGATTGAGCGCATTGCTGAACTGGTCAAAGAGAAAAAGCTGGAAGGCATCTCTGAGCTGCGCGATGAGTCTGACAAAGACGGCATGCGCATCGCCATTGACTTGAAGCGCGGCGAAAATGCTGAAGTTATTGTCAACAACCTGTTTTTGAATACGCAGCTGGAAAACTCATTCAGCATCAACATGGTGTGTCTGGACAACGGCCAGCCGAAGCTGATGAATCTGAAAGACATCATTGCTGCCTTTATCCGCCACCGCCAGGAAGTAGTGACCCGCCGCACCATGTTCGAATTGCGCAAAGCGCGCGAACGCGGCCATATCTTGGAAGGCTTGACGGTTGCGCTGGCCAATATTGACGCCATTATTGAAACCATCAAAACTTCCGCCAACCCGGCCGAAGCGCGCGAGCGCCTGCAGGCAGGCGAGTGGGCAGCCGGCGGCGTAGCGGCTTTGCTTGAAAAAGCCGGTTCAGTATCCATCCGCCCGGATGAAATTGAAGGCGAAGACCCGAACCGCCCGTTCGGCTTGGCTGGCGATATTTACCGCCTGTCTCCTGCGCAGGTAGGCGCGATTCTTGAATTGCGCCTGCACCGCCTGACCGGCCTTGAGCAGGATAAGCTGCAGGCTGAATATTCGGAAATTCTGGCTCAGATTGCTGAACTTACGGCTATTTTGAATGATTTCAACCGTTTGATGGGCGTAATCAAGGAAGAATTGGCCTTGATTCTGCAGCAGTACGGCGATGCGCGCCGCACCGAAATTGTTGAATCCCGCATTGACTTCTCGCGTGAAGATTTAATTCCGGAAGAACAGGTGGTCTTAACCGTTTCACAAACCGGCTATGCGAAAACCCAGCCGCTTTCCGACTATGCAGCGCAGCGCCGCGGCGGCCGCGGCAAGTCTGCAGCCTCGATGAAGCAAGACGATTATATTCAGCACTTAATTGTGACCTCAAACCATGCAACGGTGCTGTGCTTTACCAATATCGGTAAGGTATACCGCCTGAAAGTGTTTGAAGTGCCGCAGGCGTCACGCGGCGCCAAAGGCCGTCCAATGGTCAATCTGCTGCCTTTGGATGCGGAAGAAACCATTACAGCGATTCTGCCGGTGATTGATGCGCCGAAGAAATTCAAAGAGCGTCTGGCTGATTTCAAAGCCTTTGTCCGCGCTAATGCAGCCCAGCTGCAGGAAAATGAGGCGGTCAATGCGCATTATGAAGCGCTGAAAGCATCGCTTGCGGAACTGCCTGAAGATGCGGATGACTTGTCTGACGCGTTGCGCACCCAATTGAAAGAATTGGGCCTGGCGCTGTCTGCAGTTGATTTGGATGATGAAATCATTGAGGAATTTGCGCAGCAGGCCGAAGGCGTGCGTAAAAACTTCTATGTCTTTATGGCGACTGAAGCGGGCACAATCAAGCGTGTTGAGCTGGAGCAGTTCAGCAATGTGCGTTCAAACGGCTTGCGCGCAATTGAGCTGAACGAAGAAGACACCCTGATTGGCGTGGCAATTACTGACGGCGAGCAGCAGATTATGCTGTTCTCGAATGAAGGCAAGGCCATCCGCTTTGCTGAAACCGATGTGCGCGCGATGGGCCGTTCGGCCAAAGGCGTGCGCGGCATGCGCGTAACGATTGGTTCGGCGCAGGCTGAAGAAGCTGATGATGCAGATTCGGAAGAAGATGATTTGGATGCAAACTTCATCAGCCGCATTGTTTCACTGGTGGTTGTGCCTGAAACCGGCGAAGTGCTGTGCGCTTCTGCAAACGGCTACGGCAAGCGTACCCCGGTGGATGACTTCCCGACCAAGAAGCGCGGCGGCAAAGGCGTGATTGCGCTTAAGACTTCTGAGCGCAACGGCGAGCTGGTTGGCGCAGTGGCGATTGATGCATCGAAAGAGCTGATGCTGATTTCTGACGGCGGCACTTTAGTGCGCACCCGCGCCTCAGAAGTTGCGCAAACCGGCCGTAATGCTCAAGGCGTGCGTTTAATCCGCTTAGGTGAAAACGAAACGCTGGTGGGCGTTGAAGCCATTGAAGCTGTGGAAGAAGATGAACTGCTGGATGACGCGTCTTCAGCGGAAGCATCAGAAACTCCTTCAAATGACGAAATCATTGATGAAAGTACAGAAAATGAATCTGATTTAAATGATCCTCAAGAAGACTGAGTTGAAATCAATGAAAAAGGGCGCTTCGGCGTCCTTTTTTCTATGTCAGCAATATATTAGGTGGATAAGAATGATGAAGTTTAAATATGCTGTTTTGGCATCTGTACTGGCTTTGAGCGGCTGTGACAAGCTTGGCCAGCAGGCAATGAATGCTATTCCTGACCCCAGCCCGCAGCAGGCGCAGGCGGCGCAGGAAGCTTATGATGATTTGCGTGAGCAGAATTTTGAGCAGCTGATGGCGCATTTGGAGCCTGAGCTAAAAGCGCATTTTGCGGAAAATGAAAAAGAGCTGCATAAGTTTGCGCGCGGCTTGCCGAAAGAGCAGTTCAAAACCAGAAAAATTGTGGCAAAAAATATTGAGAAGGCGGCCAATCAGCCGGGCAAATATACTGTGACCTATGAATACGGCTATGCTAAAAATCTAGTGCAGTATGATGTCAGCTTTGACAAAGCCGGCGGCAGTGCGCAAATCCGCGATCTGAATGTGTCGGTTTTTGGCGAAAAAGTGAATTAATTTTTCGGAAAGATAAAAAGCAGGGCGGAGCAGTAATGCCAGTCAGTTAAGAAATTGACCGGTATTTTTGGGTGCTTTTGAGGCTTTATTTTGACGGCTCTCGGGCATTGCCTTGCCCTTCTTTTTAAATCAATTAATTCGCTGAAATTAGAGCGTGAAGTGAAAGGCTGAACTTAAATTCTGAGAAAAAGCCATAAAAAATGAGCGTATCTGGATACGCTCATTGTTACTGCATTTCAGCTGTTTTGCCTTAACTGATCAGGCAAATAAAAAACCGCGCCAGAAGCGCGGTTTTTCAATCAGTCTAATCTAAAGCAGATTAGATTTTGCCTACTAGGTCGATTGAAGGAGCAAGCGTAGCGTCGCCTTCTTTCCATTTAGCTGGGCAAACTTCGCCTGGGTGAGCGTGAACGTATTGCGCTGCTTTTACTTTGCGAAGCAGTTCCTGCGCGTCACGGCCAATGCCGCCAGCGTTGATTTCGATGATTTGGATTTTGCCTTCTGGGTCGATAACAA
This sequence comes from Acinetobacter sp., assembly GCF_036659555.1. Taxonomy (GTDB): domain Bacteria; phylum Pseudomonadota; class Gammaproteobacteria; order Pseudomonadales; family Moraxellaceae; genus Acinetobacter. Next base: position 4,017 of record NZ_JAVXCI010000056.1, read on the forward strand.
AAGTACCGCGGTCAGCAAGGCCGGCAGCTTCGATTAATACTTCAAAGTTTTTAGACAGCGTCCAAGTTGGGTCGCCAACCATTACGTACTGGATTTTTTTGATTTCTGCAGAAGAATCGTGCCAAGCTTTGTGCGTGAAATGCGTGTCAGTAGACACTGCATAAATTTCAACGCCTAATTTTTGGAATTCAGCATAGTTGTCTGCAAGGTCACCCAGTTCAGTCGGGCAAACGAAAGTGAAGTCTGCTGGATAGAAGAATACAACTGACCATTTGCCTTTCAGGTCAGCTTCAGTCACTTCCAGGAATTTGCCGTTTTGGAATGCTTGCGCTTTAAATGGTTTAACTTCAGTATTAATTAAGCTCATCATTGTCTCCATGATTGAGGTTTGTATTTGATTTCCAGTAGAGTATCGAACTTTTAATTATTGATGAAATGGTATTTTTACATTATACAGATCGGAAAAACCGAACGGTTATTAAAAGAGCCATTTCATCAAGCTTGATCATTCCGCTTATTTAGCATGAATGATGTGATGACTGAATGACAAAATCATCGGTTCCTCAACTTGCATTCAAACATGATGCCTATACTGGCAAAATTCAAGGGTAAAAATTAAAAAAGTTAAAATTAAACAAAATCTCTGTTCTTCCGCTGCGTGTCATTACAGCGTAAAATGGCCTATTGCTGTTTTTATTAGGAATCTTGTTCTGTGCAGAGTCATTTAAATGCTGACCATCTGGTGATGGCGCGTGACCGTCATCGTTTAAATCGACTTCGTAAAGGGAAAGATGCCGATGAAAAGCAGCATCTGGAATTAGTTGAAAAATCCCATGCTAAAGTGCTGGAGCGCCTGAGCCGTATTCCAGCAATAAAACTGAATCAGGAACTGCCGGTTACCCAGTCGGCGGACAAGCTGATTGAGGCGATTCAGCAAAATCAGGTTATTATTGTGGCCGGTGAAACCGGTTCGGGAAAAACCACACAGCTGCCGCAGATTGCCATGCTGGCCGGCCGCGGCTTGACCGGCATGATTGGCCATACTCAGCCGCGCCGTTTGGCGGCCCGCAGCGTTTCGCAGCGGATTGCAGAAGAAGTGGGCCAGAAGCTGGGGGAGGCCATCAGCTTTAAAGTGCGCTTTAATGAGCAGGGCTCACAGGATTCGATTGTCCGCTTGATGACTGACGGCATTCTGCTGGCGGAACTGGCGCATGACCGCTATCTGACCAAATACGACACCATTATTATCGATGAAGCGCATGAACGCTCGCTGAATATCGATTTCATCATGGGTTATTTAAAGCAGCTCCTGCCGCGCCGCAAAGACTTGAAAGTCATCATTACTTCGGCGACTTTAGACGTCAACCGCTTCAGCAGCTACTTTAACGGCGCGCCGATTTTTGAAGTGGAAGGGCGCAGTTTTCCTGTAGAATTGCGTTACCGGCCGATTTCTGAACTGAATATTGGCGGCAGCGATGATGATGAATTTGATGATTTTGAAGAAAACCTGCCGCGCGCGGTTGTTTCAGCTGTAGAGGAATGCTTTCAGGATGCGCAGCAGAAAGGCCATCCTGAGCATGCGGATATCCTGATTTTCGCCAGCACCGAACAGGAAATCCGTGAGCTGCAGGAAACCCTGCAGAAGCATGGCCCGCGCCATACCGAAATCCTGCCGCTGTATGCCCGGCTGGCGCTGGCGGAACAGCAGAAAATCTTCAATCCATCGGGTGGCGGGCGGCGCATTATTATCGCCACTAACGTGGCGGAAACCGCTTTAACCGTACCGAATATCCGCTATGTCATTGACAGCGGCTTTGCCCGGATCTCGCGTTACAACTACCGCTCCCGCGTGCAGCGCCTGCCGATTGAGGCGGTTTCGCAAGCCGCCGCCAATCAGCGTAAAGGTCGCTGCGGCCGTATTGCGCCGGGCGTGTGCATCCGCCTGTACAGCGAAGATGATTTCCAGAGCCGTCCTGAATTTACTGAACCGGAAATTAAGCGCACCAATTTGGCCTCGGTTATTCTGCAGATGCAAAGTTTAAGCTTGGGCGCGCTGGAAGATTTTGACTTTATTGAGCCGCCGGATCTCCGCCTGGTGAATGACGGGCGCAAGCTGCTGATTGAACTGGGGGCGATGACTGAAAAGAAAGCTTCTATTTTTCAAAAAGAGGCTGGTGGAGATGCGGCTGCATCAAATCTGCCGAAGTCCTCCATTTCCAAAGGCGGGCCTCAGGACAAGGGCGATTCCCTGACCAAAATTGGCCAGCAAATGGCGAAAATGCCGATTGACCCGCGCCTTGCGCGGATGATTTTAGGCGGCGCGCATTTTGGCGTGCTGAATGAGATGCTGGTGATTGTGGCGGCGCTGGCTGTGCAGGATCCGCGTGAACGCCCTGCAGACAAGCAAATGCAGGCCGATCAAAAGCACGCTTTATTCCGCGAAGCGGATTCGGACTTTTTATTTTATATCAAGCTGTGGGAAACGCTGCACAATAACCGCGAGAGCATGAGCGAAAATAAGCGCCGGACTTTTGCGCGCAATCATTTCCTGAGCTGGCTGCGCCTGCGTGAATGGCAGAAAACCCATGAACAGCTGGTGGATCTGGCTAGAGGCCTGAAATTATCCTTCAATGAAAAAAAAGCCAGCTATGAAAACCTGCACCGCGCCTTGCTGACCGGGCTGCTGTCCTTTATTGCCAATAAGACCGATGAGCGCAATGTCTTCATGGCGGTGCGCCAGCAAAAAGCGCGGATTTTCCCCGCTTCAACCCTGCATAAAACCAATACTCCGTGGGTGATGGCTTTTGAAATGGTGGAAACTTCACAGGTTTATTTGCGCACATTGGCGAAGATTGAGCCGGAATGGATTCTGCTGGCGGCGCCGGATTTGCTGAAGCATCATTATTTTGAACCGCACTGGTCGAAAAAAGCCGGCGTGGTGAATGCCTATGACCAGATTTCATTATTCGGCCTGATTATTGAGCCGAAGCGCGCCATCAATTATGAAAAAGTGGATCAGCCGGCCGCTCATGAAATCTTCCTGCGCGATGCGCTGACTACAGGCCATTTAGGCATCACGCCGCCGTTCTTAAAGCATAACTTGCTAAAGCTGGAAGAGGCGGAGCGGGTTGAAGACAAGCTGCGCCGCCGCGATCTGGTGGTGGATGAAGAAACCATTTACCAGTTCTATGCCTCGAAAGTACCGCAGGAAGTGGCCAGCCGGCGCAGTTTTGAAGACTGGCGCGCTACGGTAGAGCCGCAGAATCCGCGCCATTTATTTGTCGATGACGATGCGCTGTGGATGAATGACCGCCCCACCACGCAGCAGTTTCCGGACGCTTTGCGCAACGGCGAGCTGCGCCTGGCTGCCAGCTACCGTTTTGACCCCAGCCATGATGAGGATGGCGCAACGGTCCGCATTCCCGTGCAGGCGCTGCCGCAGGTGGATGAAAACCTCTGGTCTTGGGGCATTCCCGGCTGGCGTCAGGACTTAATTGAAGCATTGCTGAAGTCTTTGCCTAAAGATAAGCGCCGCAGTCTGGTGCCGATTCCAGATACCGCGCGCAAGCTGATGGCCCGGATTGATGCGGTCAATCTGCAGCAGCATATTTTAAGCTTTCTGGCGTTTCAGCTGCGCGGCGATCAAATTGCGGAGAAAGATTTTTCTTTTGAGCGCGTAGAGCAGTACCTGCTGCCGCTGATTAAAGTCATTGATGAAAAAGGCCGTGTCATTGAACAGGGCCGCGATTTAAGCGAGCTGAAAGCGCGCTGCCGCACCGAAACCCACAGCCCGGTCAAGCAGCTGAAGGGTGAATTTAAGGCCTTCCCTGAAAGCTTTGTATTTGAAGCTTCGCAGAAAGTGACTGGCGTGGTGGTGAAGCAGTATCAGGCTTTAGTGCCCGGCAAAAGCTTTGCGGATTTAGACCAGAAAGATGAGTCCGGTGTGGTGATTCAAACCTTTAATGACCAGAAAGAGGCCATCAAGCAGCACCGCCAAGGGGTGATTCATCTGGTGCATATGCAGCTGGGCGACTTGGTGCGCCAGCTGAAAAAGCAGATTTCCAAGCCGCTGGCATTGGCGTATTCACCATTGGGCGACAAAGCTAAATTGGAGCAGATGCTAGTTTATGCTACACTGCAGATTTCAATAAATGAGCTTCCTGTCAATGCGGAAGAGTTCCAAAGCTTGGTTTTAAATGTAAGGAAATCTTTCTTAACGCATGGGCAGCAGGCGCTGCAGGTTTTAACTGAGATTTACATTCAATGGCAAGACATCCGCCGCAAACTGCTGCTTGCAGACGATTCTGTGTTTGGCAAAAACATTGATGACATTGAAGATCAGCTGGATTTGATGAACCTGGCGGATTTTGTTTATGTAAAATCTTCCGATATATGGCAGGAATTTCCGCGCTATTTGAAGGCCTTGATCTTGCGTTTAGAGCGCTTGCCAAATAACCTGCAAAGAGACAATTCCGCCATTGATCAAGTTGACCCGTGGATGGAAAAATTATTCAAGTTTAAAAATGACACCCGCCTTAAGGAATTGTATTTCATGGTCGAGGAATTGCGTATCTCATTGTTTTCTCAGCCGATGAAAACCAAGATGCCAGTTTCGCCAGCCCGTTTGCAGAAAGCATGGGAACGGCTTGGAATCAGTTCATAGCAGGCAATTTCAATCAGGAGTTTTACATGGGCATCCGCATTACCGGTACAGGCGTATATCATCCGGAGCACGTCATTACCAATGAAGAGTTAGTTGAAGGTTTAAATGCCTATGTGGAACAGTACAATCAGGACAATGCGGAAAAAATCGCAGCCGGCGAACTGGAAGAGCGCCGCGGTTCAAGCGCCGAATTTATTGAAAAAGCATCGGGCGTGAAGCAGCGCTATGTTGCAGAAAAATCTGGTATTTTAGACCCGAAACGCCTGCGTCCCCTGCTGCATGTGCGCGCAGATGATGAGCTTTCCATTCAGGCGGAATGGGGCATCAATGCCGCCAAGCAGGCGATGGCGCAGGCCGGCGTCACAGCTGAAGACATTGATGTGGTGATTTTGTCCTGCTCAAATATTCAGCGCGCATACCCGGCGGTGGCGATTGAAATCCAAAGCGCTTTGGGCATTCAGGGCTATGCCTACGACATGAATGTCGCCTGTTCCGCTGCCACTTTCGGCATTAAGCAGGCTTATGATGCGATTAAAGCTGGCGCGCGCCGCGTGCTGCTGGTGAATGTCGAAATTACTTCGGGCCATACCGACTTCCGTTCGCGCGACTGCCATTTTATTTTCGGCGATGTGGCTGCGGCTTCCATCATTGAAGAAACAGAAAGCAAAGCCGGCTTTGAAGTCTTGGACATCAGCCTGTTTACGCAGTTCTCCAACAATATCCGCAACAACTTCGGCTACCTGAACATGAGCGAAGTGGAAGCGGATATTGACAATAACCGCTTCCGCCAGGACGGCCGCAAAGTCTTTAAGGAAGTGTGTCCGCTGGTTGCGAAAATGATTACTGCGCAGCTGGAAAAAAATCAGATTGCGCCGGTCAATGTGAAGCGCTTCTGGCTGCATCAGGCCAATGCCAGCATGAATGAGCTGATTCTGAAGCTGGTGGTCGGCAAAGAGCATGCGCAGCCGGATTTGGTGCCGATTATTCTGGATGAGTTTGCCAATACTTCATCTGCAGGCGTGATCATTGCCCTGAACCGCAGCGCGGATCAGGTGGATGACGGCGAATATGGCGTGCTTTGCTCATTTGGCGCAGGCTATTCGGTCGGTTCTATTCTGGTGCAGAAACACGCTGCTGCCTAAGTAATGCTGATCAGTTAAGCGTAATTTCATTATTACTGATTGATAAATCTCCCCTAACCCCTCTTTGAAAAAGAGGGGGATGAACAGCATTGCTGTGCAAGGAATTCAATACCGTATTGAATTTCGAAACGCTCCCTCCTTTGAAAAAGGTGAGCAGCACTGCTGCGCAAGGGGAGGATTAAAAATGCTTAACTGACTGGCATTACTGCTGCCTAAGCGCTTTTAACGCCGGCTGTTTCCGCCGGCGGCGGCAAATGGCTGCGGTCCGCAATACGGGCCGCGGCCATTTTTTATGTGCCGCTGATAAATAGGTAGAGCCGTGCAGAAACTTTGTCTATATTAAAGCCAAGATCAATCATGGCCTTGAGGTGCGCAGATGCAAAAACAGCAGGCGCTTTCCCGGCAGGCTGCAATTGCCCGGCAGCTGCAGCGCATATCACCTGAATTTCAGCAGATTGTGCAGGATCAGCTGCAGCTTGCTGAAAAGCTGAGCGCGCATCGCCTGTTTAAAATTGTGCAGGAACAGCATCAGATTCAAATCGGCCATCAGCTGTTTTATGTGCAGTTTTTTACGCCAGATTGCCAGCCTGCGGATGCCTCGCATGGGCTGGCGCATTGCCATTTTGCTTATGCCGGGCAAAAAGCTGAGCGGCTGGAAGAATTTTTTCTGCAGGAAGTGCACTTTCTGACTGGCGATTTAAAAGCGCAGCATCCGCTGTTTTTGCGCAGCAAGGCCCAGCGCCTGAGGGAATTGCTGCTTGAGCAGCTTTACCTTTGGGTGAATGGCGCGGAACGGGTGAAAAAGGCGCTGCAGAGCATGAGTCTGGCGCAGGCGCAACTGATTGATCAGCTAATGATGCAGGCGGAAGGCTGCAGCGGGGCCGTGATGCAGGATTGGGTGCAGCGCCGGCAGCCGCTGCCGGCTGAGGCCTTGCAGGTTTTTCAGCAGATGTTTCGCTTAGATGCAGCGCTGGGGCAGGAGGTTTTGCCCTTGCAGGCGCTGATGGAAAGCTATGATGATTTCTGCTTCAGCGCCGTGCAGTTTTTAGACTCGGCCATTTACCGGATCATGTCGCTGTCATTCCGAGAGCACTTCAGTCTGAATGATTTAATTGAGCATGAGGATGATATCCGACTGCTGTATCCGCATGCGCGGGAGCAGCCGCATATGCTGGGTTTTGTCCGGCTGATGAACCGCGAAGTCTGGCGCCGCGCCGATGCATTGTCTAAGCAGCATTTTATGGCGGCAGGCCCGCGCATCTGGCAAAAAAAAGCCGCGGTTTTGCCCCTGTTTGACGGCACGCGGCCGGTCAATTGGCTGTTCAGGCAGCCGGCGGAGGTGCTGGACTGGATCAGCCAGAATATTCAGCACGGCAGCGTCCGCACCGCAGTCATTGCGCTGAGCTTTATTGACAGCAGCCAAATGCATCCGCAGGTGATTCTGGCGGCGCTGCAGTATTTCCAGCATGCAGCCGCGCGGCTGTTTATACAAAGCTGCCATGACATCGCCGTGCAGGAAAACTGGTTTGAGCATCCGCGCAATACTGTGGCGGTGCTGCAGGGCATGCGCCAAGCCATTGATGATTCCCGGGCGGCGATCCGGCCTTCCATTCTGTATTTGGATGAATGGATTGCTTTAGCCGGCTGCATTGCCAAAGCGGATGATGCTGCCCTGAAAAAGGTGCATTTAAGGCTGAGCCGGGTGATGCAGGCCTTTATGCTGCATCTGCAAAAAATAACCGCGGCTCTGCCTGCAGACCTCATGGCGTTTATTTTGCCGGAACGGCAGCAGGAGCGCGGTTTTTATACGGCGCTGCAGCGGTGCAGAATGCCGCCGGACAAGTTCCGGCAGCAGTTTTACCTGCAGGCCGGCGCCGTGCGCAAAACCGTGTTTGACGCCTATGTGCGCGACTATTTAAGCGCCTATTTTGCAGCTAATAGAACGGTGCCGAAGAGCGTGACCTGGATGGGGCTGTTTCATCAGGCCGCGGCTTGGCATGATCAGATTCAGAAAGAGGAAATCCTGTCCAAGCTGAAAAAAGATTTCTCTTTGGCGGCGTGGCGCCCGGTGTGCGCGCAGCCGCAGCTGGAGTTTGAACAGTGGCGCTTTGAAGAGCTGCAAAGCATTGAGCGCATTATTGACGAGTCTAAAAGATTCCGGCATTGCTTAGCGGCCAGCTATGCGCAGCGCATCATTGAAGGTGAATACGCGGCCTTTCATATGGCGCATGCGCAGGCGCCGCACAGAATGACGCTGGGCTGCCGGCGTGAAAATGGCCAGCTGCTGTTCGATCAGCTGGAGCTGCCGGACAATGCCAAAGCCGATGAGCTGTCCATGCAGGCCGCCCAGCGCTTTGTTGACTGGCTGAATCAAAATCAAAGTTCGGAAAATTAACAGCTTAGGCATGCCACTGCATGATTGGCGTCTGATCGAGCTTAACATTTCAGCCAAAACTCGTTAGGCTATAGCCGTTCTTTTACGGTATGGGCCATATGAAACAGGAAACTGCACTCAAATTATTAAAAGCGGGCGAGAACGTCTTCTTAACCGGTTCAGCGGGTGCAGGCAAGACCTATACGCTTAATCAGTACATCAATTATTTAAAAGCGCGCAAAGTGCCTGTCGCCATTACTGCATCGACAGGCATCGCGGCAACCCACATGAACGGCATGACCATTCATACCTGGGCGGGCATCGGCATTAAAGATGTGCTGTCTGATGATGACTTAAAGCGCATGAAAGAGCGCAAATACCTGAAAGAGCATTTGGAAAATGCGCAAGTGCTGATTATTGACGAGATTTCCATGCTGCATGCCAAGCAGCTGAATCTGGTCAACAAAGTGCTGAAATACTTTAAGGAAAGCGAAGAGGCTTTTGGCGGCATTCAGGTGATTGCGGCCGGAGATTTTTTCCAGCTGCCGCCAGTCGGCAAAAATGATGAGCGCAACCGCGACAAATTCTGCTTTATGTCCGAGGCGTGGGTCGAAGCCAAATTCCGCGTGTGCTATCTGACCGAACAGCACCGCCAGGGCAATGACTATCTGAATGATATTTTGAACGCCATCCGCGGGCAGAGCATCACGCCGGAGCATCTGCAGGCGCTGAAGCAGACCCGCAGCCAGAATATCGGTGAAACCTTTACCCGCCTGTATACCCACAATATGGATGTGGACAGCATCAACTTTAAGCATCTGAATGAAATTGATCAGGAATCGCGCCAGTTTGATGCGCAGTGCGACGGCAATGCCAAACTGGTTGAAACCCTGAAATCTTCGGTGCGCGCGCCGGAAAACCTGACGCTGAAAAAGCATGCCAAAGTGATGTTTGTCAAAAACAACTTTGACTTGGGCTATATCAACGGCAGCTTGGGCGAAGTGATTGCCTTTGAAGAAGATGACGAATACGGCGTGCTGCCGAAAGTCAAGCTGACAGACGGCACGACTTTAACGGTCGAGCCGGAAACCTGGTCGGTGGATAATGATGAAGGCAAAACCATTGCCAGTTTCCAGCAGATTCCGCTGCGTCTGGCGTGGGCCATTACCATCCATAAATCGCAGGGCATGACCTTGGAGCAGGCTGAAATCAATCTGGCCAACACTTTTGAAAAAGGCCAAGGCTATGTTGCCTTGTCCCGCTTAAAGACTTTGAATGGCTTAAAGCTGCTGGGGCTGAATGATCAGGCGCTGGAGCTGGACAGTCTGGCGATTAAAGCTGACCGCCGTTTTCAGGAGCTGTCCGCCGAAGCCGATGAGCATTTTGCCGAAGCGGATTTTACCGCGCAGCATAAAGCCTTTATCCGGCACTGCGGCGGCACGCTGAATGAATATGAAATTGAGCGCAATGAGAAAAAGCTGGCGAAAACCGGCGGCAAGCAGAATTACGCCTCCGCAACGCTGGATGAAACGCGCGCGCTGTTTGAAGACGGCTATGATATTCCGGACATTGCGCAGGAGCGCGGCTTGACTCCGGCCACCATTATCAACCACTTGGGTCGCCTGCAGAAAGAGCAGGGCCTGGACATTTCGGTCGCTAACCCCGGCGAAGAGGCGGTTGAGCAGGTGCGTAAAATTTACAAGCGCTTAAGCAAGCGTCAGGAAGCGGGGCATTTCAATGATGACGGCAGCATCAAGCTGCGTCCAATTGTTGAGCTGACCAGCCCGCGCATGGGCTATGATCAGGTGCGCTTGGCGCTGCTGTTTGTGGAATAAAAGCCGGCTGCTGGGCTAATGCTGATCAGTGCAGGCATTTTGCAGTAAGCGCCTTCGCTTTTTTAGTCTTCACTGGCTTTGCCTGAACCGGCCCGGCGCTTCAGGCAATTAGTTGGGCTGTTTTATTCCATTTTGAGCAGCATCAGTTAAACTGGAAAATATTTTTAAATTATCATTTGTACAACTATGGCGCTCACGGCTTGGTACACGCTTCGAAAATTTGTCTATAACAACTTGCATAATGATGACTATGAAACAGCATTCAGCCGCGGCCTTAATTACTTTTTAATTCTGCTGATTCTCGGCAATGCCACGGCCGTGCTGCTGGAATCGGTTAATGACATTTATCAGTCTTACCGGCTGTTCTTTGACCTTTTTGAAAATATTTCCATTGTTATTTTCAGCTTTGAATACCTGCTGCGGATCTGGTCGGCGGCCGAGCATGAGCCTTTTGAGCCGGCATGGAAAAACCGCCTGAAATGGATGCAGAGCGGCGGCGCGGTGATTGACCTGCTGGCGATTCTGCCGGCCTATATCAATTTCTTTGTACCGATTGACTTGCGCTTCTTAAGAATCCTGCGCTTATTGCGGCTGCTGAAGCTCACCCGCTATTTTGTTTCCCTGCAGATTCTGCTGCGGGTCATTGAGCGGGAAAAAGGCGCATTTCAGGCGGTTATTTTTATTCTCAGCATCATGATTGTCATGGCGGCTGCCTGCGTCTATATGGTGGAAAATAAAGCCCAGCCGGAAGTGTTCAATTCCATACCGGCATCCATGTGGTGGGCGGTCGTGACTTTAACCACGGTCGGCTATGGCGATGTCACGCCGATTACGCCTTTAGGGCGCTTTTTAGGGGCGATTATCACCATTTTGGGGGTCGGGCTGGCGGCCTTGCCCGCCGGTATTCTGGCCAATGGCTTAGCCAATGAGCTGCAGCAGCGCAAGCAGTTTTTGGAGCTTAAATTCCGGGAGCTGCTGCAGAATTCTGAAATTGATTTGGCTGTGGATCAGGAGAAAATTGAAGAAATACGTAAGGAAGTCGGGCTGACGACAGAACAGACGAACGATATTATCCTGCAGCTGATCCGCGAGCAGCGGGAAGAATCGCTCAAGCAGGAGCGTGAGCAGTATGCCTATTGCCCGCATTGCGGCAAGAAGCTGCCTGAACTGTAAGCAATGCTGATCAGTTAAGCGCTTATTCCTGCTGATTGATATTTCCCCCTAAGCCAGAGCCATATAGGATGCAGGGCAAAAGAGGGGCAGTGCAGCTACGCATTTTTCAATTGGCGGTTTTGCCTGCAGTTGAATTTTAAAAATGAGTAAAACTATTTTAAATAATGATAACATGAGTGTAATTCAATTTTAAAAGTGAAAAACTGACTGTTTTTCACTTGGAACAAGCCAATAGCGCATGCAGGAATACCGCACATGTTAGAAATTCGACATCTGAAAACTTTGACTGCATTGAGGGAGCATGGCTCGCTGGTTTCCGCCGCCAATGATTTATGCTTAACGCCGTCGGCGATTTCGCATCAGCTGAAAGAGCTGGATCACTGGTATGGCGTAGAAGTGGTGAACCGCCGCACCCGACCGGTGACATTTTCCAGTGTCGGGCAGCGCCTGCTGAAGCTGGCTGATGATGTTCTGCCGCAAGTGCAGATCACCCAGTCGGACATTACCCGCATTGTGCACGGTCAAACGGGCCGCATCACCTTTTCATCTGAATGCCACAGCTGCTTTGACTGGCTGATGCCTTTGCTGAACCTGTACCGCCAGCACTATCCGGATGTGGATTTAGACTTTGCTTCAGGCTTTGAAGCCAATCCGCATGAGCTGCTGCAGAGCGCCGAATTTGACCTGCTGATTACCGCCGATCCAATTGCGCTGAAAGGCATTGAATACTTTCCAATTTTTGAATACGAGTCGCGCTTGGTTCTGTCGCATACGCATCCTTTGGTGCGCGCGGAAAATATTACCGTGCAGGACTTGGCGGAAGAAACCCTAATTACCTATCCTGTAGATAAGCACCGCCTGGATATTATGGCCAAGCTGTTTATTCCCGCCAATATTCAGCCGAAAAGCATCCGCACCACCGATTTGACGCAAATGCTGATTCAGCTGGTGGCCAGCGGGCGGGGCATCGCCGCGCTTCCGGACTGGGTGGTGAATGAATATGAGCAGAAAGGCTGGGTGGCGTCGCGGCGCCTGTCCTGCGCTGCGCCGAATGGCCTGCGCCGTACGCTGTATGCGGGCTACAGAGCTGAAGAAAAAGACAAAAGCTATTTTGAAGGTTTTTTAAAGCAGCTGGAAAAGTTCTCGCAAAAGCGCAGCAGCTATTATTCTTCTTAGCGCGCTTTGCGCTGAGCTGAAGCCGATGTCCTACATCGGCTTTTTATATTGCTTAAGCAGGACAATCAAGCCGGTAATGGCGGAACCTGCCGTAGCTAAGAAAATGTCTTTATGCGCATCCCACATGTCGCCTTGCTGGCCGTTATAGTTTTCCGCATCTTCCGGCGACAGGCCAATGGCAATCAGCCATTCAAGCCATTCATAAATCAGGCTGGTGGCCATGACAAACTGGATGACCAGCAGATATAGGATAAAGGGCTTCAGTGAAGGCAGCCAAACCTGAAACAGGCGGTAAAATGCCGGATAGAGCATCAGCCCGTAAGCCAGATGCACAAAGCGGTCATACATATTGCGCGGCCAGCCGAAGGCCTGATTGAGATCAAAATTTAAATACTGCATCGCCCATTCGTTATAAGGCACATAAGAATACAGATAATGCGCGCCTAAGATGTGAATCAGCAGAAAGCCGATATACAGCAGGAAGCTCCAAAAGGTGAAGCCAATTTTTTTCAGGCAGAAAAACAGCGCAATCAGCATCACTACAGTGCCGGCCTGATGCAGCAGGTAAGATTCAAGCTCAAGCGGGCTGATGCTTGCCAATACGGTGCAGAGCGCTAAAACGGCAAGGACAAACCAGTGCTTGGCGGTTAATTGATATTCAATCATTTGTTGTTTTCTTTCATTGTATTGGTTCAGGCGATAAAAAAGCGAAGCCGAAGCTCCGCTTTTCAGTTTAAATGCGGATTAGATTTTCGCAATTAAATCTTTGATTTGCTTCGCTTGCTCAGCAGCATTGCCGGTATAGGTTGCAGGCGTCATTTCCGCCAAGCGCGCGCGGTCAGCAGCCGGCACAGCAGCAAGCTCATTGCCGTTGACGAAATCAACCATCATGTCGCGGGTCATGGCCTGGCCGCGGGTCAGCGCTTTCAGTTTTTCATACGGCTTTTCAACATTGTAGCGGCGCATAACGGTTTGAATTGGCTCGGCCAGCACTTCCTGAGCATTGTCCAGATCTTCCAGAATGCGGTCGGCATTCAGCTCAAGCTTGCCGATGCCTTTAGAACAGGCTTCAAATGCGATTAAGCTTTGCGCGAAGCCGACACCCATGTTGCGGAGCACAGTCGAGTCCGTCAGGTCACGCTGCCAGCGGGAAATAGGCAGTTTTTCGCCCAAGTGCGCCAGCACAGCATTGGCGATGCCCAAGTTGCCTTCAGAGTTCTCGAAGTCAATCGGGTTGACTTTGTGCGGCATAGTTGAAGAGCCGACTTCGCCTTCTTTCAGGCGCTGCTTGAAGAAGCCTAAAGAGATGTAGCCCCAAACGTCACGGTTGAAGTCAATCAGAATGGTGTTGAAGCGGCGCAGCGCATCAAACAGTTCCGCCATGTAGTCATGCGGTTCAATTTGCGTGGTGTACGGGTTGAATGCCAGGCCTAAAGACTCAACAAATGCCTGAGAATGCGCAGGCCAGTTGATTTCCGGATAAGCGGAGTAGTGCGCATTGTAGTTGCCCACTGCGCCGTTGATTTTGCCCAGCAGCTCAACCTGCTTGAACTGCTTGATTTGGCGCGCTAAGCGGTAAGCCACGTTGGCCATTTCCTTGCCCAAAGTTGTCGGGCTGGCGGTTTGGCCGTGCGTGCGCGACAGCATCGGCTGCTCAGCATGCTGTTCAGCCAGCGCAGCAATAGAATCAATGATTTGCTGCATAGCGGCGACAAGAACATCACGGCCGCTTTTCAGCATTAAAGCATGCGACAGGTTGTTGATGTCTTCAGAGGTGCAGGCAAAGTGAATGAACTCGCCGGCATTTTTCAGCGCATCAATATGCGCGATTTTTTCTTTTAAGAAATACTCAACCGCTTTTACATCGTGGTTGGTTGTGCGTTCAATTTCCTTGATGCGGTTGGCGTCTTCTTCAGAAAAATCCGCAACAATAGCGTCCAGCGCTGCATTGGTTTCGCTTGAGAAAGCCGGAACTTCCGTAATTTCAGGACGGTTGGCAAGCGCCTGTAACCAGCGCACTTCAACAGTCACACGAGCATGGATCAGGCCAAACTCAGAGAGGAAAGGTCGCAGCGCATCACATTTGCTGGCGTAGCGTCCATCTAATGGAGAAAGTGCGGTTAAAGCGTTCATAGCGATTCCTTAAACTTTGGAATTAAACGTAAAACAGAGGGCCCGGAACAGTTCAAGCTAAACCACCTGATACTGTAAGCGGGCAAGATCTTGAATATCCTGCAGCAGCTTGCGCTTGCTGAAAATCATGCCCCATGAGCTGCCGCCCAGCTGGCGCCATAAATGCGCCATCTGCAGGCCGGTAAACAGCGAAGCGCGGATGCGGTTGGTATGTGAGGAATCTTTAAAGGCTTCGGCATTGCCGCGCACCATAATGCGCGGGTTAATCTGCCCGGCGGTATCGACGTAGGTTTGCGCAAGGCTGGCAATGACGCTGGGGTGCAGATAATTGTTATCAAAAAACGAAAGCTGTCTTAATATTTTCTGCTGGGACTGTTCAATGATTTCGACAAATTTAGGATTGCTGTAGACTTTTTTTTCTAATTGCAGCAGCGCCATGGCATAGCTCATTGGCAGTTTGGCGCTGGAGAGCTTGGGCAGTCTGGAAGTGGGCGAAGTAGTGAAGGGCTGGTTGATGCTGCTTTCTAAGGTTTTCAGGCCTAAGGAGATATCGGCCAGCTGATTGAAAAAATCTAAGGTTTGCGCGCTGCATTTGCCGCTGGGGCGGATATTCAGGCTGGCCTTAATCAGCTGCTCCAGATAAAAGTTACCGCTTTCGCCGATGCTCTGCCGTCCAGTCAGCGCAGTCATATGCGTCAGCTGGGCGGCTTGAAAAACGCCCGCCAGCGCCAGTGCGCGGTTTTGGCGAACATTCAGAGTTTGAGGCTGCTGAAACGGTAACTCTGTCATGCCGAAACAATCCTTTTAAATAAAATCCGGTTTAGGTGCATTGGTATGATGGATCACACCGCCGCCTAAGCAAACTTCACCTGAGTAGAACACAACGCTTTGACCCGGCGTAACAGCGCGCTGCTGTTCATCAAACTCCACACGCACGCCATTTGGCGCGTCAGGGTCTTTGTACAGCGTGCATGCCTGATCCGGCTGGCGGTAGCGGGTTTTCGCCGTGCAGCGGAAACCGGTTTCCGGGATATCCTGTTCGCCGGCAACCCAGTCTACAGTTTCACTCCAAAGCACCGTGCTTTGCATCAGCGGGTGTTCATGCCCCTGGCCGACAACCAGGCGGTTGCCTGCAATGTCTTTATGCAGCACAAACCAGGCGCCTTCTTCGGAGCCTTTCAGGCCGCCAATGCCGATCCCGCCGCGCTGACCGAGCGTATAGTACATTAAGCCGTGATGTTCACCAACCTCTTTGCCGTTGTCGAGGACAATTTTTCCAGGCTGCGCAGGCAGATACTGCTTCAAGAAGTCATTAAAGCGGCGCTCGCCAATAAAGCAGATGCCGGTAGAGTCTTTTTTCTTGGCTGTCGCCAAGCCCAGCTCTTCCGCAATCCTGCGGACTTCAGGCTTTTCAATTTCACCGACCGGGAAAAGGGTTTTATTGATTTCACGGCCATGCACCGCATGCAGGAAGTAAGTCTGGTCTTTGTTGCTGTCTACGCCGCGCAGCAAAGGCGCATATTCTTCGCCTTTAGAATTAGTCATGCTGGCGCCGCGGCGGCAGTAGTGGCCTGTGGCAATAAAGTCAGCGCCTAAATTTACCGCATGATCCAGAAATGCGCGGAATTTGATTTCCTTGTTGCATAGAATGTCTGGGTTAGGCGTGCGGCCGGCTGCATATTCCGCCAAAAAATGCTCAAACACGCGGTCCCAGTATTCCATGGCGAAGTTGGCCGTGTGCAGCTTGATGCCGATTTTATCGCAAACCGCCTGCGCATCCGCCAAATCATCCATGGCTGTGCAGTATTCCGTGCCGTCATCTTCTTCCCAGTTTTTCATGAACAGGCCTTCCACCTGATAGCCTTGCTGAAGAAGAAGCGCTGCAGATACAGAAGAATCTACACCACCAGACATACCGACGATGACACGTTGTTGCATAGGA
>NZ_JAVXCI010000057.1:0-19848 GCF_036659555.1 Acinetobacter sp.
AAATCGCGGAACAAATGATCGCTTTGATCGGTCAGCTTTACCGTGAAAAAAATATCGTTGTTTCAGTTTTTGGACGTTCTTTAGTTAACCGTTCAGTGATCCAGATTTTAAAAGCGCACCGCTTTACCCGCATGCTGGACGTTGAACTTTCAGTTGTTCACACTTTCCCGATTCTTGAAGCTTTGGCTAAAATCGAGAACATTGGCACAGCTGAAATTGATCTAGGCAAATTGGCTGTTGCTTTTAAAGAGCAAGGCGGCGATGTAAATGCATTTGTCGCTGCTGCGGTGAAAAGTGTTGAAGGCCGCGCGACTTCAGTTGAAGGCCGTGATGTTGTGCTTTACGGTTTTGGCCGTATCGGCCGCATCCTTGCGCGCCTGATGATTGGCCAGTCCGGTCTAGGCCGCGGCTTGAACTTGAAAGCCATCGTTGTGCGCAAATCTTCTGACGGCGACTTGGAAAAACGCGCGTCTTTATTGCGCCGTGACTCTATCCATGGCCCATTCTCCGGCACGATTTCTGTTGATGAAGAAAACGAAGCGATCATTGCAAATGGCCAATTCATCAAAGTGATCTATGCATCTAGCCCTGCAGAAGTGGATTACACTGCTTACGGCATTGAAAATGCATTAGTGATTGATAATACAGGCAAATGGCGTGACGCTGAAGGCCTTTCGCAGCACCTGAAATGCCCGGGCGCTGCCCGCGTGATTCTGACTGCGCCAGGCAAAGGCGACATGAAGAACGTCGTATTTGGTGTGAACCAAGCAGACATTCTTGATGAAGATACGATTATTTCTGCTGCCAGCTGTACGACCAATGCGATCACTCCGACATTGAAAGTTTTGCATGACAAGTACACTGTGCTGAATGGCCATGTTGAAACCGTTCACTCATTCACAAACGACCAGAACTTAATTGACAACTACCATAAAGCTGACCGCCGCGGCCGCGCAGCGACACTGAACATGGTGATCACTGAAACTGGCGCTGCTAAAGCTGTTGCTAAAGCGCTTCCTGCGCTGCAAGGCAAATTGACCGGCAACTCGGTGCGTGTTCCTACGCCAAACGTTTCACTGGCTATTCTGAACCTGACTTTAGGCAAAGAAGTTGACCGTGAAGAAGTGAACGAATACATCCGTCAGATTTCAATCAGCTCAAGCCTGCAAGGCCAGATTGGCTATACCAACTCAACTGAAGTGGTATCTTCTGACTTTATCGGTTCACGCACTGCCGGTGTATTTGATGCGCAGGCGACAATTACTTCCGGCAACCGCCTGACAGCTTATGTTTGGTATGACAATGAAGTAGGCTATAGCTGCCAAGTGCTGCGCATTGCTGAACAAATGGGCGGCGTAAGCTATCCAAAAATTCCTGCTGAAACCAATGCATAACTTTTAATGCATGAGTTGATTTAGCAGTAAAAAACCCGGCGTCCGCCGGGTTTTTTTTATTTATGCTGTTTTTGGTTTAAAGTTCTGCATGCGCTGTGGATCAAGCGGCAGAGATCATCAGCTTTTCTGCGCTTGAAAAAGCGCTTGCACTTGCGCATTGATCGGAGCTGTTTTGCGGCCAATCAGGCTTTCCAGATCTTTGCTGCTGCTGAACATTGCGCCTTTGGCTGTTTGCGCATCTGCATCCGCAATTACCTCTACTAGGCCCGCAGGCAGCCCCGCCTGGCTTAGGCCTTGCGCATAGTCTTCCTGGCTGAGGTTTTGATAGGCTGTGGCTTTGCCTGAAGCTTGGCTGATGGCCTGCGCCAAGTCAGTTAAAGTAAAGCTTTCTGAAGCTGCCAATTCATAGATTTTATGCTCATGGCCGGATGAGGCCAGCACTTTGGCCGCCGCTTCGGCATAGTCCGCGCGCGGGGCGGCGCTGATTTTTCCGTCTTGCGCAGCGCCGTAGCGGATGCCTGTTTCAGCAGCATGGGCTGCATCCGCCAGATAGTTTTCGCTGTACCAGTTGTTGCGCAGGAAGGTGTAGGCAATGCCGCTGGCTTTAATCAAGGCTTCGGTTTCACGGTGCTCCTGCGCCAGGCCTAAAGGCGAGGTGTCTGCGCGCAATAAGCTGGTGTAGGCAATATAAGGCACGCCGGCTTGCTGCGCAGCCTCAATGACCGCCCGATGCTGCGCTGTGCGCCGTCCAATTTCATTGGCTGAAATCAGCAGCAGCTTGTCAATGCCAGCAAGGGCAGGCGCTAGGGTTTCCGGCGTATCATAATCAAAATGGCGCAGCTCAATGCCTTGCGCTTTCAGTTCGGCTGCTTTAGCTTCATTGCGCACTAAAGCCACAATTTGATCCGCTGCAGTATTTTTCAGCAGCGCTTGAATAACCAGCTGGCCAAGCTGGCCTGTTGCGCCTGTAATTGCGATTTTCATAATTTTAACCTTAATAAGTGCTGATAAAATGTACTTGATGGTGCAATCATAATCTGCTAACTTACAAATTGTAAGTACGTACCAAAAAGTAAGTGAATTACGCATTGGAGAGATTTGGTGAGCGCATACGCTTCGAGTAAGTTATTAGGACAGGTTTTATCCAGCGAGTGCCCATCGCGTAAAATACTGGAACATTTAACCAGCAAATGGGCGGTGCTGGTTTTACGCTGCTTAAGCGATGGCGTGCACCGTTTCAGTGAGCTGAAGAAGCGGATCGAGGGCATCAGTGAAAAAATGCTGGCGCAAACCTTGAAAACATTAGAGCAGGACGGCTTTATTCTGCGCACGGTTTATCCGGTTGTGCCGCCAAAAGTGGAATACCAGCTGACTATTTCAGGCGCGCAGGCGGCGGAAAAAGTCATGTATCTGGTGGGCTGGATTGAAATGAAGCTGCCTGAAATTCTGGAAGGGAAAAAATAAGCAGCCCTCGGAAGCCTGCTTGACGCCGCTGCGGGATCATGCGTGGAGCAGCTGTCCGCAAACAGGAAAAATAGCGCTGATTTTTCAAAGGGCCAATTCGCTTATTTTGCAGGCAGGCTGCGGTCAAAAGTATGCTTTTTAACAAATGATGCCGCTGTTGAAATGGCGAAAAGCAAAAATACTCAGTATTTGCTGAATAAATCTATTCGAGAAATGCTTTAAAATATGGCAGAATAGGCGGTTTTTAAAGTTTTTAGAGGATTGGCAATATGCGCTTTGTTGATGAAGCAGTCATTACCGTAGAGGCTGGCGACGGTGGCAATGGCGTAGCCAGTTTTCGCCGCGAAAAATTCGTACCGTTTGGCGGTCCAGACGGCGGTGACGGCGGCCGCGGCGGCGGCGTTTACATTCAGGCGGATGATGACACCGGCACACTGGTTGATTACCGCTATACCCGCAGATTCCGCGCAGAACGCGGTAAAAATGGCCGCGGTGCAAACTGTTCAGGCCGCGGCGGTGAAGACATTATTTTGAAAGTTCCAGTCGGCACCACTATTGTGGACGTAGAATCCGGCGACATTATTGGCGACCTGATTGAAGACGGCCAGAGAGTGCTGGTTGCAAAAGGCGGTGATGGCGGTTTGGGCAACACCCACTTTAAATCATCGGTAAACCGCAGCCCGCGCCAATGCACGCACGGCATTAAAGGCGAGTTCCGCGAAATCCGCCTGGAGCTTAAAGTTTTAGCTGATGTCGGCTTGCTGGGCATGCCGAATGCGGGCAAATCTACCTTTATCCGTGCAGTATCTGCAGCCAAGCCGAAAGTGGCGGATTATCCGTTTACCACCATGGTGCCAAACCTGGGCGTTGTCGATGCTGACCGCTACCGTTCATTTGTGATGGCGGATATTCCGGGGCTGATTGAAGGCGCTTCCGAAGGCGCAGGCTTGGGCATCCGCTTCCTGAAGCATTTGGCGCGTACCCGCATCTTGCTGCACATTGTGGATGTGCAGCCGATTGACGGTTCCGACCCGGCGTACAACGCGAAAGCGATTTTGGCAGAGCTGAAAAAATTCTCTCCAACCTTGTCTAAGCTGCCGGTTGTTCTGGTGCTGAACAAGCTCGATCAATTGGATGAAGACACGAAGGAAGAATGGTGCAATCACATTCTTGAAGAACTGGACTGGAAAGGCCCGGTATTCAAAACTTCAGGCCTGATGTCTGAAGGGACGAAGGAAGTTGTGTATTACCTGATGGATCAGATTGAGCAGCAGCGTGAGCGCGAAGCTGAAGATCCAGAATACGCGGCGGAAATGAAAGCGTTCCGTGATCAGCTTGAAGCTGAAACACGCGAACAGACCATTGCTGCCAAAGAAGCGTATCGCGAGATGCGCCGTCAGCAGCGCCTTGCCGGCTTACTGGGCGAGGATGATGATGACGATGAAGATGACGGCGAAATGGAAGTGTACTACGTACGTTAAGCTCTGATTTAAGAGCTATTGAGGGCAAGATGATAGAAGTGGTGGATGGGCAGCGTCAGCTTAAGGGCTGCAAACGGGTCGTTGTTAAGATCGGATCATCTTTACTCACAGCAAACGGAAAAGGCTTAGATCTGGATGCAATTTCGCATTGGGCGAAACAGATTGCAGATCTGCATAATGCAGGACACGAGATTATTCTCGTGTCTTCCGGCGCTGTGGCTGAAGGCATGGTTCGAATGAAGCTAGAGAATCGGCCCACCGATCTGCCCAGTCTACAGGCGTGCGCGGCCATTGGCCAAATGGGCCTGATTCAGACTTGGTCCAGCGTGCTGGACAGTTTGAAAATTCAGACTGCGCAAGTGCTGCTGACCCATGATGACTTGGCCGACCGCCGCCGCTACCTCAATTCGTGCGATGCCTTGCAGAATCTGATTGACTGGCGGGTGATTCCTGTCATTAATGAAAATGACACCGTATCTACAGACGAAATCCGTTTTGGCGATAATGACACTTTGGCTGCTATGGTCGCCGGTCAGGTGCATGCCGATTTGCTGATTATTTTAACCGATCAGCAGGGCATGTTTGACTCAGACCCACGCTCAAATCCGAATGCCAAGCTGTTCCATACGGTTCGCGCGCTGGATGAAAGCCTGTTTGATATGGCGGGCGGCGGCGGCAAGTTCGGCCGCGGCGGCATGCTGACCAAAGTGCGGGCTGCGCGCTTGGCGGCCAAGTCCGGCTGCCCGACGCTGATCGCCAGCGGTGAAAGCGACAAAGTTCTGTCGCGCTTAATGGCTGGCGAACTGCTGGGCACATTATTCATTACCGACAATGACCGCATTACGGCGCATCAGCAATGGCTGGCGGCGCATTTGCAGACGGCTGGCCGTCTGGTGATTGATGACGGCGCGGTGAAAGCCATTAAGGAAAACCACCGCAGCTTGCTGCCGGTGGGCGTGCGCGGTGTTGAAGGGCATTTTGACCGCGGCGATGTGGTTGAATGTGTTGACAGCAGCGGCCACCGCGTGGCTGTGGGCCGGGTGAATTTCAGCTCCCGTTCTGCGGAAACCGTGAAAGGCTTGGCTTCGGATAAGGTTTATCAGGTGCTGGGCGAAGCGCGTTCGCTGGAAATGATTCACCGCAATCACATGGCCATCTACTGATTCTGTTTGAAATAAAAAAATCCCGCTTCCGAGCGGGATTTTTTTATGCGGCTTAAATAGGAAGGTTTATTTCACCAAGCCCTTTTCAATCAGTGGATTGAAAATTTTCCGGTAGATGGCCATCACCCAGCCCATCAGCAGGTCTTTGTATTTATTCCACAGCGCCAGGCCGGCAACGTTGACGGCTAGGGCCAGAAAGAACGCTCCGAGCATGTCGATGGGAAAATGCACGCCGACATAAATCCGCGCCCATGCCACCAGCCAGGCCAGAATCAGCAGGAATTTGCCGACCTGGCGCTGTTCGGAAAAATAATAAGCAAAGGCGATGCTGCTTAAAATGGTCATATGGTTGCTTGGAAATGAGCCTGTAGGCGAATGCTCAATCAGGGTACGGCCGACGTCCATCACGAATGGGCGCGGCGTATGCAGCAGGGCGGAAACCGTTTCGCTGATTGAGAGCGCGGCGCAGGTAAAAATAAAGGCTTTCAGAATCTGTTTCTTCACTGGATCGCTGCCGCGCAGCCACAGCACAGCAAAGATGAGGAACAATAGATAAATGAGGTCATGCGCGGCAAAAGTAGCGTAACTGACCATTAAAGGCGAGGCTTGATCGGGCGCATTCAGAATATTGAATAAATACAGGTTTAAGCTATCAAGTGACATGGAAAAACAATGAAAAATAACAAAAAATAGGCAAGAACTTTATCAAAACCGAAAATCCGCTGTGTAATTTAATGCAGCATAACTGAAATATTTCCCCGGCAAGGCCTTCCTGCCAACTGGGTTGCTGAAATTTTCGGCCTAATAAATAACTTCTGTAAGAGATTGATCATATCCGCATCATCTGTCAGCGGCTTTGTGGCCAGTCTGGTGGCGGCAATCGCCGCTTATGGTTCATCGCTGAATAAGCAGGTTTTTAGCGGCCTGATTAATAGGCGTCCGAATTAAGCTGACGCAGGCTAAGCGTATTTTTTGAAGCAGGAGTTAATGGCTGAAACAAAAAACCGCGCAACTGCGCGGTTTTAGGGCCAAACTAGCGGCCAGTCTGTTACTTGAACTGAATGGTTCCGCTTGCGCTTACGGTGATTTTCGACTCGCCGCTGGCAACATCCTGAACAGGCACGGCTTCAGCATCGGCGAATTTCGCCATGCTCACGCGCGCAAAAACAGGCTGCGGAAAATAATTGTTGGTATTCAGATTCAGGCTGACCAGGTTGTAGCCGGATTTGCTCCAGGCCTGCGCCAGCGTTTGCGCGCGCTGCTGGAAGTTTTTTGACGCCTCAACCATCAGCTCATTTTCAACTTTTTTACGCTGCGCATCTGAAATGCTGAAGTTGATGGACTGCGTCTGGAAATTTTGCTGAAGCTCGCTGACCAGCTGGCTGGCGGCTTTAAAGTCGGTGCTTTCCAGGCGGACTTCGGCGCGGCCGCGCCATTCTTTCAGTTTGCGGTTGTCGTTGTCATAAATCGGGTAGGTGCTTTGCGAACCGGTTTCAATTTTCACATTTGGATATTTGCGGGCGGTGCCTACCGCTTGCGTCATCAGCTGGTTAATCTGCGCCGCCAGTTCAGCCGGCTGCTTGTTGGATTTTTCAATATACAGCACGGCATGCATTTCATCATTGGACACTTGGCGGGCAGCTTCCGCCTGAATGTTGACCACATTGTAAGTCAGTGCATCGCTTGCCTGCGCATTAACGCTGAGGGCCATGCCGGCCAAGCCTGCAAATAAAGTAGAGAGGGCTAAAGTGCGCATAATTGAACCTATTGTTGTAAAAGCAGCTTTATCAGCATTTGTGAAAATCTTAAGCGCTGAATGTGGAAACTTTCCGGAATAATTGTGGTGAGATTGTAAATAAAAATATCATGAAATGCCGGAAAATTAATTTTATATTTTTTTTAGAATTATGGGTTTACAGAATTATTTGTTTGAAATTTATAATAAGTGCCAATAATGCCTAAAAAAGGCTAAAATAATCGGGTTTTCTTTGTGCTGTCACAATGTAAGATGATAATTTACCCTGCCGGTTAGTGAGATCTGTTTTTTTGACAGGAATTGGGAAAATTAGGCAGCAAAAGTTGTTTATTTTCCTGAAAAAAACTGTATTATCCGGCTTCCTAGTCGGCCGGGCAGAAACTGGCTGGCTGGATATCTATAAAGCACCGAGTCAAAAGACTGCAAGTCCCCCGACTTATTTCTTTCAACCCATATCAGAGATGGTAATTCGATATGAGCGTTACTTCTGTAAACCCTGCCACCACTTCCACAAACGAATACTACTTGACTCGCCAAAGTCAGATGGAATCGAATGTTCGTAGTTATCCACGTAAATTACCGTTAGCGATAGCGGAAGCACATGGTTGTTGGGTTACCGATGTTGAAGGTACAAAGTACCTCGATTGTTTAGCTGGGGCAGGAACACTGGCATTAGGCCATAACCATCCTGCGGTGATTAAAAGTATTCAGGACACTTTAGCAAGCGGCCTGCCTTTGCATACTTTAGATTTAACAACTCCCTTAAAAGACGCTTTTACTGAAGCGCTTTTGTCACAGCTTCCGGGCGGACAGGAAGAATACTGCCTGCAGTTCTGCGGCCCATCTGGTGCAGATGGCACAGAAGCTGCGATTAAGCTTGCAAAAACCTATACTGGCCGCAGTTCAGTGATCAGCTTTTCAGGCGGCTATCACGGCATGACGCATGGCGCTTTGGCTATGACCGGCAACCTGTCGGCTAAAAATGCCGTAAACGGCTTGATGCCGGGCGTGCAGTTTATGCCGTATCCGCATGAATACCGCTGCCCGCTGGGCATTGGCGGCGAAGCGGGCGTTGATGCGCTGACTTACTTCTTCGAAAACTTCATTGAAGATGTGGAAAGCGGCGTAACCAAGCCGGCTGCTGTCATTCTTGAAGCGATTCAAGGCGAAGGCGGCGTCGTAACTGCGCCGGTGAAATGGCTGAAAAAGATCCGCGAAGTGACTGAAAAGCACAACATTGTGCTGATTCTTGACGAAGTTCAAGCAGGCTTTGCGCGTTCAGGCAAAATGTTCGCATTTGAGCATGCAGGCATTGAGCCTGACGTGGTTGTAATGTCTAAAGCGGTTGGCGGCAGCCTGCCGTTAGCGGTGCTGGGCATCAAGCGCAAGTTTGACGCATGGCAGCCGGCTGGCCACACGGGCACTTTCCGAGGCAACCAGCTGGCTATGGGCACTGGCTTGGCAACAATCCAAACCATCAAAGAGCAGAACCTTGCGCAAAATGCGCAGGAGCGCGGTGATTTCCTGCAGGCTGAAATTAAAAAATTGGCTGCTGAATTCCCATGCATCGGCAACGTGCGCGGCCGCGGCTTGATGCTTGGCGTTGAAATTGTTGATGAACGCAAGCCTGCAGACCACATGGGCTCGCTGCCTGCAGACGGCCAGCTGGCTGCTGCAATTCAGACCGCTTGCTTCAACAACAAGCTGTTGCTGGAAAAAGGCGGCCGCAACGGCACAGTGATCCGCCTGCTTTGCCCGCTGATCATTAATCAAGCCGAGTGCGAAGAAGTGATTGTCCGCTTCAAGAAAGCGCTGGCGGAAGCTCTTATTGCAGTTCGAGGCGCATAATATGGTAGATTTTGCAGAACACCGTAAAGCGCTGCTCTGCAACGATGCTGCATCTATTGCTGACTATGAGTCAGCAATGGAGCAGGCGACTAAAGCAGTCGCTGCATGGTTGCAAAACGATAAAATGTACACGGGCGGCAGCATTAAGGAATTGCGTGAAGCAATTTCATTCCATCCTTCTAAAGAAGGCTTGGGCGTGCAGAAGTCGCTGGAGCGCATGGTTGAGCTTTTTCTGAATAAAAGCCTGAAAGTGCATCACCCGCATTCTCTTGCGCATTTGCACTGCCCGACAATGGTCGCCAGCCAAATTGCGGAAGTGCTGATTAACGCCACCAACCAGTCCATGGACTCTTGGGATCAAAGCCCGGCCGGTTCATTGATGGAAGTTCAGCTGATTGACTGGCTCCGCCAGAAAGTCGGCTACGGCGCAGGCCAGGCGGGTGTATTCACCTCCGGCGGCACGCAGTCAAACCTGATGGGCGTACTGTTAGCGCGCGATGCCTGCATTGCGAAAAACTGGAAAGACGAAAACGGCAAGCCGTGGTCTGTGCAGCGTGACGGCATTCCTGCCGACGCGATGCGCAATGTCAAAGTCATCTGTTCTGAAAATGCGCATTTCTCTGTGCAAAAGAACATGGCGATGATGGGCATGGGCTTCCAATCTGTGGTCACTGTCCCTGTAAATGAAAATGCGCAGATGGATGTTGACGCTTTGGAAAAAACCATGGCGCACCTTCAGGCTGAAGGCAAGATTGTAGCGTGCGTGGTTGCGACTGCGGGCACAACTGATGCCGGCGCGATTGATCCATTGAAAGCAGTCCGTGAAATTACCAATAAATATGGCGCGTGGATGCATATCGACGCGGCATGGGGCGGTGCGCTGATCCTTTCAAATGACTACCGCTCTATGCTGGACGGCATTGAACTGTCGGATTCGGTAACGCTGGATTTCCACAAGCATTATTTCCAGACCATTTCATGCGGCGCGTTCCTGCTGAAAGACGAGGCGAACTACCGCTTCATGCATTATGAAGCTGAGTATTTGAACTCCGCTTATGATGAAGAGCATGGCGTTCCAAACCTGGTGTCCAAGTCGCTGCAGACAACGCGCCGTTTCGACGCGCTGAAATTGTGGATGACGGTTGAATCGCTTGGCGAAGAGCTTTACGGTTCAATGATTGACCACGGCGTTAAGCTGACGCGTGACGTTGCGGACTATATTAAAGCGGCAGCTGGCTTAGAGCTTTTAGTAGAGCCTCAGTTTGCGTCTGTGCTGTTCCGCGTAGTGCCTGAGGGCTATCCTGCTGAATTGCTGGATACGCTGAACCAGAACGTTGCAGATGAGCTGTTTGCGCGCGGTGAAGCGAATATCGGTGTGACTAAAGTTGGTCAGGTTCAGTCCTTGAAAATGACCACTTTAAGCCCGGTTGCGACGCTTGAAAACGTGAAGAACCTGCTTGCGCTTGTGCTTGCGGAAGCTGAGCGCATTAAAGGCCCAATTGCTGACGGCACTTATACGCCGGCAATCGCGTGATTTAGATGAGTTAAAAGGTCACTTCGGTGGCCTTTTTTCCGTGCTGGCGCATCAGCATGGCGGCGCGCATGCGCGCGATATGACAGCATGATTAAAACAGTGTGAATATAGGATGAAAAAGCGCAGGCCGGCGCGTTGGCATTGCTGCTTTTGCTGCGGTTCTGCCTGCCGGCTGTATGAATTATTACAAATCCAACTGCGCCGCCAAGCAAATTGGAGCGCGTTAATAGTTGGGTTATGTATTGAATTTAAAAGAAATTTATCAAAATAAAAAGCCGGTTTTCAAATATCACAAAATCGTCATAAAGCTGTAACTTATCTGTCATATTCTAAAATCAAAATGCAGTTATCGAAATAAGTACAAAACTTAATAAAAAGTGGCGTACTCCTAAACTGCATCAAATAAGAGAGATGAGAATGCGCTTTACTAATATCGCACTTGCACTGGCACTCACTGGGGCGGCTGCAGCAACAACCGCAAACGCAGCGCGTGACACAATCCAAATCGCCGGTTCTTCTACTGTTTTGCCTTATGCAAGTATTGTTGCTGAAGAATTCGGCAATACTTTCCCGCAGTTCAAAACTCCAGTTGTGGGTTCTGGCGGTTCTTCAGGCGGCTTGAAGCAGTTCTGTAACGGTGTAGGCGACAACACCATTGATATCGCAAACGCATCTCGCAAAATTAAAGATACTGAATTGGCTGCCTGTAAAAAAGCCGGCGTGAATCAAGTCTTGGAAATTAAAATCGGCTATGACGGCATTGTATTCGCGTCAAATGTCAAAAAAGCAGCGTATAAATTGCGTCCGCAGCACGTATTTGCAGCGCTGGCAGCTGAGCTTCCTTCAAACGGCAAAATGGTTGCAAACCCATATACGCGCTGGAATCAAATTGATAAAGCGCTTCCAAATGAGCCGATTACACTGGTAATTCCAGCATCTAACCACGGTACGCGTGAAGTGTTCCAGGAAAAAATGGTTGATGCAGGCTGTGAAACTTATGCAGCATTTGCCAAGCTGGACAAAGACGCTCAGAAAAAAGCATGCTCAACTTTCCGTAAAGACGGCAAAGTTATTGAAATTGCGGGCGACTATACTGAAACACTGGCGCGCTTAAAAACTTCTCCAAGCGCAGTGGGCGTGTTTGGCTTAGGCTTCTATGACCAAAACCGCGACAAATTGCGCGTAGCGACAGTAAACAATGTAGCGCCTTCTGAGAAAACCATTCTGAACGGTTCTTACCCGGTATCGCGCCCGCTGTTCTTCTACGTGAAAGGCGAACACCTGAAATCAATCAAAGGCTTGCCGCAGTACACAGAATTCTTCCTGAGCAAAAAAGTTTCAGGCAAAGGTTCTAAACTGGAAAAAGCCGGCCTGATCTCTATGTCAGACAAAGAGCGTGCGCAGGTTCTTGCGAACTTCAAAGCAGGCAAAGCAGTTAAATAAGTAATGGTGAAGAGGCTGATGGCAGGGTGATCCTGCCTTTGGCTTTTTGCGAATAGAAAGTTTTTTCAAAGAATGAAAATTGAAAAAACGGTGGAGAATACATGAATCTGCTGCTTATAGGTGTATTGCTGGCGATTATTGCCATAGCCTATCAAATTGGCTTGACCAAAAGCCGTAAACTGGCAGGCCAGGGAAATAACTCAGCAATGCTGCATTCGCGGCCAGGCTATTACGGCGCTTTGGTTGCGCTCTGGTGCGGCATCCCTGCTTTTTTAATTTTGATTGTTTGGAATATTGTTGAACCGAACATTCTGAAGCAAGTGGTTTTAAATACTGTTCCTGAGCAGATTAAAGCCACGCTTGATCCGGCCAGCATCAGCGTGCTGGTTGACCGGGTTCAGGCGATTGCTTCAGGCTTTGGCGTAAGCGATACGCCGGCTGCCTATGAACTGGCGGCTGCGCAGCAATTGGCTAAATTTGAAAATATTGCATCTTTCGCCAAGCTGGCTGTGGTGATCTGTGCTGCATTAATCGGCCTGGTTTGGGCCAAGCGCCGCGTAGAAAAACAGTACCGCGCACGCAACCAGGTTGAAAAAATCATTAACGTGGCCTTGGCGCTGTGTTCCGGCGTGGCGATTTTGACCACAATCGGCATTGTGATGTCGATGTTCAGTGAAGCCATGCGCTTCTTCAGCTTTGTCAGCCCATTCGATTTCTTCTTCGGCACAGAATGGAACCCGGGCTTCAGCACATCCGGCAATGCAGAAGGCAGCTACGGCCTGCTTCCGCTGCTTTGGGGCACCTTGATGGTCAGCGGCATTGCGCTTCTGGTTGCTGTGCCGGTGGGCCTGATGATCGCCATCTATCTGGCTGAATATGCTTCACCGCGCTTCCGCTCTTGGGCCAAGCCGACGATTGAAGTCTTGGCGGGCATTCCAACAATTGTTTACGGCGTATTTGCCCTGATGGTCATTGGCCCGTTTGCCAAAGATCTGGGCGCGTTGATTGGCTTAGACATTAATGCGACCAGCGCATTAACGGCCGGCTTTGTGATGGGCATCATGATCATTCCGTTTGTATCATCACTGTCCGATGACATTATTACTCAGGTGCCGCGCGCGCTGCGTGACGGTTCATTGGGCCTAGGCGCGACCAAGTCGGAAACCATCCGCCAAGTCGTGATTCCGGCGGCGCTCCCGGGCATTATCGGCGCATTCCTTTTAGCAGCCTCACGCGCAATCGGCGAAACCATGATTGTGGTTCTGGCGGCCGGCAACAGCCCGCTGCTGCATATCAATCCGCTTGAAGCAGTGTCTACCGTAACCATTACCATTGTAAACCAGCTCACTGGCGATACAGACTTTGCCAGCCCGCAAGCATTGGTGGCATTCGCACTTGGCTTAACCTTGTTTGTGATTACCTTGGGTTTGAACATTGTGGCACTTTACATCGTGCGCAAATACCGTGAGCAATACGAATAATGAGCACTTCAAACACATCATCTATGGATCAGGCGCTGGACCCTCGGGCTGCTGCGGAATTGCGTGAAAAGCGTAAAAAAACCATTGAAAGCTCTTTGGCCAAGCGCCACCGTAAAGAAAAAACCTTCCGCATTGCCGGCTTCTCTGCGGTGATTGCCGGCCTGTTCTTTGTCGCGCTGCTGTTCGGCAGCATCCTGGCCAAAGGCTTGCCGTCTTTCTGGCAAAGCAGCATGACGGTGCCGGTATACTTTGATCCGTCCATTATCAATGCCGGCCCTAAGCCTGTGCAGAAAGCGGGCGAATCTCCTGCGCATTATCAGGAGCGCTATGTTGCATGGCAGACTGACATGGGCATGGCGGATTGGGATGCTTTAATTGTCAACGGCTTAATTGCCAAAGACCATGCTCTGGAAGCCAAGCGCGATGATTTGGCGTCGCTGTATACCAGTTCGGAAGCATACCGCCTGCGTGACATGGTATTTGCTGACCCGTCGCTGATTGGCAAAAAGCAGGACATTAAACTGCTTGCTGACGCCAATGTGGATGTCTGGCTGGCCGGCAATATTGACCGCTCTTTGCCGGATGATCAGCAGCAGTTGAGCCCTGAAGTGCGCCAGCTGGCGGATCAGCTGAAGGCGCAGGGCATTATCACCAACAGCTTCAACACCAATATTTTCACCAGCCCGGATTCGCGCAGCTCGCCTGCAACTTCAGGTTTGGCTGGCGCATTCATGGGCTCGCTGTTCATGATGATGATCGTGATCCTCATCTCGATTCCAATTGGCGTTGCATCAGCAGTCTATCTGGAAGAGTTTGCGCCAAAAAATGTCCTTACAGATGTGATTGAAGTGAATATCAACAACTTGGCTGCCGTACCGTCAATTGTATTCGGCCTGCTGGGCGCTTCAATCTTTATCGGCTGGATGCACATGCCTTTGTCTGCACCTTTGGTCGGCGGCCTGGTGCTGAGCTTAATGACGCTGCCAACGGTGATTATCACCACGCGCGCCTCACTTAAGGCGGTGCCTCCATCCATCCGCCAAGCGGCTTTAGGCTTAGGCGCTTCACGCCTGCAGACGGTGTTCCATCATGTGCTGCCGCTGGCTTTGCCGGGTATTTTAACCGGCGCGATTATTGGCGTAGCGCAGGCTTTGGGTGAAACCGCGCCATTATTATTGATTGGCATGAGCGCCTTTGTCGCCAGCGTTCCGGCAACGCCGCTGGATCAGTCTACGGCATTGCCTGTGCAGATTTTCCTGTGGCAAGGCAATGAATTGCGCAACTTCTTTGAAGGCCGCACGGCGGCTGCCATTATCGTGCTTCTTGCGCTGATGATCGGCTTGAACAGTTTAGCCATCTGGCTGCGCAAGAAATTTGAAGTGCGCTGGTAATTGAGAGCATTATATGAATACGGCAACGGCAACATCAAAAACGAATTCCTTAGATCAGGATAAAGCAGTGAATCCAGAGCAAACACAATTTACGGCTTCTCCGGAAGCGCAAAAACAGCCATCGACTTCTTTTGTGTCGCAGTTTGATACGCAGTCCAGCGCGAAAAAAGACGCCAAGTCGAAAAATGTTAAGCTCAGCACTTCTGATGTGCATGTGTACTACGGCGAAGCGGAAGCAATCAAAGGCATTGACCTGCAGGTCTACGAAAATGAAGTGATTGCATTCATCGGGCCGTCCGGCTGCGGCAAATCGACTTTCCTGCGGACACTGAACCGCATGAATGACACTATTGATTCCTGCCGCGTGACAGGCAAGGTGATGCTGGACAATCAGGATATTTACGATCCGAATTTGGACGTGGTGCTGCTGCGCGCGCAGGTCGGCATGGTGTTCCAGAAGCCGAACCCGTTCCCGAAATCAATTTTTGAGAATGTGGCGTACGGCCCTAAGCTGCATGGCTTGGCGCGCGACAAATACGACATGGAAGAAATTGTCGAAAACAGCCTGCGCAAAGCCGGCCTTTGGGATGAAGTAAAAGACCGCTTAAGCCAGCCGGGCACCGGCCTGTCAGGCGGCCAGCAGCAGCGCCTGTGCATTGCGCGCACCATTGCGGTCAGCCCGGAAGTGATTCTGATGGATGAGCCATGTTCTGCGCTGGACCCGATTGCGACTGCAAAAGTGGAGGAGCTGATTTCAGAACTTTCCGCGCAGTACACTATTGCGATTGTAACGCACTCCATGCAGCAAGCAGCCCGTGTATCTGACCGCACAGCATACTTCCATTTGGGTGACCTGATTGAAGTCAACTCGACTGAGAAAGTTTTCACCCAGCCGGATCATCAGCTGACAGAAGCCTACATTACCGGCCGTTTCGGTTAATTAAAGCAGCATTTGAGCGACGCATAGAGAAGAGCCGGGAGGCTCTTTTTTATTGCGCTGTTTTTGCAAACAGCTGCGCCTTCGCATTATTAAGATTCTGCATCAGCAGCGCTTTTTCAGCATCAAGCTGCTGCATGATTCTGATGTCAGCGGTTTTCAAAGCCGTTAAATAGCGCGCAAAGAAATCCATCAAAGTCAGCAGTTCAGCTTGAACGCGCTGCGCTTCGGGGCTGCGCAGCGCTAGTTTCTGCACAGCGGCGGCCATATCTTCAAGCTGCAGCTGCATGCTGGAAAACTGAGCTTCGGTAACGGCATGCTCATCTTCAGCATCAATTTGTGAAAACAGGGCTGTAAATGCAGGCGAATGGGCAGCGGAGAAGTCTTTAAACTGCTGCAGATCCGACTGATAGGCTTCAGCGGCGTATGCTTGCGCAGCAGGCGGGCTGTCCGCAAAGCCGGGGCTGGAAATGCCGGCGGAGAGCAGGGCCGCCAGAAGGGCGCTGCCCGCATGCCTGCTAAGGAAAGTACTGAACATAATGAGTCTGCCGCTGTAAAGTGAATGAATTATTGCCGGACAGAAAGCCGGGGCTGGATTATAAGGCTTCGGTTTCTATCGGCAAATTTCTGCTGTAAAGCATTATTTAATCAGGAAAATCAGGCCATGCCAATTTCAACTGAAAAGTCTGCAGCGTTTTTGATTGATGCAAATTCTGCAATGATAATTATTTTCAAAATATAAATTGAATTCCGGGGGAAGCGCCCGCATCTTATTCCTCATAAAATATGAATTAAACGGGCTTGTATCGGTATGCTATTCCACACTTCTAAATTGCCGGCTGAAATCCGCGTTAGCCATTTAAATGCGCGTATTAATGAACAGCGTAAAAAAATTGCGCAAAGCACGGCTTCCAAATTGGAGCTGCTGCAGCTGGCGCAGCAGCTGTCCAAAGAAGCGCGCGCCCGCAAAAAAACCAATCAGAAAATTTATGTTTTGGACTTTAAAGGCGATACCGCAGCGTCTGCTGTTGAGCAGCTGCGTGAAGAAATCACCTTGATTTTAGCAACAGCTAAAGCTGGCAAGGACCGTGTTGTCGTGCGTCTGGAAAGCCCGGGCGGCATGGTGCATGGCTATGGCTTGGCGGCTGCGCAGCTGGTGCGCCTGCGCGACGCCGGCTTTCACCTGACGATTTGCGTAGACAAAGTGGCTGCCAGCGGCGGCTATATGATGGCCTGCATCGGCTCAGAAATTGTTTCTGCGCCTTTTGCTGTAGTGGGTTCCATAGGCGTCGTAGCGCAAGTGCCGAATTTCAACCGCCTGCTGAAGGAAAAGCATATCGACTTTGAGCTTTATACCGCAGGCCAGTACAAGCGCACCGTGACCATGTTCGGTGAAAATACCGAAGAGGGCAAAGCCAAGTTTGAAGAAGAGCTGCAGCAGACCCATGCGCTGTTTAAGCATTTTGTGGAAAAATACCGCCCGCAGCTGAATGTGGAAAAAGTGGCAACCGGCGAGCACTGGTATGGGCACGATGCGCTGGATCTGAATCTGGTCGACCGCCTGCAGACTTCCGATGAGTTTTTGCTGAATCTGCTGCCGCAGCATGATATCTATGTGATTGAAACGCGCCGCAAGCCGACCTTAGGCGAGAAGCTGGGCCTGCATGCGGCGCAAGTGGCCGATGCGCTGGTTCCAGCGGTGATGAATAAGCTGGCTGAAACTTTGCTGAAAGCCAATTCAGGTTCAGTGCAGCTGCGCGACCCGAAACTTTAACCGTGGCTGGGCTGCACGCCAGTCCGCGCTGTTTAAGCCAGTCAATTTAATTATTGGCTGGCTTTTTTAATTGAGCGTTTTATCTATGCTGCCGCGCAGCATCGGTGCATCGAAGGTTTTGAGGCAGGCGGCAAGGCCCGCCGTTTTTGACCATTGACCGCTCCAGCCAGTTGGGATGATAAAATGAACAAAATCACATGGCCATTCTGGAAAAATAATCAAAACAGCATTGCAGGCAAAGCGTTTTTGCAGCATTAACCATACAGGCTGCAGGGAAGATGCGCACAATTTAGGTGTAGACTGGCATTGCAAGACTCCAGCCGGCAATAAAAAAGCGGCGGATGGCCCGCGGGAGCAATGGCTCCCTTCACAGTGGCAGCCATGCGTGGAGCCGGTGGCGGGGCTTTAGCCTGCCGGCCATTTCGGCATGCGGCTGCGGGCGTACATTTTTATCCTATTTTATGTTCCGCCATGAAATACAGCGTTGATCGGCATTTATGCGAGCATAGTGCCGAGATGAAAGGAATGCGTGATGCAATTGAACCAGCTTAATTTATTCCATGAAAAAGCCTGCATAGGCGGCCAATGGCTCGATGCCCAAAGCCGGCAGACGGCAGAGGTCATCAACCCTGCAACTTTAGAAGTCATCGGTTCTGTGCCGAATATGGGCAAGGCTGAAGCTGAACAGGCGATTCAGGCTGCGAAAGACGCATGGCCTGCATGGAAAGCCAAAACGGCAAAACAGCGCTCAATTATTTTAAAAAAATGGAATGATCTGCTGCTGCAGCATGCGGACGAACTGGCATTCATTTTAACCAGCGAGCAGGGCAAGCCTTTGGCGGAAGCGAAGGGTGAAATTATTTATGCGGCCAGTTTTGTGGAATGGTTTGCCGAAGAAGCCAAACGCACTTATGGCGATGTGATTCCAAGCCCGTATGCGGATGCGCAGATTGTGGTGACCAAGCAGCCGGTCGGCATTGTGGCCGCCATTACCCCGTGGAATTTCCCAGCCGCCATGATTACCCGCAAAGTGGCTCCAGCGCTGGCGGCCGGCTGTCCCTGCATTGTCAAGCCTGCGCCGGAAACGCCATTTACCGCGCTGGCTATGGCGGATTTGGCGATGCAGGCCGGCGTGCCGGGAGAAGTCTTCAGTGTTATTACCGGCGATGCGGCCCAAATCGGCGATGCATTTTTTGAAAGCAATGATGTGAGAAAGTTCACTTTTACAGGCTCTACGCCTGTGGGCAAGCTGCTGCTGGAAAAATCTGCCAAGACCTTGAAGAAAGTTTCGCTGGAGCTGGGCGGCAATGCGCCGTTTATTGTTTTTGACGATGCCAATCTGGAAGATGCGGTCAACGGCGCATTAATCGCCAAATTCAGAAATGCCGGGCAGACTTGCGTCTGCGTGAACCGCTTTTTGGTGCAGGCCGGCATTTATGAGCAGTTTATTCAGCGCCTGAATGAAAAAATGCAAGCGTTTTCAATTGGAAACGGCTTGGAGGGTGGTCATGACATTGGGCCGGTGATCAATCAGCAAGCCGTGCAGAAAGTGCAGTCGCATATTCAGGATGCATTGGATAAAGGCGCCAAACTGATTGCAGGCGGCCAGCCGCATGCAGCCGGCGCGCTGTTCTTTGAGCCGACATTGATTGCCGATGTCACGCCGGATATGGATGTAGCAACGCAGGAAACCTTTGGCCCGCTGGCCGCTGTATTTAAATTTGAGACTGAGCGCCAGGCTGTAGAAATGGCGAATGATACAGATTTCGGTTTGGCGTCCTACTGCTATACCAATAACTTAGGCCGCGCATGGCGCATGAGCCAGCAGCTGGAATACGGCATGGTGGGCATCAATAAGGGCATTATTTCCAATGAAGTCGCGCCTTTTGGCGGCGTCAAGCATTCGGGCTTAGGCCGGGAAGGCTCTAAATACGGCATTGAAGACTATATGGAAATCAAATACACCCTATTTGGCGGGCTTGAGGAATAAGCATGTGATGCATTTAAGCGCAGTAATCGTTTAGCCGCCGCCTTTGGCTGATGCCGGCGCGGCCATGCGCTTGGCACTGCCGGCTGTTAATCTCTCTGAAATATGCGCCAGCCCATAAAAAAGCCGCTTTCTCAGCGTAATGCCAGTCAGTTAAGAAATTGACTGGCATTTTCTTTTTTAAACTTGCGATAT
>NZ_JAVXCI010000058.1:0-14947 GCF_036659555.1 Acinetobacter sp.
AGAACGCATACGTTTTGCAATAGGAAGATTATCTAAAGCAGTTTGTAAAATTTGCGGCAGTAAAACGTCAAGGCTTTGGCCTTTCACGTCTTTTAGGTAGCAGACTTTTTCAACTTTACCGGCTTGGAAGGTTGAAACTTGATCCGCAGTAATGCCTTGACCGCGCATAAAGCCTTCAAGCGCTTTGCTTGGTTTACCTTCCGCATCATAAGCCGCTTGTACCGCAGGGCCATCAAAACGTTTTTGCGTATCTGCTTGAGCACCATCGACATTAATGATTTTCAATGCCAAACGGCGAGGTGCTGCATAGGCTTCAATTGCTTCAAAAGCCAAGCCTGCATCTTTTAAGCCTTTTACAGTTTCAGCTTGCAATGCATCACGTAAAGTTTTTAAGTTTTTGGGTGGAAGTTCTTCACAGCCAAGTTCAAATAAAACGGTATGTTTAGACATTATTTGTTCTCCGCTGATTTTTCTGCTTGAGCCGCTTCCGCTTCAACCTGAGCTTTCAGTTGAGCTAAAACTTCATCACGTAAATGCGGTTCTGCCATTGGGAAACCAAGCTTGGCACGAGCAGCCACATAACTTTGTGCAATTGAACGTGCCAAAGTACGTACACGTAAAATATAGCGTTGACGCTCAGTCACAGAAATCGCACCACGTGCATCGAGCAAGTTAAAGCTGTGCGATGCTTTAATCACTTGTTCATACGCAGGAAGTGGAAGTTCAGCTTCCATTAAGCGAGTTGCTTCAGCTTCATAGAAATCGAATAATTCAAACATTTTTTCAACGTTGGCATATTCAAAGTTATAGGTCGATTGCTCAACTTCATTTTGATGGAATACATCGCCATAAGTCACAGTGCCGAATTGACCTTTGGTCCAAACAAGATCGTAAACTGAATCGACACCTTGTAAGTACATGGCCAAACGTTCAAGACCGTAAGTGATTTCACCTGTTACTGGGTAACATTCAACACCACCGACTTGTTGGAAGTAAGTAAACTGAGTCACTTCCATACCGTTGAGCCAAACTTCCCAACCTAAGCCCCATGCGCCGAGTGTTGGAGATTCCCAGTTGTCTTCTACGAAACGAATATCGTGAGTGAGGGTATCAATACCAATGGCTTCTAACGAGTCTAGGTAAAGCTGCTGGATGTTGTCCGGGTTCGGTTTCAGCACCACCTGAAACTGGTAGTAGTGCTGCAGGCGGTTCGGGTTTTCACCGTAGCGGCCGTCTTTCGGGCGGCGTGAAGGCTGCACATAAGCCGCGTTCCAGGTTTCAGGCCCTAAAGCGCGAAGGAAAGTTGCTGTGTGGAATGTCCCTGCGCCCATTTCCATGTCGTATGGCTGCAAAATGACGCAGCCTTGTTCAGCCCAATAGTTTTGCAAGGCAAGAATTAAGCCTTGGAAGGTATCAATATGCGATATGGCGCGACTCATGGTCATCCACTTAAAATTAGAGAAAAATTGGCTCTAAGTATAAGGATTTTGCAGGGGAGTGGCAAAGTTTCTGTACAAAATACATAGGTGTAATTTTAGCGCTGGATTTTATTGTCCGCGTGAAGGCTTAAGTTCGCCAGCATGATTCTTTTATGGCTTCTTAAACTCAGAAAAATAAAAAAACTTGCTGTAGGTAAAATGAAAAATAAGAGCAGTATCAGCAGGTTAAAAGCTGCTAAAAAATCATTGGGCTGAGATAGGCAATAAAAGCTGAAAAAACCGAATATTGCAGCTAAAGCAATGCTGAAGAGGTGAAACTTATGAAAATGCTGCAGTACTAAAAAATAGATCAGGAGCGGGATATAGATAAAACATGAATAGAATAAAAAGGCTGGAATGATCAGCATGAACAGGCCCAGGGAAAGATTGATATCAGTCATGAGCTAGTTAAAGATTGCGGCAAATAATAGGCCAGTAAAAACAAGAAATAATCCAGCGATTGGTGCGAGCTAAATTCACGGCAATTCTTTTTTTACTTTGCTGTAATGGCTGAAAGAGCCGCTCAATCATTTGCTTTATTTTGATTTGGATGGCTGTTTTTATTAATTTTAATAATATCAAAATATTATGGAATTAAAAAGCACTTATAGGTGTTGGGCTGAAAGCGCATGATGCGCCAACTTCAGCAATAATCACGGGAATTTCTTTGGGCATGCCTGTGTGGCCAGCAATCACGGCAAATACAGGAATGGGCAATGCTGCTGATGCGCTGAGGCCAGCCGATGATCAAAAGTAAATGCGGTTAAAATGGCTTTAGTGATAATTAAAAGGTATAAAATAAATACACCTTAATGAGCCGCGGCTTTATAATTGCCGCACCCGTTAAAACAGCATGCAAGGCAAACCGTGTTTCACTCAAAAGCAGACTGGCTGAATACGCTTAAACCCAACTTTAAAGTTTTACCCTTAAAAGAGCGCCTGCTCTGCGGCCTAGGCGCGCTGATCGGGCTGGCGCTGTCATCCTTCATCAGCTGGCTGGCGCTGGGCGGTTTAAACGCATGGTACATTGCGCCGATGGGCGCTTCGTCGGTGCTGCTGTTCGCTGTGCCGGCCAGCCCGCTGGCGCAGCCGTGGAATATGGTGGTGGGCAATACCCTTGCCGGCGTGATCGGCGTCAGCTGCGCCATGCTGATTCCAAATCTGACTGGAGCTTTCAGCATCGCGGTGGCGCTGGCGATTATCCTGATGATGAGCACAGATTCGCTGCATCCGCCCAGCGGGGCCGTGGCGATCACCGCAGTGCTGGGCGGCAAGGCGGTGCATGATCTGGGCTATATGTTTGTGCTGTATCCAGTGCTGCTGAACTCAATGCTGCTGATGTTTGCGGCGGTTATCTTCAACCGCCTGCTGGGCAAGCAGTACCCGCAGAAAGCTCAGCTGAACCGCCGCACCGCCGGCCCAACTCCGACCCAGAAAGTCAGCATTCAGCCGCAGGATATTCAAAATGTGCTGGATCATCAAACCCAGCTTTTGGATATCAGCGACTACGACCTGCAGAAGATTATTTTAAAGGCGCAGGAAATCGCCAATGCGCGCGCAGTCAGCCAGTTCACCTGCCGGGACATTATGACCCGGCAGGTAATCTGCCTGCGCGCGGAAGACGATATTCAGTCTGCGCTGGAAAAATTCAAGCAGGTGAATTTAATGAGCCTGCCGGTGGTCAGCGATCTGGACCGGCTGGTCGGCACTTTGGCGCTGTATGATGTGGTGGAATGGTTCAAGCGCGCAGCCGATCCGAAAGCTTCCTGGGAAAATCATGTCTATCAGATTATGAATCATCAGGTGGTGACGGCGCAGCCGCAGCAGCCGATTCAGGACTTGGTGCCGTATTTTGTGGAGCGCTCTTTCAACTATATTCCGGTGGTGGAGCAGCAGCGCCTGACCGGCATCATCAGCCGCGCGGATATGATCGCCGCGCTGAATCAGCAGCTGAACCGGCTGCGTGAGCCCGGCTGAAGCGGGCAAAAAAAACTGCAGCATTTTGGGGAAAAGCTGCAGTGACCAAAAACAGGTCTAAGGGATTAATTCAACAGCGCCCGCCTGAGCCGCTGTCAGCGCAGCGGATCATCATTTACGGTGCGCACCGGCTTGCTGTAGCCTTGCGGGTTCTGAATGGCGGGCGCCTGCTTCGGCATAATCAGCCACAGCGCCAGATACACCAAAATTCCTGGAAAGGCAGCGCTCATGCAGGAAATAATCACAAAGATAATCCGCAGCAGATTTGCATTCCAGCCAAAACGTTCAGCAATACCGCCAATGACGCCAGCAATCATATTTGAGCGGTTGGAACGGTATAAACCAGCAGTGGCCATTCAAGCCTCCTTAAAAATAGAAATAGGGTGAATCAAATAATTTTCCTCATATTAAAAATGGTGACGCAGTTCTTGATTTAAAGGGGAAAATTCCGGAAAAAAGTTAAAATATGTAAAAGGCGCAGAAAAGCGCGCCTTTCAGGCCGGCGCCTGAATTTCCAGCGCGGACAATGCGGTCTGTAAAATATTTTCGGCAGGAACTGTGCAGGGCTTCTCGTTAATGATTACAATGTCAGCGGAGCCCCCAATAGCAAAAAGATCAGGCGGTATTGGCAAATTATGGAATGTGCTGCGTCAAAATACTTCATCAATTCAATCAGCTGCATGGCTGCGGTCTGTGCTGGAAGCCTGCTTGCAGGATGCAGCCAGCAGGCAGCCCCGCCGCCGCAGGAGCAGCCGGCGCCGCAGCCTGCTGCGGTATCGGTTGCGGATGCAAATAGCCGCATGCCTGCACAGGAGCGCCATCCTAAAACGGCGGACGCCGCCGGCAGCCGGCATGCTGTGCCGGGCAGCCCGGTTCCGGCTTATGCCCGGAATTTTATCGGGCGCTATCATGCCAATATTCCATGCGAAGATGATTTTGTGTCCTGTGAACAGGGCGCTGCGGAATTCATTTTAAATCTGCTGCCGGACGGCACCGTGCACCGCAGCATCATTCATTACGGCAAAGTCTTCACAGACAGAAATGCAACGGCTGGCGGCGATGGCGCCTACCGCAAAGACACCTGGACAGTGAACCTGGAGCAGACCGAATTAACCGTGCACCGCAAGGAAGGGGTGAATTTCTACTACCGGATTGAAGATCCAAACCGGCTGGTGATGGATGTGGAAAAGATCCGCAATGACCATCAGGCGAAAAATAAGGAAATGTTCGCAAAAGGCTATCCGCAGCCGGCGCGGGCGTATCAGCTGATCCGGAATGCGCATTCAAAATAACTGGGCGGATTTGGCCCATGGATGCCGGCTGCTGTTCTTCCGGCGAAGCGGGTTTTAAAATGCAACTGTAAGCCCGGCATAAAAAATGCGGAAACAGTTTTGGATAGCGGGTCAGAAGCGGCGGTGCGCCGTATCTTGAGGTGAAGCTTGCGGCTGTCATTTCGCTTCCGGTGCGGAAGGAAGAAGCCTGAAGAGAGTGGTGGGTCGTCCGCGACTCGAACGCGGGACCAATAGATTAAAAGTCTACTGCTCTACCAACTGAGCTAACGACCCAACAGGGATATCAAACTGAATTGATTATAGTCTAAAATTAAATTTTAGATAGATGGTGGGTCGTCCGCGACTCGAACGCGGGACCAATAGATTAAAAGTCTACTGCTCTACCAACTGAGCTAACGACCCATCTGTGGCATCAAGGAAATGGTGGGTCGTCCGCGACTCGAACGCGGGACCAATAGATTAAAAGTCTACTGCTCTACCAACTGAGCTAACGACCCTGAACCTGCACTCAGGCTTAGCCCGAATGCGCAGCGCAAGAAAAAATTTCCAGCACCACTTCGTTTGATGGAGCGTATTGTAGCAAGATCTCATTCAAGCGCAAGCAAAAAAACATAAACTTGCTTTTGTTTGATTATAAATCCAACAAAACCGCCTGCTTTAAGGCTAAAACAGGCGGTTATTCCGCTTAAAAGCGGTATTTATAGGCTTGAATATTGTCAAAAATCTCCGCGGTCAAATCGCAGTAGGCCGCGCTGTTCGGCAGTAGCACCAGCAGGCGCTCATCGGTTGCATTGGGGTTAAACGCCTGTTCTTTCAGCTTGCTTTTCTGATATTTGAAGGTGCCGGTGGTTTCGGCCTGCTGCTGTACGCGCAGGAACAGCGGCACGGCATAGGCCGGCAGGCATTTTCTGAATTCGGCCGCCATTTTGCCGCAGTCCGCTTCATTCAGCGCGGCGCCGTCGGCCAGCGTGATGGCTGCCATGCCGGCGCGGCCGTTGGTATGCGGGATTTCCACGCCGTAGACCACGGCTTCGGCAATTTTCTCATATTCGCTGAGCGCGTTTTCCACTTCGGTGGTTGACACATTTTCGCCTTTCCAGCGGAAAGTGTCGCCTAAGCGGTCGACAAACTGCGCATGGCGGAAGCCGATATCGCGCACCAGGTCGCCGGTGTTGAAGTAGGCGTCGCCCTGCTTGAACAGGTCTTTAATGATGACGGCTTTGTTTTTTTCCGCATCGGTATAGCCGTCAAAGGGCGAGCGGCGGGTGATTTTGCCCACCAGCAGGCCGGTTTCGCCTTTTTTGACTTTAATGCACCAGCCTTCGGCATTGCGCACCGGCTCATTTTTCTCTTTGTCAAACTGGATGATGGCGTAGGGGGTTGGAGAAAAGCCGACAGTATTGTCAAAATTGAACACATTGCTGAAGCCGACATTGCCTTCGCTGGAGGCATACAGTTCCAGAACTTCTTCAATGCCGAAGCGCTGCTTGAATTTATTCCAGATATTCGGGCGCATGCCGTTGCCGATCATCTTTTTCACGCGG
Source organism: Acinetobacter sp. (assembly GCF_036659555.1). GTDB lineage: Bacteria > Pseudomonadota > Gammaproteobacteria > Pseudomonadales > Moraxellaceae > Acinetobacter. The sequence continues at coordinate 6,292 of NZ_JAVXCI010000058.1, forward strand.
TGGCCTTTTTCCAGCGCAGACGGCGGCGCATCCATCAGGTAGCGGCACAGTTCGCCGACATAGCCGATGGCCGAAGCGTCAAATTTCTGCACGTCTTGCCAGAATGTGGAGGTGGAGTATTTGCGCCGGATGGCTAAAGCGGCGGCGCCGGCAATCACGCCGCACCAGCACACCACCGTGCCTGTCGCATGATACAGCGGCAGGGTCACGTACATGACATCATTGGGGTTCAGGTTCAGCACATGGCCATAGGTGCCGTAGGCTAAAGTCCAGCGGCTGTTGGTGAAAATCACCGCTTTGGGCAGGCCAGTGGTGCCGGAGGTGTAGATATAGAACAGGCCGTCCTTGCCTTTGACACTGTGTGTGGTTGGGGTGTTGAATGCCGGGAAGGGGTCAATGGCTTCGGCCAGATTGAGATAGCCCAGAGGCGCTTTTCCTGCGTCTGCGCGCGTGGCCTGATCGGCGAACCAGTAAAAGCGCTCTGCCGGCAGCTGCAGCTCCTGACGGACGTCATCTATAACCTGGCGGCATTCTTCGCCGGCAATGACCGCAATCGGGCTGACCAGATTGATGCTGTGCGCCAGCGCTTTGCCGCTTTGCGAGGTGTTCAGCAGGGCTGCGGTTACGCCGATTTTAGCCAAGGCGATAATCGAGGCAACCAGTTCAGGGCGGTTTTCAACCATGACCGCAATCACGTCGCCTTTTTGCGCGCCCAGCGCAAGGTAGTAATGGCCAATCTGGTTAGCCCATTCATTCAGTTCGGTATAGGTGAAGCGCTGATCTTCAAACAGCAGGGCATTGCCGTCCGGATTGCGCATGACGGCTTTTTCAAAAGCGATGCCCAGTCCGGCCGGGGTATTCGGGGTGCGCAGATAGGCCTGCTTCAGGCCGCTGAGCAGGCTGGGAACTTTGGCGATAAAGCCCGGAATTTTTGCTGCGACATCAGCAATTCCGATCAGATCGTGCTGGGTGGTTTGGTTCATGCTCATCCTATTTATTTTTCGTAATCCAATGCGTCTATTTGTTTGCAATAAGCTTTGCGGCAATTTGTACAATTGTCTTTTAATCGTTTCAGTCTAGTGCAATCAACCTAATCTGACGAAAGTAGCAAAAAAAATCCAGTCACCGAAATGACTGGATTTTTTTAATCAGCTGCAATTGAGCAAATGATTACTCAGCTGCCGGGCTGGCTTTTTTCGGCGGGCGGCCGCGCGGACGGCGCGGGCGTGCAGGCTTGTCTTTGTCCGCTTTCTGCTGTTCAGTTTCTTCGGATTCAGATTTTTCTGCATTATCAGATGTTTGAACATCAGCTGTTTCCCCAGCGTCTTGCGCTGCAGGCGCAGGCTGTTCGGCTGCGGCAGGCAATTCAGCTTCGGCCGGAAGCTCTGCTTGCACAGGCTCAGCTGCTGCTTCCGCTTGAGCTGCCGGTTCCGGGGCTTTTTCAGCCGCTAGAGTTTCAGCTGGCGCTTCTGCTGCCGGCTGCGGTACTGGAGCTTCAGCCTGCGCTGCTTCTTCAGCTTTTGCCGGCTCTTCTGCATGCGCCTGTTTCGCCTGTTCCAGCGCCTGCTTCGCCAGGCGGCGGCGTTCACGCGGATCATTGGCTACACGGCTGTCCGATGCCGGCTTAGGCGGCGTCAGGTCCAGCACAGGCGCCGGCTCAGCTTCCGGCGCAGATTTTGACACCGCCGCATCACGCGTAACCGGTTTCTTCTCTGCTTCAGCTGCGGCTGGCGCAGCCAGCGCCGCGGCATGCGCCTCGGTGAACTTCAGCAGCGCGCGGTTGAACGTCGGAATCAATCCAAACTGTTCAATCAGCACAGAGCAGTCGCTGCCGTAGACATGGCGGATCAGGCTGCCGACAGTGTGCTGCGCAAGCTCAGGCACCTGAGACGGCGCAATTTTAGGCGCTGCAGGCTGGCGCGCCTGCGCTTCGCGCTGCTGGCGGCGGCGCTGGCGCGGATCGTTGCTGGCGCGTGTGACCTGCTGCTGGCGCGGCTTCTGCTCTTCAGGCTTTTCCTGCGGTTTTGCAGGAGCGGCTTTGGCCGGCGCTTGCTCTTCTTTCACGGCTGGCGCAGCGGCTTTTTCCGGCTCAGCAGTCTGCGCTTGCGGCGCAAGGGCTATGATCTCGCTTTGCGCTTGATCAATATTCACCACCAGCGCTGTCGGCATGATTTCCTGACGCGGCGCATCTACCGTTTCAGCTTTTGGCTGGCGCGCCGGCGCTGCATTTTCTGCAGGCGCCTGTTTCGGCGCAGCCGCTTCATTCAGCACGCTTGGGTCGCGGTGGCGGTTCGGGCGGCTTGGGCGCGGGCTGTTGCGGTCGCGGCGCGGCACGGCAGCTTGCGGTTCATTGTTCTGAACGTCCTGCTGCTCACTGCTGTGCGGGCGGCGCGAGCTGCGCTTGTTTTCGCGCGCTTCCTGACGCTGTTCCTGGCGTGATACCTGAACAATTTCTTCATGCACTTGATGGGCTGCGCTTTCCTGCTGCTGCGCCTGCTCGCGGGGTTCTTTATGCTTATTGCGCGGCTTTTTATTGCTGCGCTGCGCTTTTTCGTCCTTGTCGGCTGCCAGCTTGTCCGCTTCGCGGCTTTCAGCTTTCAGCGCCACGCTGGAAGGCGTCAAGTAGGCATTATTGACAGGAACAGCTGCTGCTGCCGGCTGTACAGGGGCTGCCGCTGCGGCCGGAGCCGAAACCACTTGGCCCAGCTGGCCGCGGCTGACTGCGCCGCCATTGACCATTTGCTCAATGGCTGCCGCTGCATTGTTTGCAGTGCGCGCCTGATCAACTGTTGCTGCCTGCTTCTGCACAAACAGATTTTCCAGCCATGCGCATGGGCTTGAAGAAGCCTGTACCGGCGCCGCCGGGGCAGGCGCCTGCTGTGCAGGCTGCTGCTGGATTTTCTGCCTTCTTTGGCCTTTTTCCTGCGGCTGCGCCGGGGCCTGCGCGGCTTGATCCTGCTCTAAATGCCATTCGGCCGCTTCGTAGCCCAGCTCTTTTTCGCTGGAGCGGGTCGCTTCGGTGCGTTCATAGCTGGTCGGCGCAAAGCCTTCAGGGTTATAGGAAATTTCGTAATGCGGGGTTTCTAAGTGCGGGTGAGGAAGCACAGTCACACGGACACCGGAGGTTTGTTCTAAGTAAACCAGGCTGTGGCGCTTTTCATTCAGCAGGAAGGCTGCAATTTCAACAGGAACTTCAACCTGAACTTCACCATGGCGCTCACGCAGGGCAATTTCTTCCACTTTGCGCATAATTGACAGTGAAAGCGAACGCAGGTCACGCACCATGCCGGTGCCGTGGCAGCGCGGGCAGACATAGCCTGTAGCTTCTTCAAGCGAAGGGCGCAGGCGCTGGCGGCTCATTTCCATCAGGCCGAAGCGTGACAGCTGGCCAAACTGAATGCGCGCGCGGTCGCTTTGCGTCGCTTCACGCAGTTTCGCTTCAACCATGCGCTGGTTGCGGTCTTTGGTCATGTCGATGAAATCGATCACTACCAGGCCGCCGATATCGCGCAGGCGCAGCTGGCGCGCGATTTCTTCGGCTGCTTCAAGGTTGGTGTTGAGCGCTGTGTCTTCAACGTCATGGCCGCGGGTTGATTTTGCAGAGTTGATGTCGATCGACACCAAGGCTTCTGTTTGGTCAATGACGATTGAACCGCCTGAAGGAAGCTTGACTTCACGTTCATAAGCCGTTTGGATTTGGCTTTCAATGCCGAAGTGAGCAAATAAAGGCTCATTCAGCGTATAGGTTTTTAATTTGTCGATTTGACGCGGCATCACGGCTTTAACAAAGTTGTAGGCTTCGTTATAGGCCTGCTCAGAGTCAATCAGGATTTCAGCAACGTCATCGCGCAGGTAGTCGCGGATGGCGCGGGTGACTACGCCGGCTTCCTGATGCACCAGCATTGGCGACGGGCCAGAGCTTGAAGTGCTTTGGATTTGCGCCCAAAGGTCCAGCAGGTGCTGCAGGTCCAGCTGCAGCTCTTCCTGCGAACGGCCGATGCCGGCGGTACGCACAATCACGCTCATGCCGCGCGGCACGCTGAGCGATGCCAGCATTTCTTTCAATTCGTCACGGACTGAACCGGAAATTTGACGGCTGATGCCGCCGCCTTTCGGGTTGTTCGGCATCAGCACCAGATAGCGCCCGGCCAGTGAAATGAAGGTGGAAAGGGCTGCGCCTTTATTGCCGCGCTCTTCTTTTTCCACCTGCACCAAAAGCTCTGTGCCTTCAGTGATCAGTTCGCGGATATTTGAAGTTTGGCGAGGGTCTGCCTTGTAGTAAGAATTTGCAATTTCCCGCATGGACAGGAAGCCTTGGCGGCCGGCGCCGTATTCTACAAACACAGCTTCCAGGGAAGGCTCTACGCGGGTGACGTGGCCTTTATAGATATTGGATTTTTTTTGCTCACGGGTACGATTCTCTAAGTCGAAATCGTAAAGACGCTGACCAGTGACAAGTGCAACGCGAATTTCTTCGGCATGTGTTGCATTAATCAACATACGTTTCATGGGTGTAACACCTAATAGCGATACACAACAAAACATCGCTATTCACGTAGCGAACACCATACATTAAGGATCAACACCCAGATCTCAAAATACTACAATTGTGGTCTGAGCTTTTTTACCGGCCTTTTTTGTTGGGCTTCGGTTTTTGATGTCCATATTGATGATGGCAATACGGCTTTAATCATGAGTTGATTAAAGTAACCTAAACGATTCACTGGCGGACAGACGGTGCATTGGATGTGAGTAACTTTCACTGTCACTTAGCTTAAAGATCATCTCTTCATTTACAGATAGAGTGTCTTGATACGGAATTATCATCGTATCAGTGCTTCATGTGCAGATCCAATACATCAACGTTGTAGCCTGAATGCGACTTTAGGACGCGACTTATCTGATGTGTATCAGTTTACGTTTAAAACCAACTTTTGGTTGGCGACATATTTTTTGCGGCAAACTGATTTATGTACCGAAATACAATTAAACGCAACAGTTTGCTTTTTTGCCGATATAATAAAGCCTTCGGCGTCGGCATATTCTTTAGGGACCTTTCCGTATTTAATGTGAATTGAGAAATTTAATATCGAACTCCAAAAAATTGAAGTTTTTAAATTTTTTCACACTAACGGTGGTATCCATGCGCTGACTATATCAAACCTTGCATCATCTGCCTATGGGTTAAGCTTACCTTTATTGGGTAAAGCATAGCCTAAGTGATCAGTTTTTAATCAATTTTAGTATTTTTTGGGTCATCGTAACTGTATGAATTCTACGCAACAATGGCAAAACGTCACTTGGTTTGAAGTGGATGAACATCAAGATGGACAACGCATCGATAATTTCCTGTTTAGTCGTCTGAAAGGTGTGCCAAAAAGCCGTATCTATCGTCTGATTCGTGAAGGCCAGGTTCGCGTTAATAAAAAACGCATTAAAGCAGAAACCAAACTCGCAATCGGTGACCAGATTCGCGTTGCGCCGATTCGCTATGAACAAAAAGATGAATCTGCTGCACCTGTTTCCGACAAAGTGGCACAAGGCTTATTGGCCCGTGTGATTTATGAAGATGAAGGTTTGATGGTCGTGAATAAACCTTCCGGGATTGCTGTGCATGGTGGTAGCGGTGTGGCCTATGGCCTGATTGAAGGCTTGCGTGCAGCGACTGGTAAAAAGTATCTGGAACTGATTCACCGGATTGACCGTGATACTTCCGGTTTGGTGATGATTTCTAAAAAGCGTAGCGTGTTGAAAACATTACAAGATATGTTACGTGAACATAAAATCAAAAAAACCTATGCGGCTGTGGTAAAAGGGCAGGTCAGTCTGGATAAACAGTTGATTGATGCACCTTTACATCGTTATGAGCTGGCCAATGGTGAACGTCGTGTCTGTGTGTCCCCGAAAGAAGGTAAAGAGTCTAAAACCCAGTGGAATGTGCAGGAACGTTTTATGCATGCCACACTGGTGTATGCATCTCCGCTTTCTGGTCGTACCCATCAGATTCGTGTTCATGGTTTGAGTATTGGCCATCCGTTAGTAGGCGATGAAAAGTATGGGCATGAAACAGAATATCGTGGGCCAAAACCACGCCGTTTGTGTTTACATGCAATGCGTCTGGACATTCCGGGCTATCCAGCAATTGAAGCACCATTGCCAGAAGATATGCAGAGTCTGGTGGCGCAGTTAAGAGCGCAGAAAGCGGATAAACCGGCTGCCCAATAAGGACTTATTTTTTCTTTTAATAAATTTAATCCACCCTCACCCTCCTTTGAAAAAGGAGGGAATTCCCCTATTTCTTAAAGATGAGGAACATTGTTCCGCAAGAGGGGAGATTAAATTTCGAAAGAATCCTCTCCCTAAGCAGCACTGCTGAGCAAGTCTCCTTCTTGCACGTCGTTTAAAGCAGTGCTTTAAACTCGTTCAGGAGAGGGAACGTTACTTATTAAAGAGCAATGTTGAATTAAAACTTCATTGATAATTCGACTTTATTGGTTCTTTTAATAAAGTCATTTGCTTAAGAATGAAAAAAAATCTCTCCTTGTAGGAGAGGGCTTCAAGACTGAATCAAATCTAGGAAATCTTTTATGAACTCACCTGTAAAATTGGTCATTTTCGATTGGGATGGCACTTTATTTGATTCAGTGGGTCAAATCGTGGCGAGTTTGCAGTTTGCCGCACAGCAGTTTCAGCAGCCGTTAACGGATGCAGATGCGAAAAGTATTATTGGACTGGGTTTACCTGAAGTTGCACAGCGTTTATTCCCGACAGTACCAGAATTACATACGGATATTTTGCAGGCTTATTCCGATCACTATGTTGCCAACTCATCAGGAGATTCCTGGTTTGAAGGCGTAGCGCACATGCTCGCAGATTTACAGCAGCAAGGCGTGAAGCTGGCAGTAGCCACAGGGAAAAGCCGTAAAGGTCTGGATCGTGTATTAAAACAGACGAACAGTGAAGAGCTGTTTGTGAGTACGCGCGCAGCCAGCGAAACCCATTCTAAACCTCATCCACTCATGTTAGAAGAAATTCTGGCGGAAACCGGTGTGCAGGCTGAACATGCGATTATGGTCGGTGATACGTCTTATGATCTGGAAATGGCGCAAAATATTGCCATGCCAAGCGTTGGGGTAAGTTATGGTGTGCATGAACCTGAACTTTTAGCACAATTTAATCCAGTCTGTATCGTGGATGATGTGGCTGCTTTGCATAGCGCTTTGTTGGCTAAAGTCCAATGGAAACAAGCAGTTTAATCCAGTATCTTGGTTGTAATGAAAAACAAGCAGTTCCCCGGTTTAAATTGGCTGGGGAATGCTGCAGATTTAAGCGCTGGTTCTTATCTTTTAGTCTAAAGTCGTAATTGTACTGATTTTATTCGGTCATATTATGGCAGTTATTTTGCTAAATAACGATGTGTTTTAAACAATAAGATTTTGTTTTATTTAATTTTTTATAAATTATTCTTATAGATAATAGCTATAGCAAAAAATAAAATAACTATTGGCACAAACGCCGGATTTTTCCCATCCTAAAACTGTTTATTCCTATGCTCGCTCTGAGAAAGGCAGTCCATGCGGATGATCAGCCTGATCATTTTCATATTTTCTGTCCCTCTTAGATGCCGGCATAAGCCTAATTTTTGCAGTTTAAGGAAACATTGATGTCGAATTCTGCTGTTGTTGAATCAGTTGCACAAGCACTTCGTAGCGCTGAATTATCACAAACTGCGATTGCACCGATTCGCCCGGAACTTGGCGGTGAAAGTGCTGACGTAGATATCGCCTATGCCGTTCAGGAAGTGAATACCGAGCGTGCTTTGTCTGAAGGTCGCCGTCTGGTGGGTCGCAAAATTGGTTTGACGTCTAAAGTCGTTCAAGCGCAACTGGGTGTAGATCAGCCGGATTTCGGTATGTTATTTGCCGATATGGCCTATGGCGATGGTGAAGCAATTCCAGCTGGCCTTCTGATTCAGCCGAAAGTTGAAGCAGAAATCGCATTGGTGATTAACCAGGATTTAACCAAAGAAAAACACACGTATGCAGACATTATCAGCGCAACTGATTATGCACTGCCTGCAATTGAAGTGGTCGATAGCCGTATCGAAAACTGGAAAATCAGCCTGATTGATACTGTGGCGGATAACGCATCTTCTGCTGCATTCGTTCTGGGCTCTAAGCCTGTCAAACTGGAAAACCTTGATCTTGTGAACTGCAAGATGGTCATGACACGTGGCGACGAAGTGGTTTCTCAAGGCGTGGGTAAAGCATGTCTGGCAAACCCGTTAAATGCTGCTGTGTGGCTGGCAGATGAAATGGTACGCCGTGGCCGTCCATTGCTAAAAGGCGACATTATTTTGACTGGTGCTTTGGGTCCAATGGTTGTAGCTCAGCCTGGCGACGAATTCAAAGTTGAAATTGAAGGCTTTGGTTCAGTAACAGCTGCTTTTGCTGCTGAATAAGGGAATACAAGAGAGTACATTCATGAAAAAGATTAAATGTGCATTGATCGGTCCAGGTAATATTGGTACTGATTTGCTTTATAAACTGCAACGCAGCGAATGGTTAGAACCAGTATGGATGGTGGGGATTGACCCAACTTCTGAAGGTCTAGCACGTGCAGCAAAAATGGGTTTAAAAACCACTGCTGAAGGCGT
>NZ_JAVXCI010000058.1:14979-19500 GCF_036659555.1 Acinetobacter sp.
GCTGCCTCACGTAGTTGAAGATGACATCAAAATCGCCTTCGATGCAACTTCTGCTTATGTACATGCTGAAAACAGCCGTAAGCTGAACGAGCTTGGCGTGTTAATGATTGACTTAACACCAGCTGCAATTGGTCCTTACTGCGTACCACCTGTCAACCTTGAAGCATTGCTTGAACAAGGTGAAGTGCCAAACGTCAATATGGTAACTTGTGGCGGTCAGGCAACGATTCCTATGGTTGCAGCGATTTCTCGCGTTCAGCCTGTTGAATACGGCGAAATCATTGCAACTGTATCGACTAAGTCGGTTGGTCCGGGAACGCGTAAAAACATTGATGAATTCACACGTACTACTGCAGGTGCCATTGAGAAAGTCGGCGGCGCGAAACAAGGTAAAGCGATCATCATCATTAACCCGGCTGAGCCACCTCTAATGATGCGTGATACTGTTCACTGTCTAGTAGAAGGTGAGCCGGATCAGGCAGCGATTACTGAATCTGTACATGCCATGATCAAGGAAGTTCAAAAATACGTACCAGGTTACAAGCTGGTAAATGGTCCGGTATTTGATGGCAACCGTGTATCAATTTACTTGGAAGTTGAAGGTCTGGGTGACTTCCTGCCGAAATATGCAGGTAACCTGGATATTATGACTGCAGCAGCTGCACGTACTGCAGAAATGTTTGCAGAACACGTGTTCAACACCGCTGAAGCTTAAAGGAATACCAAAATGTCTAAGATTATTGTTCATGATATGACTTTACGTGATGGTATGCACCCGCAGCGCCATCAAACGACTGTTGAGCAAATGATTGCAATTTCAACAGCACTTGATGATGCTGGCGTACCTTTAATTGAAGTAACACACGGTGATGGCCTTGGCGGTTCATCAGTGAACTACGGTTTTGCTGCTGCAACAGATGAAGAATATTTGTCTGCTGTTGTACCACGTATGAAGAATGCAAAAATTTCTGCATTACTTCTTCCGGGTATCGGTACGGTTGACCATTTGAAAATGGCACATGAAATTGGTGTTTCTACTATTCGTGTGGCGACGCATTGTACTGAAGCGGATTGTTCTGAACAGCACATCACCGCTGCACGTAAACTAGAAATGGACACCGTCGGTTTCTTAATGTTGGCGCATATGGCATCTCCTGAAAAATTGCTTGAAGAAGCAAACAAGATGGTGTCTTACGGTGCAAACTGTATTTACGTGACAGATTCAGCGGGTTATATGCTTCCGCAGGACGTGATCGACCGTGTGGGTCACTTACGTCAACACTTGGATTCAAGCATTGAGCTTGGTTTCCACGGTCACCACAACTTAGGCATGGGTGTATCGAATACTGTTGCTGCGGTTCAAGCAGGTGCGGTACGTGTTGATTTGGCGTCTGCAGGTTTAGGTGCTGGTGCGGGTAATACACCACTCGAATTGTTTATCGCTGTGGCAAACCGTATGGGTATGGACACTGGTGTTGACTTGTTTAAAGTACAAGACGTTGCTGAAGATCTGGTGATTCCAATGATGCACAACCCGATCCGTGCCGACCGTGATGCGGCAACTTTAGGTTATGCCGGTGTTTACTCTTCATTCCTGTTGTTTGCTAAACGCGCTGAAGCGAAATATGGCGTATCTGCGCGTGAAATCCTGATGGAACTTGGTCGCCGTGGTACGGTTGGTGGTCAGGAAGACATGATTGAAGACCTGGCATTAACCATGTCTAAAGCGCGTGAGTTACAAGCTTAATTTTTAATGCAATCGTATTAAAATAAGGCTAATAAAAAAGCATCCAAAGTGGATGCTTTTTTATTATGAAGTAGTTTTAATAATATATTAAAACTCTGATCTCAGATATTTTAGTTATAGTGTTATGTGAAGATTATTTTAGTTTAATTTTTTCCTTAAACATAAAAACGATAAATAAAAAATAGTGGCTCAATATTTTAAAAAAAATTGCGCTTATTAATAGAGAAAACAAAAAATAAATTAAATATCCGGTCAAATTTTTATTTTCTTTAATCGGTTTAAAATCTAAGAGATTGAGCGCTTAAATCTGGGCTTGGAATATGGAGAGCTAAAAGAGCAAAAGTTTAATACTGTGGTCGGATTTTTTATTTAAACCGACTTGCGCATGATGGCGGCATGGATTTTATCAGCTGAATGGGGAACTCATCATGCGTCGTCACAATTTACGGATTGCAATGCTTGCTGCGACAGCAACTTTAGGGACAACTGCAACGAATGCAGACTTTATTGACGACAGCAATGTTCAACTCAAATTTAAAAACTTTTATCTAGACCGTCAGTATCAAGATGACTATTCATCACGTAACTGGGGTTCTTGGTCACAAGGTGTGACTTTGGATGCGAAGTCAGGCTATCACGATATTGGTGGCGGGGTGCAAGTTGGTGCAGATGTTCTGGTTCAACATGCAGTTAAACTCAACGGCCGTGATCAAAATCCGGATTGGGTGTTACCTCACGATGGCAAAGAATCTAAAGATCATTTTGGTAAAGTTGGCGCAACCTTGAAAGCTAAAGTTTCTGAAACAGAACTGAAAGTGGGTGAACTATTGCCGGTATCTCCAGTGCTAGTATTTGATCCATCCCGTCAGCTCATCACTACTTATAGCGGTGCATGGTTAGAATCTAAAGAGATTAAAGATACCAAACTGACTTTGGCTTATATTGATAAAATTAATAACCGTTACGACAATCAGTTCCGTGATTTAACATTGTTTGCGCCTGCGAAGGGTAAAAATTATTACGATAATGGTGAAGCATCTGATGGGATGTGGATTGCTGGTGTAGATCACCAGTTCACGCCTGAAATTGGTGGTAGCTACTGGTATGCAGATGTTCAAGACATCTACCAACAGCATTACTTGGGTGTGAATTACAAAACTGCGCTAGGTGAAAAAACCAAATTAGATAGCCATGTGCGTTATTTTGATAACTCGGATTCAGGTGACAAACTGTATGGTGATATTGATAATCAGGCATTGTCAGTAGGGGCAAAAGTTAATCATGGTGCGCATACCGTAGGTCTGGGTTATCAGCAAATGTTTGGTGATACTGCATTTCCAACACTTGGCGGCTGGGTGCCACAGCCTTATCTGGTGAACTGGGGCGTTGCAACCTTTACTGCACCAGAAGAAAAGTCATGGAATGTTTCTTATGGCTATGACTTCTCTGAAATGGGTGCCAAAGGCTTAAACGCAACTGCAGTTTATTTCAAAGGTTATGATGCTAAATCAGGTGACCAAAACTTTAATACTGATGAGCTAAATCTGATTGCGAATTACACTGTTCCAGAGGGTAAGTTAAAAGGTTTAGGCATCCAAGCGATGTATATTGATGTAAATTTTGCAAATCCTACTAAACCAGATCTTCAGGAATACCGCGTAGCGACAACTTATACTCATAAATTCTAAGTTAAGCGCAGTTTAAGGGCAGTCAGTATTCTGACTGCTTTTTTTTGAGCTGAGAACTTAATCAAAGCCTTAAATTAAACAGGGTTTTAAATTTAAAATAATTAATTAAAACAAATACTTAAATAATATATTTTTTGTAGTATGCAATCGTAATTTTATATCAGTTGAAGACAGTAGAGCGGTTAATATAAGACTGTAAAAAGATCATTTTTAATGAGTCAACTTGACGTCGAGTTCTCGTCATCGAGGAACACGCAAGCAAGAAACTGTAAGAGGAATCATGATGAGCACTGTTCAAATCCCTGATTATAAAACAGATCCTTTCTTCGGCTTAGAAGACAAATGGATTGAAACTGCAGAAGGTGAGTTGACTCACTACCATGAAATTGGTGAAGGTACGCCTATTCTGTTCCTGCACGGTTCAGGTACGGGTGTATCTGCTGCTGCAAACTGGTGGTTAAACCTACCTTCAATTGGTGAACAAGCACGTTGTATCGCAATCGATACCATTGGTTATGGTCAAACTGTGGTTGCACCAGGTACTGCTTATGGTATCCGTGCATGGGTAGATCATGCGATCCGTACGCTAGATGCTTTGGGTATCGAAAAAACCTGGTTGGTCGGTAACTCTCTGGGTGGCTGGTTAGCATTCCAGATGGCATTGGATTATCCAGATCGTATTTTGGGTATCGTGTCTATGGGTACGGGCGGTGCGAAACAGACAGCTGCACTTAAAGCTCACGCAAACCCAGTTCTTACAGAAGAAGGAATCAAGAAAACCCTTTCTATGTTTGTCGTAAACAAAGACCTGATTACTGATGAACTGGTAAAAGTACGTTTTGCTTCTGCTGCAAATGACTATGCATCAAATCGTTTAATGGATGTGGTTGGCGCACGTGACCGTGACCGTTTCGAATTCCCATTAGACTTCGAAAAAATGAAAGACATTACTGTGCCTGTACTATTGATTCATGGTACGCAAGACGTGGTGATTCCGGTTTCTCGTACTTGGGACATCCTGAACATCGTACCAAATGCTGATGCACATATCTTCAGCCAATGCGGTCACTGGTCTCAAGTTGAAAA
>NZ_JAVXCI010000059.1:0-3224 GCF_036659555.1 Acinetobacter sp.
GAATACCAACGTTATTTGCAATTACAGTACAGTACTGAGGCCGTATGGAAGTAAATCCTAATTCACCGCAATCGAATGGTTCGAGCGCTGCTCCAAATGCGTTAGGAAATGTACAGCGCCCAGGCGAGTACCTGCGTCAAATCCGCATTACCCAGAAGCGCGAGCTCAGTGGCGTCGCAGCCGAGCTGAATATTCCGGTGAAAACCCTGACCGCATTGGAGCAGGATGAGTACAAGTCCTTGCCTGAGGCGACCTTCATCAAGGGCTATTACCGCATTTACGCTAAATTCCTGAATGTGGATGCGACCAGCATTATTCAGCGTTTTGATGAAATTTACGCCAATGATACCGGCCTGTTGCCGAATCATGCCCTGAACAATTCGCCGATTAAAATCATGGGCAAGCTGCCGGGTTCAAACCGCGACCGCAACCGCAAATGGATCAAGCGCGGCCTGATTGCCTTGTTGGCGCTTGCGGTTCTGGGCATACTGGCCGCGGTGATGCAAAATATGTCCGGCAGCGCGGACAGCGATGCGCAGGCTTTAGCGCCGGAAGCGTCTGATGTGCAGGTGCTGAGTTCAGGCAGCGGCGGCGCCGTATCCGGCGACCAGCTGAGCCTGCAGTTCAACCGCCCGACCTCTGTGCATATTGTCGACTCAGCCGGCAAGGTTTTGGCGACCGGCCGCCAGGCTTCAGCTTTGGATTTATCCGGTGAAGCGCCATTCCAGATCCGTTTGGATGATGCGTCTGCCGTGTCATTAAGCTTAAATAATGAAGCGGTTTCATTGTCGCCATATACCGTAAACGGCAAAGCAGAATTCCGTTTATCACGTTAATGGCCAGGGGTAGAGCGAAAAAATGATTGTAAATCCAATTCAGCGCCGTCCGACCCGCAAAATCCGCGTCGGTTCAGTGCATGTGGGCGGCGATGCGCCGATCAGCATTCAAAGCATGACCAATACTGAAACCTGCGATGTTGAGGCGACCGTGGCGCAGATTCAGCGTTGCGCCGATGCCGGCGCAGACATCATGCGGGTTTCCGTGCCCAGCATGGAAGCCGCTGAAGCGTTTGGGGAAATCCGCAAGCGCGTGCAGGTGCCTTTAGTTGCGGATATTCATTTCGACTATAAAATTGCGCTGAAAGCTGCCGACATGGGCGCGGACTGCCTGCGGATCAACCCCGGCAATATCGGCTCTGAAGCGAAAATCCGCGAAGTAGTGGCAGCGGCCCGCCATCATGACATTTCCATGCGGATTGGCGTGAATGCCGGCTCGCTGGAAAAAGACATTCAGAAGAAATACGGCGAGCCGACCGGCGCGGCGCTGCTGGAATCAGCAATGCGCCATATTGATATTCTGGACCGTCTGGATTTTCAGGAATTCAAGATTTCGGTTAAGGCATCCAATGTGTTTTTAACCATGGACGCTTACCGCCTGCTGTCGAAGCAGATTGATAATCCGCTGCACTTGGGCGTTACCGAAGCGGGCATTTACCGCACCGGTTCGGTCAAATCAGCCATCGCCTTGGGCGGCCTGTTGATGGAAGGCATTGGCGATACCATGCGCATTTCGCTGGCGGCTGAGCCTGAAGAAGAAGTGAAAATCGGCTTTGATATTTTAAAGTCGCTGGGGCTGCGCTCCAACGGCATTAACTTTATTGCCTGCCCGAGCTGCTCGCGTCAGGAGTTCAACGTGATTCAAGTGATGCAGTCGCTGGAAGAGCGTTTGGAAGATATCCGCACGCCGATGGATGTATCGGTCATTGGCTGCAAGGTGAATGGCCCGGGCGAAGCCAAAGAGGCCGATATCGGCATTGTCGGCGCAAGCCCGCGTTCACTGGTGTACCGCAATGGCGAAAAGAGCCATTTAATTGATACAAATCAGCTTGTTGATGAAATCGAAACAATGGTTCGCCAGCGAGTTAAAGCGCTTGAAGAAGCTAAATCCAAAGAAATTATACGCAGTAAATCATGAGTTCAATTGTCGCAATTAAAGGTTTTAATGACATTCTTCCGGCGCAGACGCCTGCGTGGAGGCGTCTTGAGCAGCATTTAGCTTCCTTAATGGATGCCTATGGCTACCAGCAGATCCGCCTGCCGATCGTAGAGCAGACCAATCTGTTCAAGCGTTCGATTGGCGATGCGACGGATATTGTCGAGAAGGAAATGTACACGTTTCTGGACAAAGGCAATCCGCCGGAGTCGCTGACTTTGCGCCCTGAAGGCACGGCGGGCTGCGTGCGCGCCATGCTGGAGCATAATCTGCTGCGCGGCGCTGCGCCGCGGGTGTGGTATGTCGGGCCAATGTTCCGCTACGAAAAGCCGCAGAAAGGCCGCTACCGCCAGTTCCACCAGTTTGGCGTGGAAACTTTCGGCGTGGCGACGCCGGATATGGATGCTGAGCTGATTCTGATGAGCGCGCGCTTATGGAAGCGCATGGGCGTGGCGGACAAAGTTCAGCTGGAGCTGAATACTTTAGGCGAATCTGATGAGCGGGCTGCTTACCGCGCAGCATTGGTTGAGTTTTTAGAGTCACATAAAAACGATTTGGATGAAGATTCACAGCGCCGTTTAACCACCAACCCGCTGCGCATCCTTGATTCTAAAGATGCAAAAACTCAAGCCATTTTAGAAAATGCGCCGAAGCTGCATGACTTCATGGGTGAAGAGACTTTACAGCACTTTGCAGCCTTGCAGCAGTATTTAGCCGATGCCGGCGTAAGCTTCGTGATTAACCAGAAACTGGTGCGCGGCCTGGACTATTACAACAAAACTGTTTTTGAGTGGACTACAACGCATTTGGGTTCGCAAGGCACGGTTTGCGCCGGCGGCCGCTACGATGGCTTAGTAGGCCAGCTCAAAGGCAAGGCGGATCAGTCTGTGCCGGCGGTTGGTTTTGCCATGGGTATGGAGCGCTTGCTGCTGCTTCTTGAACAGGCAGGAGACAATACGCCAGTACGTGATTGTGAGTTCTTCCTGGTTGCAGATCCATCGACACAGGCTAAAGCTCTTGTTGCTGCTGAAACAATCCGTGATCAGTTGGAAGCTGAAGGAAGCGCTCTCCGCCTGAAAGTGGGTTCACAAGGCTCAATGAAATCACAAATGAAAAAGGCGGATCAGTCTGGCGCGCTTTTTGCCCTCATTTTAGGCGAGCGTGAAGCGGAAGCTGCGCAGTTTGCCGTAAAAGAGTTGGCAACAGCTGAACAAACTTTGGTTGCGGTGGAT
>NZ_JAVXCI010000059.1:3234-19436 GCF_036659555.1 Acinetobacter sp.
CCATTTATGATTGAAAAATTTTCTTCAAAATAAGCCAAAATATAAGGAAAGGGTCGTCAAATGAACGCGTTAAGTGATGATGAACAACTTGATAATTTAAAGTCCTTCACTAAGAAGTATGGCTCTGCCATGGTTAGCGGGGTTTTAATTGCGTTGATTGCCTTTTTCGGCTGGGAATACTGGCAGAAGAAAAATTTAGCTGCTTCGCAAATTGAAACGGCTAAAGTGCAGCAGCTGATGGACAGCGCAAGAAGCGCGCAGGGCGATGCTTTTTCGCAGCTGTCCACTGCGGCTGACAGCATCATGAAGGCGTCGCCTGACTCGCCGCAGGCGGTTCAGGCGCAGCTGGTCATGGCCAAGCTGGCCTATGACAAGGCGGATTATGCCGGTGCGGAAAAAGCGCTGAAAAAAGTTGAAAATGCCAAAGACGGCGATGCAGGCCTGCTGCAGATTGTTAAGCTGCGCCTGGCCTATGCGCAGCTGGCGCAGAAAAAATATGATGAAGCGCTGAAAACGCTGGCTGCGGTGAATGATCCGGCATTCAAGGCCACAGCTGACGAAGCGCGCGGCGACATTTATGTTGCGAAAAATGATATTGAAAATGCTAAAAAAGTATATCAAAGTGCATGGGATGCGCTGCTTGAGCGCAAGGAAGAGCGTCAGATTTTACAAATTAAACTCGAAAGTGTAGGCGTTTTAGTCGATGATCCTGAAATCGAACGCCCGATTTTAGAGGCACAAATGGAAGCAGCTGAATGAATAGAAAATACAAAATTGCCTGTGCGCTGACCGTTTTAACGCTTGCGCTTGCAGGCTGCGCCAGCAAAGGCGCTAAAGTTGAGGAAGCGAAGCCGAATCCTCTGCCGAAACTTGTACAGGCCAAAACACTGGTTCCGGTATTTTCTACGAATGTGGCTTCTGCGAGCAAGGCCGACCCGCTGCGCTTGCGCTTAGATGCGGATAACGGCGTGATTTTTGCCATCAGTCCGAATGGCGAAGTTGAAGCCTACCGGGGCAAGCAGCGCCTGTGGCAGAAAAAAGTTTCCAAGCAGGGCTTAAGCTCAGGCGTTGAAGCCGCTGAGGGGCTGGTGATTGTCGGCAGCAGCAAGGGCCAGCTGTACGCTTTGGATCAGGCCAGCGGCGAGGAAAAATGGACTGCGCAGCTGTCCGGCGCGATTTTGGCGCCTTCATTGATTCATGCCGGCCGGGTGATCAGCATTGCCAATGACGGCACGGTATATGCGCATGAAGCGGCCACCGGCAAGCAGGCCTGGACCTACAATCTGCCGAATATGCAGTTCAGCCTGCGCGGCCAGGCCGCGCCTGTGGCGCTGGATGCGCGCAATGTACTGATTGCGTCTTCAAATGCCTATATTTACGCGCTTGACGCCATCAGCGGCGCGCCGAAAATGCAGCGCCGTGTCGCGGTTTCTGAAGGCCGTTCAGACATTCAGCGCCTGATTGACATTGACGGCGACCCGGCCGTTGCCGGCCAGTTTGTGGTGACCGCAAGCTATCAGGGCCAGGTCACTGTGCTGGACTTGGTTTCGCAGCAGGTGGTATGGAGTGAAGACGCCAGCAGCATTCAGCGCCCTGAAGTCAAGGGCAACGGTGTATTTGTCGCGCAGACTGACGGCAAAATTACCGCCTATGAAATTACCACCGGCAATAAGCTCTGGGAAAATGACCAGCTGCTTAACCGCCAGCTCAGCAACCCAGTAATGCTGGACGGCGACTTGGTGGTTGGCGATCTGGACGGCGTACTGCACCTGCTGAACCCGGCGACCGGCGAAATTACCGGACGCGCAAAAACCAGCGGCGAAGTGCGCACATTGCGCGTCATTGACGGCCAGCTGTACGCTGCAACGCGCAAAGGCGCAATGAGTGTCTGGCAGAATCGTTAATTTTTGCAGCTTATGTTAAAATAAGCAAACCGTATTTCTGAACGCGGGGGATTGCACAGCCAATGCCCCGTGTTTTTATTTAGGCCTTTGTCCTAATCCTTATTCTTCCAATACTTTCTGATGTTCAGACCAGACCAAACTGGCTGATCCTGAATAAAGGTTAATCTATGAAACCCGTAATTGCGCTCATTGGTCGTCCGAACGTCGGAAAATCAACCTTGTTTAACCAGATCACCAAGAGCCGTGACGCTCTTGTTGCTGACTTTGCCGGCCTGACCCGTGACCGGAAATACGGCGATGCGACATTCCAGAATAAATCCTTCATTGTGGTGGATACCGGCGGCATCGGCGAAAGCGAAGGCGGCATTGACTCCTACATGGCGGAGCAGTCGAAAACCGCGATTCACGAAGCGGATATCATTATTTTTGTGGTTGACGCCCGCGCCGGCCTGCTGGCTTCGGATGAGCAGATTGCCCGCGAGCTGCGCACCTTAGGCAAGAAAGTTTACTTAGCCGCCAATAAAGTGGACGGCGTGCATGCGGAAGCTGCGCTGGTGGAATTCTACAAGCTCGGCATGGGCGAGCCGATGCAGGTCGCCGCCAGCCATGGCCGCGGCGTGCAGCAGATGCTGGAAGATGTGCTGCAGGATGTGCCTGAAGATGAAAATCCGGAACAGCATGACAAAGATACCGGCCTGCGCCTGGCGATTATTGGCCGTCCAAACGTCGGAAAATCGACGCTGGTCAACCGCCTGCTGGGCGAAGACCGTGTGGTGGCGTTTGACCAGCCGGGCACAACGCGCGACTCGGTCTATATTCCGTTTGAGCGCGATGGCCGCAAATATACCCTGATTGATACCGCCGGCGTGCGCCGCAAAGGCAAAGTCGATGAAATGATTGAGAAGTTCTCAATTGTGAAAACTCTGCAAGCGATGAAAGACGCGCATGTGGTGGTGATTGTGGTGGATGCGCGCGACGGCATTGTTGAGCAGGACCTGCATCTGATCGGCTACGCGCTGGAAGCCGGCCGCGCCATGGTGATTGCGATCAATAAATGGGACAATATGTCCGATTATGACCGCAAGCAGTGCAAGCTGGATGTAGACCGCCGCTTTGACTTTATCCCTTGGGCGAAAATCCACCTGATTTCCGCGCTGCACGGCACCGGCGTCGGCGACCTGTATCCTTCAATTCACCGCGCCTATGACTCTTCGCATTTGAAGGTGTCGCCGGCAAAAATCACCCAAATTCTAAGCGATGCCACAGACGCGCATCAGCCGCCAATGGTCGGCGGCCGCCGCATCAAGATGCGCTATGCGCACATGGGCGGGCAGAATCCGCCGACAATTGTCATTCACGGCAACAAGGTCGACAAAACCCCTGCGGATTACCGACGCTATTTGGAAAACGTATTCCGCAAAGTGTACAAGCTGGAAGGCACGCCGGTAAAAATTGAATTCAGAACCTCTGAGAACCCGTTTGAAGGGCGCAAGTCGCAAATTGATGAGCGTGTCGCAGCGCGCAAGCGCCGCTATGTGCAGAAATTCAAGAAAGCTGAGAAGAAATTTAAGCGCTGATCCGCCTGAATTCTGGCTTCAGCTGCTGATCTGAAAGAAAAACCCGCTTCCTGAAAGCGGGTTTTTCATGCGCAGCCGGAACACCGGCGCATGCAGCTGTTACCTGAAGCCGTCTTCATTTTTATCGACTTCAATTCTGAACAGCCGGCTGCCGTTGCGCGCATACACTAAGCGGCCGGCGCCTTTGTAGTAGGCTTCAAAACGGTATTGATCCTGCGAAAAAGCGCCAGCAATCGGAATCCATGCCTTGCTGGTCTGGCGGATTTTATGGTCGGCCGGCATGCCGACCAGATCTTCAACCTGGCGCTTAGACATGCCGATTTTCAATGCTGAAAACTCTGAATTCTGATAGTCGCCGATGATTTCTCCGTTAAAGCTGCCGTCAGGGGAAGCCGCCTGAAGAATCGGTTCTGAAGATGTGGCCTTTTGGCCTGATGACAGCGGCATGGAAGAGCACGCGATTAAGCTTAAGCTGCCGGCTAAAACACAGATGAATTTTTTCATGATTAAGCCCTTTTTATCTGCACAGTCCTTTGGCGGGGCTGCTCGGTGGGTGCGGATGAAAGCGCTTTACGGGCCGCAGTTTTTATATCGGCTTAAATTGATTTTATTGATTGAATGAGCATTTGGCTGTCGGTGCTGAACTCATTAATAGGTGCGGCGGCAAAGTCATTTTATAATACAGCATCTGAAAAAGCCTGAAAAACACTATTTGTTTTCAGGCTGTAACGGACTTTTACGGCCTTTTGGCCAAAAACAGATTGCCCAGCCGGCTGACAAACTGCGGGCTGATTTTTGTCAGGCCAAACAGGATTTTAGTCTGCATCCCGACCGGGCGGTGCGTTGGCGTGAATGCGCCGGCATGCGCAGTGGCCAAGCTGAGGATTTGCTGCGCGACATCTTCCGGCGTCAGGTGCACGCCGATCTTATGAATGCTTTCAGCATTCATGTCTTTCACCATTGCGGTTTGCACAAACAGCGGCATCACGTCCAGCACGCGGATGCCGTATTTCTGCCATTCGGTATCCAGGCTTTCAGTCAGCCCGCGCACTGCAAATTTGCTGGCGGAATAAGAAGCCAGATCGGCTTGGCCGTAAATTGCCGATGCGGAAGACAGGTTGATGACCCGCGCAAAAGAAGCCTGCTTCAGGTAGGGAAAGGCCGCGTGGCAGCCGTTGATCACGCCCTTGACGTTGATGTCAATGGTGCTGTGATGGGCCTCAATGCCGGTCTGCTCAAAAGGGCCTGAGTACAGAATGCCGGCATTATTCACCAGAATATTCAGTCCGCCGGCCCACTGGCTGAATTCCTGCAGGGCGCTGCGCCAGTGCTGGATATTGGCGGCATCCAGCAGGCCGGCTTTGGCGTTCGGGCCGAGCTGCTGAGCCAGCTGCTGCGCCTGCACCGCATTGATGTCGTAAATGCCGACTTTAAAGCCCTGCCGGTAAAATAATTCGGCCGCGGCGGCGCCAATGCCCTGAGCGGCGCCGCTGATCAAGACGCTTTGCATGCTATTCTTCTCCTTATGATTTTTTATTTCTGAGCGTATTTTGAGCATAGCAAATTCTGCGGCTGAAAGAATAGGCTGCAGCTTAAATAATGCCGTTTAAACGATAGAGGTGCACCATGGAACAGCTGTTGAACATCATGCGCGAGCTGCGCGAAAAGTGCCCCTGGGACAAGCAGCAGACCCCGCAGTCGCTGACGCGCTACGCTATTGAAGAAGCCTATGAAGTGGAAGCGGCGGTGCGCTCGGGCAGCGCTGAAGAGGTGCGCGATGAGCTGGGCGACCTGCTGCTGCAGGTGGTGTTCCAGTCGCAGATGTACAGCGAGCAGGGCGCCTTCAATTTTCAGGATGTGGTGCAGGCTATTTGCGCTAAATTGATCCGGCGCCATCCGCATGTGTTTCAGTCCGAGCAGTTTGAACAGCTGACGCCGGAAGATGTGGCTGCGCTGTGGCAGGAAATCAAGCGTCAGGAAAAGCAGGGCAAGGCTGTGTCGCGGCTGGGTCAGGTCAAGCATGGGCCAGCGCTGCGGCAGGCGGAAGGCATTCAGGAAAATGCAGCTCAAATCGGCTTTGATTTCCCGGATGCTGCAGAAGCTTACGGCAAGCTGGAGGAAGAGCTGGCGGAGTTCAGGCAGGCGCTTGCGGGCGGAAATTCCGACGAAATTACCGAAGAATTCGGCGACTGCTTGTTTTCTCTGGTGAATGTTGGGCGTAAAATGAGCATCTGCAGTGAAACAGCCTTATTGGGCACCGTGCATAAATTCCGCGCCCGTTTTGCGCATATCGAAACACAGGCGGCGCTGCGCAATCAAAGCATAGAAGACCTGTCACTGGCTGAAATGGATCAGCTGTGGGAACAGGCCAAACAATTATTAAAACAGCAGGCTTTACATGAAAAACCGCAGCTTGAATAAGATTCAGCTTTTAATTCTGCTGATGGCATTGATCGGCATCAGCATTTCCTGGGCAAATGCGGAAACGGCGCAGAATGCGTCCTATGCGCAGTGGAAATCGGAACAGCAGGCGCAGGACAGCCGGCTGCAGAAGGCGCCGGCCTCCGGCGCTGCGCCACAGAACTATTACCTGTCCAGGCCGGCTTTGGCTGCGCCGTCCAGCAGCCCGAAAATCAAGCTGAACAGCGCCAATGCCGAGCAGTTTCAGCAATTAAGCGGCATTGGCCTGAAAAAAGCTGAAGCGATTGTGGCGCACCGCGCAAAAAATGGAAAATTTAAAAGCATTGAGGAAATTCAGCAGGTTAAAGGCATCGGGCCGGCCATCTTTGCGAAAAATAAAGCCCGCCTGGCGTTGTAAAGCCGAAATCTGCGGAAAATGCAGCTGAAGCCGCAGCGCAGTATCGAGAGAATCAAATTGCCCTTTGATTGTGTTAGAGATATGATTAGCGACATCTTAAAATTTTACGTTCAGGCGTAGGAGACAGCGTCTTTTGCAAACTTTGCGCGCGTCAAAATGCGGCTTATCCGCTGCACAATTACCTTCTTCCATCTTGGATGTGATTGATGCCTTAACTAAGGCAGGCTATGAAGCCTATATCGTCGGCGGCGGTGTACGCGACCTGATGCTGGGTCTAAATCCGAAGGATTATGATGCGGTCACTAATGCCACTCCCTCTCAGGTACGGGAAGTCTTCGGCCGCCGCTGCCGCATCATCGGCCGCCGTTTCGAGCTGGCTCATGTCTATTCAGGCCGTGAACTGATTGAGGTGGCGACGTTCCGCGCGCCGCCTCAGAAAGAAGTGACCTCGGCTTCCGGCATGATTCTGCGCGACAACAACTGGGGCAGCATTGAGCAGGACTTTGCGCGCCGCGATTTCTCCATCAACGCGCTGTATTATCAGCCGCGCAAAAACGAAGTGCTGGATTTCTGCAATGCGGTTGATGACATTAAGCATAAAACCCTGCGCCTGCTGGGCGATCCGCTGCAGCGCTTTGAAGAAGATCCGGTGCGCATGCTGCGCACGCTGCGCTTCGCCGCCAAGCTGAATTTCAGCATTGATGAAGAAATTCTGGACATCTTTACGCCTGAAATTACCCAGCTGCTGCGCGATGTTTCGCCGCACCGCCTGTATGATGAATCGCAGAAGCTGTTCACCATGGGGCATTTGAACCGCGTGCTGCCGATGCTGATTGACTTCGGCATCTGGCGCCAGCTGTTTGCTGAAATTCAGCCGGACATTACGCCCTTCATTGAGCGCGCGGCCAAAAATACCGATCAGCGCATTTCCATTGGCAAGACCATTAACCCAGCATTTTTCTATGCGGTTTTACTGTGGAAGCCGTTTCTGGAACGCTGCGAGTTCTATGCGGGCAAAGGCGTGGTGGCTGCCGAAGCGCGCGCCCAAGCCGGCTTGGATGTCTTGAAGCGCCAGGCGACACGCACCGTGATTCCGCGCTTTGCTGAAACCTTTATCCGCGAAGTCTGGGAAATGCAGACCCGCCTGCTGAACCCGAAACCGCAGCAGATTGAGGCTTTGTCGAGCCATGCGCGTTTCCGCGCCGGCTTTGACTTCCTGCTGATCCGTGAAAAATCCGGCGATAAAGCCACGCAGGGCATGGGTGCATGGTGGGATGCCTATCAAACGCTGTCTGCCGATGAAAAAGAGCGCGCAATTGCTGACTATAACCGCCAGCGCGCCAAGAGCCGGCGCAAGGCGTCACAGGCATCGGCTGAAGAAATCAAGCCGTCCGGCGCAGTGCAGCAGGCTGAAATTGAGCCTTTGGTGAATGAGCCGGAACCGCGCAGCCGCCGTTCCCGCAAAGCGAAAAGTCCGGCGGAATCGCGGCGCCAGCCTGCAGCGCCTGAGACAGCCGGCGGCATCGGCGCAGATCATCCAATCTTAAAGCGCAAACGGGTTAAGCGCGATTTGAGCCAAGTGATTTTTGGGCCGACGCAATGAGCGCAGTCACCTATATCGGCCTCGGCAGCAACTTAGGCGATTCACGCCAGATTCTGACTGAAGCTGTACATAAGCTGGCATCGCTGGGGCAGATTAAAACATCCAAGCTGTATCAAAGCCCGCCGATGGGGCCGCAGGATCAGCCGAATTATTTAAACGCGGCCGTGCAGCTGCTGACGGATTTGGCGCCGCTGGCTTTGCTGGATGAGCTGCAGCGCTTTGAGCAGGAATCCGGTCGCGTGCGCCTGCGCCATTGGGGCGAGCGCACGCTGGACTTGGACTTGCTGCTGTATGGGCAGGAACAGATTCAGCATGAACGCCTGACTGTGCCGCATGCCGGCGTCATGGAGCGCGATTTTGTACTGATCCCCCTGCTGGATTTAGATGCAGAACTGCAGCTGAAAGGACAATTATTAAAAGATTTGCCCATTCTGGCGCATCCAGCGCTGGATGTGCTGGATGCCGGAAACTGGGCAGATATTTAAATTTTGAATGGCTGCAATGCATTGCCATAAGAGGAACATCCAGATGATTAGTTTAAGTGACTTAAGAAAATTTAAAGCGCAAGGCCGCAAATTCTCCTGCCTGACTTGCTATGATGCAAGCATGGCGAAGGCTATGGAAGTCGCTGAAATTGATACTATTTTGATCGGTGATTCTTTAGGAATGACCATTCAGGGCTGCGATTCAACCCTGCCGGTAACGGTCAATGACATGGCTTACCATACGGCCGCCGTGCGCCGCGGCAACAGCCATGCTTTCATTCTGACTGACTTGCCGTTCATGAGCTATGCAACGCTGAATGATGCCTTGCTCAGTTCCAAGGCGGTGATGCAGGCCGGCGCGCATATGGTCAAGCTGGAAGGCGGCGCCTGGCTCAGTGAAACGGTTACGGCATTGACTCGCAACGGCATTCCGGTCTGCGTGCATTTGGGCCTGACCCCGCAGTCGGTGCATGTTTTTGGCGGCTATAAGGTGCAGGCGCGCACCCGTGAAGCTGCTGATCAGCTGATTGCGGACTGCAGGGCTGTGGTTGAGGCCGGCGCGGCGGCGCTTTTGCTGGAATGCGTTCCTGCGCAGGTTGGCCGGGAAATCAGCGAATTGTTCCCTAATACGCCGGTCATCGGCATTGGCGCGGGCGCGGAAACAGACGGGCAGGTTCTGGTGGTTCAGGACATGCTTGGCCTGAACTTCGGCCATGTGGCTAAATTCGTCCGCAACTTTATGCAAGAGCAGGCCGGCGGAACTGCCATTGCTGATGCGTTCAAGGCGTATCATGCTGCGGTGCAGGACGGATCATTCCCAGCCAAAGAACATACTTTCCAAATTGAGCTGTAAATCATGAAAACTGAAATAACGATTCAAGGCCTGACAGCGTCTCTCAGCCCAGCGCGTTCAGCGCGAAAAATTATCGGCTTTGTGCCGACCATGGGCAATCTGCATGAAGGCCATCTGAATCTGGTGCGCGAGGCGCGCAGATTATGCGATGTTGTGGTGGTCAGCATTTTCGTGAACCCGATTCAATTTGGCCCGAATGAAGATTTCGACAATTATCCGCGCACGCTGGAGCAGGATCAGCGCCTGCTGGCGGAAGCCGGCTGCGATATTGTTTTTGCGCCGTCAGTTGAGCAGATGTACGGCAATAAGCCGCGCCTGACCAATATTTCTGTGGCCGGCATTACCGATGATTTATGCGGCCTGCAGCGCCCGGGGCATTTTGACGGTGTTGCAGTGGTTGTAACAAAACTGTTCAATATAGTGCAGCCGAATTTCGCCTTTTTTGGCCAGAAAGACTATCAGCAGCTGGCGGTGATCCGCCAGTTTGTGCGCGACCTGAACATTCCGCTGGAAGTGATTGGCGTGCCGATAGCCCGCGCTGCCGATGGCTTGGCGCTCAGCTCGCGCAACGGCTACTTAAGCCCTGAAAACCGGGCAATTGCGCCGAAAATCCACCAAAGCCTGAAGGCTGCGGAACAGCAGCTGCAGGCTGGGGCGGCATTGCCGGATGCGCTGCTGAACATGAAAGCCACCTTGACAGAGGCAGGCTTTGCTGTGGATTATGTAGAGGCGCGCACGCTGGACTTGCAGAAAATTGAACAGTTTAATCAGGATATTATGCTGTTCGCGGCGGCAAAACTGGGCGCGACCCGCCTGATTGACAACCTGCAGGTGAAATATCCTGCTTCATAACGCTATAAGAAGGGTAGCAGTGCAATGAAACGCATTTTAATTGTTACAGGCCAGTCCGGTTCAGGCAAAAGTTCTGCTTTGCAGGTGCTTGAAGATTTAGGCTATTACTGTATTGATAATTTGCCTTTGGCCCTGCTGCCGGAGATTGTCGCAAAGCTGGACCGGGAAAATAACCTTGAGCAGCTGGCGCTGGGGGTGGATGTCCGCAGCACGCGGGAAGACCTGCAGGAATTTGATCACGTTTTTCAGCAGCTGCAGCAGCATGGCTCGGTCGATATTATTTATCTGACCACGCGCGATCAGGAGCTGATTTCACGCTTCAGCGCCTCGCGCCGGCCGCATCCACTGTCCAACCGCTTTAAAAGCCTGAATGCCTGCATTCAGGAAGAAAAATCACTGCTGCTGCCGATTCAGATGCGCTCAACGGTGCATATTGATACTACAGACAAAAGCGTGCATGATTTAAAGCATATTCTGCTGTCCAAGCTTGGGCAGGCCAATAATCTTATTTTAATTCTGCAGTCTTTCGGCTTTAAGCACGGCATTCCGCTGGATGCCGACTATGTGTTTGATGTCAGGCATTTGCCGAACCCGCATTGGGATTTGGAATTAAGGAAATATTCCGGCCTGGATCAGCCAGTACAGAAATTTTTAGAGCAAAGTCCGCAAACTGAGGAAATGTTCAGCGACATTTACCACTTTTTGGACAAGTGGCTTCCTGCCTTTGCCGAAGGGCACCGTCACTACATGACGGTTTCCATCGGCTGCACCGGCGGACAGCACCGTTCTGTTTATATTGTGGATAGACTGAAAAAGGCCCTTGAGGCAAAATGGTCTATTCAGGTCCTACACCGAGAAATGAAGCACTGGTCATGATTGACACAACTGTTGACGTAATTAATAAACTGGGTTTACATGCGCGTGCGTCTGGAAAACTGATTGAAGTCACTGCAAAATTCCGCTCATCGATTCAGATCGGCAAAGGTGATAAATTAGTGGATGCAAAAAATATTATGTCTTTGCTCATGCTTGGCGCAGGCAAGGGCACAACTTTAAGAATTGTGATTGATGGCGCAGATGAAGAAAAAGCTTTATCTGAGATTCAGGCACTGTTCGCAGCGAAATTTTACGAGGCAGATTAACCGTGGCACGTCGACCGAACCGTTTTACTGAAGATGACTTTGATTCTCTAGAAGGACGTGCAAGCAAAACTGAACAGAAGAAGGCTGTACAGCGTATGGCCGCTTTAGGTGAACAACTGGCGCAGCTCAGTCCCAAACAAATTAAGAACCTTCCGGTGGAAGAGCGCCTGATTGACGCCCTGCTGGATGCGCAGGCGATTACTTCTTTTGAAGCCCGCCGCCGCCAGTTTCAGCGGGTGGGCAAGCTGCTGCGCAATGAAAATGAAACCGTGATTCTGTCTTATTTAACCCCGAAGCAAGGCTTGAAAAAAACCGCACAGCTGCAGCGCTGGGTAGACCGGATCATTAAAGAGGGCGATCCCGCCATTAATGAATTCAGCAAAGTGTATAATGCGACTGAACGCCATACGCTGCGCCAGCATTTGCTGCGGGTTCTGCGCGACATGAAGCAGGAGCTGCCTGAAGCTGAAATTGAAGCGTCTAAGCTGAAAATGTTCAACTATGTGCAGCAGGTGGCTTTGATTTCAGATAACTGATCTGCATCACCGCAGCTTTAAATGCTGAAAGCGGCTCTTTTGAGCTAATGCCAGTCAGTTAAGAAACTGACTGGCTTTTTCTTTTTAAATTTACGATATTATTTGATACACGGAAGTGTCATCTGCAACCTGCGTGGTCTTTGAAATGGACTGTTTTTGCAACAGAAGCTTTTTAAGTGCAGAAAGCGAACAGGTTTTGCGGATGACAAATGCTTTTGGTTCTTTTGGCGAAACAAAAGAACAAAACGAGCTCCAAAAATTCGATTTAAAAACGGTAAGACTCCGCCATGAATGGCCCAAAAAGTTAAGGAGTTTATTGCAAAACTCCTTAATTGATCAGTATTAGCTCTTTTAAGCCGCTTTTTTATTCCTCTTTTTGCACCCTATTGCGCGAATTTTTGAAAAGCCGCGCTTAGCTGAACTCGCGGTCGGCGCGCTCTTTTGCCCAGTCGCGCAGAATGAATTTCTGCAGCTTGCCGGTCGAGGTTTTGGGAATCTCGGCAATCACTACATCCTTAGGCACTTTAAAGCGCGCTAAATGCTGCTTGCAGAATTCAATGATTTCTTCCGGCGCCGCCTGCTTGCCGGCCTTCAGCTCAACAAAGGCGCAGGGCACTTCCTGCCAGCGCGGATCAGGCTTGGCCACAACGGCAGCGGTCAGGATGGCAGGGTGCTGATACAGCACTTCTTCCACTTCCAGCGATGAAATATTCTCGCCGCCGGAAATAATCACATCTTTTGAGCGGTCAGTGATTTTTGCATAGCCGTCCGGCTGGCATACCGCCAGATCGCCGGTATGGAACCAGCCGCCGGCAAAAGCTTCTGCGGTGGCTTGCGGATTTTTCAGATAGCCTTTCATGACAATATTGCCGCGGAACATGATTTCACCCATGGTCTGGCCGTCATGCGGCACCGGCTGCATGGTTTCCGGATCTATCACCTTCATGCCGTCCTGCAGCGGATAAGGCACGCCCTGGCGCGAATGCAGCTGCGCCTGCTCCTGAATGGACAGGTCGCTCCAGCCGGCTTGCGACGCGCACAGCGCGGAAGGGCCATAGGTTTCGGTCAGGCCGTAAACATGCGTGACGTTAATGCCGATATTGCGCATGCCTTCAATAATGGCTGCCGGAGGCGCCGCGCCGGCGACCATGACTTCTACGCGGTGATCGAATGCAGTTTTCTTGTCTTCCGGGGTGTTGATCATCATGGAAAGCACAATCGGCGCGCCGCAGAAATAATCTACTTTATGGCGCGCAATCAGCTTGAAAATCTGCTCCGCATCGACTTTGCGCAGGCAGATATTGGTGCCGCCGTTGGCCGCCATGGTCCAGGCAAAGCACCAGCCGTTGCAGTGGAACAGCGGCAGGGTCCATAAATAGGTGGCGCGCGGCGTCATGCCGCAGGCGATGATATTGCTGGCTGCATTGATGTAGGCGCCGCGGTGATGGTAAACCACGCCTTTCGGATTGCCGGTTGTGCCTGAAGTGTAGCTTAGGCTGATGGCGTCCCATTCATCCTGCGGCAGGTGCCAGGCAAAATCCGGATCGCCTTCGGCCAGCCAGTCTTCATATTCAATCTGGCCGATCGGCGTGGAAAAGCCGTGCAGATATTCGGAATCATCCACATCAATGACAAAAATATCCTGCTGGACTAAAGCCAGCGCTTCCTGCGCCACGGCTGCAAATTCAGGGTCAACCAGCAGCACTTTGGTTTCCGCATGCTCCAGCATGAAAGCGATGGTCTTGGCATCCAGCCGGGTGTTCAGGGTATTCAGCACTGCGCCGGCCATAGGCACCGCAAAATGCGCCTCAATCATGGCCGGGATATTCGGCAGCAGCGCCGAAACGGTATCATTCTTGCCAATGCCCAGCGCCTGCAGCTGATGCGCGAACTGGCAGCAGCGCTGGTAGGTTTCACGCCAGCTGATATGGCGGGAGCCGTGAATGATGGCGTCTTGATGCGGGTAAATGTAGGCCGCGCGCTCTAGATAGCGCAGCGGCGATAAGGCAACAAAATTGGCCGGTGTCCGCGGCAATTCATCATAGGCGCTGACCATTTCAGAAACTCCATATCTGCTAGTATTTTTTGTCATTGCTGCAACAATATTCAGTCTTCGGCGCTCTTGCATTAATGCTTTAGTCGGAGTATTGCGCTTGAATTTGCAGCATATTGAAAATACGGTATTTAAAAGCGCGCTGCCGGCTGGAAAATGAACCCTGCGGTTCTATAGTTTGATTTTTTCCGGAAAATCATTTAGCCCGCCCGCTTTAGGAGAGCGCATCGGGCATGGCAAGGCCTGCGCGGCGGCCGAAAACGCAGGGCGGGCCGGGATAAAAAAGATTTTTAGCCGGAAAAAGGTTTAATCATTGCGCTAAGGCGTGTAAAATTTCAGTCGATTTTCATCTATCCACCGTTTTTATCTTTTGAGGCTCAGCCCTCGATCATAATCTCGCGGTGATATGCTCCATTGTACGGGGCATCACTCCTTAAGGATTTTCTATTATGCCAATTATCACTTTGCCAAATGGCGATCAAAAGCAGTTTGATCACGCCGTATCTGTGATGGAAGTTGCTCAAAGCATCGGCCCAGGCCTTGCAAAAAATACCGTTGCAGGGAAAGTCGATGGGCGCTTAGTTGACGCATCTGACTTGATCAGCGCGGACGCAAGCCTCCAGATTATTACCCCGAAAGATGACGAAGGCGTTGAAATTATCCGCCATTCTTGCGCGCATTTAGTCGGCCATGCAGTGAAGCAGCTGTTCCCGGAAGCGAAAATGGTGATTGGCCCGGTCATTGAAGAAGGCTTCTACTATGACATCTGGATGCCGCACCCATTTACTTTAGATGACATGGCAGCCATCGAAGAGCGCATGAAAAAGCTCATCGATCAGGATTATGAGGTCATTAAAAAAATGACCCCGCGTGACGACGTGATTGCAGAATTCACAGCGCGCGGCGAAGAATACAAGCTGCGCCTGATTGCGGACATGCCTGAAGAAACCCAGATGGGCCTGTATTACCATCAGGACTATCTGGATATGTGCCGCGGCCCGCATGTGCCGAATACCAAATTCTTAAAATCGTTCAAGCTGACTAAAATCTCCGGCGCGTACTGGCGCGGCGATGCGAAAAATGAACAGCTGCAGCGCATTTACGGCACGGCGTGGGCGGACAAGAAGCAGCTGGCTGCTTATGTCAAGCGCATTGAAGAAGCGGAAAAGCGCGACCACCGCAAAATCGGCAAGGCGCTGGACTTGTTCCATATGCAGGAAGAGGCGCCGGGCATGGTGTTCTGGCATCCGAACGGCTGGACCATTTACCAAGTGCTTGAACAGTACATGCGCAAAGTGCAGGAAGACAACGGCTATCAGGAAATCCGCACGCCGCAGGTGGTTGATTTCACGCTGTGGGAAAAGTCCGGCCATGCAGCCAACTATGCCGACAACATGTTCACTACGCATTCTGAAAACCGCAACTATGCGGTGAAGCCGATGAACTGCCCATGCCACGTTCAAGTTTTCAACCAGGGCCTGAAGTCTTACCGTGACCTGCCAATCCGTTTGGCGGAATTCGGTTCATGCCACCGCAACGAACCGTCAGGCTCACTGCACGGCATTATGCGCGTGCGCGGCTTTACTCAGGATGATGCGCATATTTTCTGCACCACAGAGCAGATTGGCCCTGAGGTTGCAGACTTCATCAAGCTGACTTTGGATGTCTACAAAGACTTCGGCTTTGAAGAAGTGCAAATGAAGCTGTCTACGCGTCCGGAAAAGCGCGTAGGCGATGACAAGCTTTGGGATATGGCGGAAAAATCCTTGGCGGATGCCTTGGACGCAGCCGGCCTGGCGTGGGATCTGCAGCCGGGTGAAGGCGCATTCTACGGTCCGAAAATTGAATTCTCCCTGAAAGACTGCTTAGGCCGGGTATGGCAATGTGGTACAATTCAGTGCGACTTCAACCTGCCGGAACGCCTGGACGCATCTTATGTGACTGAAGACAATGACCGCGATCAGCCGGTTATGCTTCACCGCGCAATTCTTGGCAGCTTTGAGCGTTTTATTGGTATACTAATTGAACACTATGCAGGCTTTATGCCGCCTTGGCTGGCGCCCGTGCAGGCATGTGTCATGAATATTACCGATTCGCAGGCGCAGGCGTGCGAGTCAGTGGTCGCAAAACTTAAAGAAAGCGGCATCCGCGCGATTTCAGACTTGAGAAATGAGAAAATCGGCTTTAAGATTCGTGAACGCACATTAGAGCGCATTCCTTACTTGCTGGTGCTTGGGGACCGTGAAGTCGAGGAAGGTACAGTGAACGTCCGTACCCGCTCTGGAAAAAATTTAGGTACTATGTCAATCGACGCTTTCGTTGACCTAGTGAAAGCAGCCGTAGCCGAACGCGGCCGGTACATTGTGGAGTAACAGCGAT
>NZ_JAVXCI010000060.1:0-15600 GCF_036659555.1 Acinetobacter sp.
TTTTTATGTATCAAATTAATGCCTTAAACCCAAAAGATGAAGGGCATCATACGCGCAAGCGTTTTGGTCAAAACTTTTTGCATGACCAGCGTGTAATTGCCAAAATTGTGCGCTCAGTGAATCCGCGCGCGGGCGACAATGTAGTGGAAATCGGCCCCGGCTTGGCAGCTTTAACTTCGCCTTTAATCGGCGAATGCGATGCCCTGACGGTGGTCGAGCTGGACCGTGATTTGGCTGCCGGCTTGCCGGGCCGCGTGCCGCATCCTGAGCGTTTGACGATTGTGGAAACGGATGCGCTGAAATATGACTTTACCGAATTGTTTCAGGAAGGCCGCCCGCTGCGCGTAGTCGGCAACTTGCCTTACAATATTTCCACCCCGCTGCTGTTTCATCTTTTGGAATTCGGCGACAAAGTCAAAGACATGCACTTCATGCTGCAGAAAGAAGTGGTAGACCGCATTACCGCATCGCCAAACAGCAAGGAATACGGCCGCCTGTCGGTGATGATTCAATACTACTGCAAGCCGACCTTCCTGTTTGAAGTGCCGCCGGGGTCGTTCAATCCGCCGCCGAAAGTGACTTCCGCGGTGTTCCGCCTAGAGCCTTATGCAGTGAAACCGGTGATTGCCAAAAATGAAAAAGCTCTGGCGCGTCTGGTTTCGCATGTGTTTACCCAGCGCCGCAAAACTTTGCGCAACAGCCTGAAAGGGATGCTGCTAGAAGACGCTTTTGAAAATACAGGCATCGACCCGATGGCGCGTCCTGAAACGCTGTCACTGGCCGACTTTGTGGCCTTGTCTGATCAGATGGCGGGCGTTTAAATGGCGCGCCCGGCTGTCAGGTATAATTATGTAATTGGCGATGTGCAGGGCTGTTTTGAAGCGCTGAAAGCGCTGCTGAAAGTCATTCAATTTGATCCGGATCAGGATTTCATCTGGTTTGCCGGCGATCTGGTGGCGCGTGGCGAAAACTCGGTTGGCACCTTGCGCTTTGTCAAGAAACTGGTTGAACGGGGCGCGGCAGCCACTGTATTAGGCAATCATGATTTGACGCTTTTGGCGGGCGCGCGCGGCCTGAAGGAAATTAAGGAAAAAGACCGCACCCGCGATGTGATTGACGCGATTGACAGCGACGATTTGATTGACTGGCTGCGCAGGCAGCCGCTTTGCCTGTTTCCAAATGAACACACGATTTTGACCCATGCCGGGATTCCCGGCATCTGGTCAGCTGAACAGGCCGCCGCTTTGGCGAAGGAAGTTGAAGCGGTGATCGGGCATGAAGATTTCGCCGTGATGGATGCCTTCCTGCGGGAGATGTATGGCGCTCAGCCGGATTTGTGGGCGGATGATTTGGCCGGCCATGCGCGCCTGCGCTGCATCACCAATTACCTGACCCGCATGCGCCTGACCGATGCGCAGGGCCGTTTGGAATTCAGCTTTAAAGATGCTTTGGACGAGCCGATGCCGGAAGGCTTCCAGCCGTGGTTTGAATTTGATTCGCAAGCCGCACGGACGCACCGGATTGTGTTTGGCCACTGGGCTGCCCTGCAGGGCAAGACCATTGCTGGCTGCATTCAGAATGTTGACGGCGGCTGCGTATGGGGCCATCAGCTGATTGCCTACCGTCTAGAAGATCAGGCGCTGTTTAAAGCGGACAATCCGCTGTTTTGATCTGTTCATCTGAAAATAAGAAAAGCCGCAGTATTGCTAATACTGATCAGTTAAGGAGTTTTGCCGTAAACTTCTTAACCTTTTCGGCTATTCACGGCGGAGTCTTACCGTTTTTAAATCGAATTTTTGGAGCGCGTTTTGTTCCTTGCGAAACAGTGTTTCTCATTCGCCAAATGAGAAGCGAGGCTTCGCAAGGAAAGCATCTTGCGGCGCAGTGCGCCTCACCGCGAAACCTGTTCACTTTCTGCACTTAAATAGTTTTGTTGCAAAAACAGTCCTTTTCAAAGGCCACCGCTTCGCCTTGCACTGCAAACAAAGCAGTGCTTTGTTTTTGTTCAGGTTGCGGATGACGCTTCCGCGTATCAAATAATATCGCAAGCTTTAAAAATAAAAAGCCAGTCAATTTCTTAACTGACTGGCATTAGCAGTATTGCGGCTTTTCTTGCAGCTGAGGCTTAGTCCTGGCGGATCCAGGTCTGGCTGCGGCCCAGCGCGGAAACACCCATGTAGGCTCTGAGCGTTAAGCGCTTGCCGGATGCATTCAGCTTCATTTTTGCATCGTAGACTTTGCCGGAAAGCGGGTCAATCACGTGGCCTTTTTCATAACTGCCTGTGCCTTCAACATGCTTCAGGCCTTTCAGAATCTCCATGCCTAAAATCGGCTTGTTGGTATAGGGCGCCGGGCAATTATTGCAGGTTTTCTGCGGCGTATAGCCCGGGCGCGGGGTGATTTTTACAATTTGGCCTGTATAGGTGCCGTTGCTTTCCTGGCTGATTTCAATAATCGCTTTTGGAGAGCCGGACTTATCGTCAATTTGCTGCCAAGTGCCGGTTAAATCCTGCGCCAGCGCAGATCCGCTGATGGCTGCGCCAAGCAGCAGGCCCAATTTTAAATTCCGCTTCATGAATCTTCCTGTATGGATTGTAAACATCTAAAAATTTCGGTTGGCGCAGCAGGCCTATTCGTAGCGAATCCAGGTCTGTGTGCGGCCAATGGCAGAAATGCCGACATAGCCTCTTAACTGCAGGCGCTTGCCGTTTGCGGACTGCTTGCCCTTCAGGCTGTACATCTTGCCGGAAAGCGGGTCAATAATCTGGCCGTCCGCATAGCGGTTTTCTCCCTCGAATTTTAAGTTTTTAAATACATCCAGGCCTAAAATTGGCTGATTGGTATAAGGCGCAGGGCAGTTGATGCATTTTTCCCTAGGCGTATAGCCGGGGCGCGGTGTAATTTTTGTGATTTTTCCAGTAAATGTGCCATCGCTTTCTTTGCGGATATCAATAATTGCTTTCGGTGATCCGGTTTTGTCATCAATCTGCTGCCAAGTCCCGGTAAGATCTTGGGCAAATACAGCAGAATTGGCGGAAAGCAAGCCGGCAAGTGATGCCCATATAATTTTTTTCTGCATCTAAACTCTTCCTTTTTTTAATACACTATTCAACCTTTTAAGCTGTTTATTATGTTAGGTAAGATTGAATGATTGCACAACTGAAGCCTGAGCAATAAAACGCCACAAAGCGCATAATTTGCTTCAGTTTTTATCTTTTGCTGCCGCTCAGGCGTTAATCATGCCGGATCCAGGTTTGGCTGCGCCCCAGTGCGGAAACGCCGATATAGCCGCGCAGCGTAATGCGGTTGCCGTTTGGGCTGAGTTTGGCTTTGGTGCTGTAGATTTTTCCGGACAGCGGGTCAAGAATCTTGCCGCTGATAAAATTGCTGCTGCCGCTGGCTTTCAGTCCGGTCAGCACATCCAGGCCTAAAATCGGCTTATTGGTGTACGGCGCGGGGCAGTCGACGCAGGTTTCTCTAGGCGTATAGCCGGGGCGCGGCGTCACTTTGATAATTTTGGCCGTATAGGTTCCATTCGGCTCTTGGCGGATTTCCAGCACGGCTTTGGATGAGCCGGTCTTATCGTCAATATTTTTCCACAGGCCGGTAATATCGTTGGCATATGCGAAACTCGACAGCCCGCTGATCAGCAGTGCGGAAATCAGTTTAAATTTTCTCATCAAAACATTCCTTTTTTAGCATGAAAAAACATAACTAGATCATAAGCCTGTTTTTTATCCAAAACAATCAGCTGAAAATGATTGCCCAGTCATATTTTCTGCAGCAAAAAGATAAATGACGGCAGCCAGACCGCGGTAAAGACCGCATTCACTGCCATGCCGAAAGCGGCGTAGCGCCCGGCCACGCTGCCGCGCTGCCATGCCTGCGCCGTGCCGATGGCATGCGCGGCCAGCCCAAGCGCCAAGCCGGAGGCGCGCTCGTCATTAATGTGGCGCAAAATCAGCGGTGAAAAAGCCGCGCCGATGACGCCAGATAAAATCACAATCAAAATCACTAGAGGAACTGGAGACTGCAGCAGCGTCGCAATATTGATGGCAATCGGGGTGGTCACCGCGCGGGTGGCGAAGGCCATAATGGTCGGGTCAGACAGATGCAGCAGATAGGCGAGGCCCATCGGCAGCGCCACGGCGCTGATGCTGGCAAAGACTAAAATGCCCGCTACGGCTTTCAGCGGCAAATCATCGTAGCGCATGGCGGCCAGCGGAATGGCCAAGGCCACGGTGACATAGCCGAGCAGGTCATTGAACAGCGGATTGACCTGCGCCATGTAGTTTTCATAAGGAATGCCGAACAGGTACAGCAGTACAATGACAAAAAACATGCCAATCACAATCACAGGAATCTGCGGCAGTTTTTTATTCACCGGCTTGGCCAGCAGATAGGCGGCCAGAGTCAGGAAGAATCCGTAAAATATTGCGAGCATGCCCTTTCTCCTACAGCCACTTTTTTGACATTTTTGCGTAAATCCACAGCGGAATCAGGGTGCTGACAAACAGCACCACCAGGAACATCGGAATTTCATCGCCCAGATGCATCATCATCAGCAATGAGCCGGCGCTGATCGGCAAAAATGCAAAAGCGCTTTCCTTCATGATTTTATTGTTGGTGTCGGTTAAGCGGGCGGGAATTTTCCTGAATTTCCGCCACAGCGACAGCATAATCAGCAGGCTGATCAGCCCCGCCAGATTGCCTAATTCAGGATGGTTGAATTGCCCCATGAGCCATACGGCGGCTTCACGGAACAGCACAATCAGGGCAACTGTGCCTATCCATGCTTTCCAGTCGATGCGCTTGATCCAGTCCATTTTTGATCTTTCATTAAAATTTCACCTATCACGTTTTAACCGATTTAGTCCTCGATTTCAAATTCTTCCAGCGGTTTTTGGAATAGGCTGGCGCGTTCACCTAAAATTTCCTGCAAAGGCAGATGCGCCTGCCGGATCAGCTGCTCAAGCTTGTGCGGCGCCATAATCACATGCAGGTGCAGGCTGCCCTGATCATCATAATTTTCAGACTGAATCACATTCAGCTCATACAGCTGATTGCGCAGCTTGCCGTAGGCCGGCTTCAGGCGCAGCTCAAAACTCTGAATATTGCCCATCAGGCATTCATGCACGGCCTGGCGCAGCAGGTTCAGCCCCTGCTGGCTGTGTGCGGAAACATACACGCGGTCTGGCTGATGCGGGGCCTTATAGACAATTTTCGCCTGTTCGCCGCTGCGGTCAATTTTGTTGTAAACGCGCAGCACCGGAACATCCGCGCCGATTTCCTTCAGCACCTTTTCTACGGCTTCAATCTGCTCCAGCATGTCCGGGCTGCTGGAATCAATCACATGCAGCAGCAGCGTGGCTTCCGCGGTTTCTTCCAGTGTGGCTTTAAAGGACTCCACCAGCGAGTGTGATAAATTGCGCACAAAGCCGACGGTATCGGCCAGAACCAGATTGCCGATGCCGTCCCAGTTCAGGCGGCGCAGCGTCGGGTCAAGGGTGGCGAACAGCTGGTCGGCGGCATATACATCGCTGCCGGCCAAAATGTTGAACAGGGTGGACTTTCCGGCATTGGTGTAGCCGACCAATGACACGGTCGGAACCGCGGCTTTCTGGCGGGCAAGGCGGCCCTGCATGCGGGTTTGCCTGACTTTGTCAATTTTGGCTTTGAGCTGTCCCATGCGGATGCGCAGCAGGCGCCGGTCAGTTTCCAGCATGGTTTCGCCGGGGCCGCGCAGGCCGATGCCGCCTTTCTGGCTGTCTAAGGTGCCGTGGCTGCGGATCAGCCGCGAAGACATATGCTGCAGCTGCGCCAGCTCAACCTGCAGCTTGCCTTCATAGGTGCGGGCGCGCTGCGCGAAGATGTCCAAAATCAGCTCTGTGCGGTCAACCACGCGGCAGCCGATGATTTTTTCTAAATTGCGCGCCTGAGCCGGGCTGAGGGCATGGTCAAAAATGACCAGGTCAGCTTCCTGCTCTGCGGCCAGCGCGGCGATTTCTTCAGCTTTGCCGGAGCCGATAAACAGCTTGGCATCCGGCTTGATGCGCTGCGCATGCAGATGCTGCAGAATTTCAGCGCCGGCAGACTGCGCCAGCAGGTGAAATTCTTCGGCATCCAGGTCTTCCAGCATTTGCACTGCAACGCTGACTAAGATGACCCGTTCACCGCCATGCTGTTTATTTAAATGATCCACGCGGCAAAAACTCCTGTCTAAAGTTCTATTCTAGGCGAAAACGCGCAGCCTGACGATGCGCCGGCGCTTTAAATTGTCAGGGAAGGCT
Organism: Acinetobacter sp.; assembly: GCF_036659555.1. Taxonomy (GTDB): domain Bacteria; phylum Pseudomonadota; class Gammaproteobacteria; order Pseudomonadales; family Moraxellaceae; genus Acinetobacter. Next base: position 6,291 of record NZ_JAVXCI010000060.1, read on the forward strand.
GCCGCCGCGCAGGGCTGGTCCGGCTGCGCTGGATTTCAGCGCGGATCAGGGTGGGAGGGCAGGCGCGGAATCAGCATGGCTTATGCCGCTGATGATGAATAAAAGTCAAATAAAAACAGTGATTTGATAGCATCTGATGCGGCGGCTGCTGAGCATGGGCCAGACCGGAATGCGCTTCGGCTGGCGCGGTCAATGCAAAATCCGGCAGTTCGGTATAGTATGGTGCAGAATAACGGCCGGGAAATTAGACGTCTTGTGATTAGCGATAACCCTATGCATCAACCTGCAAAAAAACCGAAATCCGCCAGCCTGAAAGGCTTGCCCCGGTTTGCGCTGTATCTTAAAAAGATCGCCACGGCGATTGGCGCTGTAACTGAAGGCTTTTATCTGGTTTTCCGCCACCGGCTGTATAAAGACCCCAATAATCCGGTCAATACGCGCTATGTGCAGTATTTCTGCCGCAAGCTGTGCAAAGTCTTCAATATTGAGGTGCAGGTGCATGGCGAAATTCCGCGCCAGCCGGCGCTGTGGGTCAGCAACCATATTTCATGGCTGGATGTTGCGGTGCTGGGTTCCGGCGCGCGGGTGTTTTTTTTGGCCAAAGCTGAAATTGAAAACTGGCCGCTGCTGGGCAAGCTGGCCAAAGGCGGCGGCACCTTATTCATTAAGCGCGGCTCCGGCGACTCCGCTAAAATCCGTGAGCAGATGACCGCTTTTCTGAAGCAGGACAGCCCGGTTCTGTTTTTCCCTGAGGCGACCACCTCTGACGGCACGCGGATCAAGAAGGTGCATGGGCGCCTGCTGGGCGCAGCCATTGAGGCGCAGCGCCCGGTGCAGATCTGCCTGATCTGCTATGTCAATCAGCAGGGCGAGCTGGACATGGTCGCGCCGTTTATCGGCGAAACCCCTTTTGCCAAGCATGTGCAGAATGTGCTGGAAATGCCGAATGTCGCCGCGCATCTGATTGCCTTGCCGGCGATTGATTCCGCTGGGCATACGGTGGAAAGCCTGACGCAGGAAGTGCAGCTGAAAATGGCCGAAGGCCTGGCCCGGCTGCATGAGCGGGTGCTGAAGCCTTCGGCTTAAGCGCCGCTTTCAGCTGCAGAAAAAATAAAGCCTTACATTTACATAAAGCCTTCAATCGGCAGCCAGGAGAGCATTTTCATGCCGCTGCGCTGCCACCATTTCATTTTAGGCTCTTTGTGGTAGATGCGGGTTTTGCCGTTATCCAGCTTAATTTTCCAGTTCATGCGCTGATTGGCGTCCAGCATCAGCTTGTAGGCGTATTTGCTGAGGTTTTCATCCATGGTCTGATGCACTGCGCGCGCCAAAGGCGGGCTGTTCAGCAGCACGCCGATTTCGGTATTCAGATAGGCGGAACGCGGGTCAAAGTTGAATGAGCCGATAAAGACCTGCTTTTCATCCAGCGCCATCAGCTTGGCATGCAGGCTGGAGCGGCTGAGGCCTTGCATGCTGACTTTGGCCTTGCTGGCCAGCTCATTGGTATTGCTGTTCAGGTTTTCCGCATCCGGATTGAACAGGAACTCATACAGCTGCACATCATTTTCCAGCAGGTCCTGCCGGTATTTGCCATAAAACGCGTGCACCAGCGGCACGTCATTGGCTTTAAATGAATTGGTCAGCACGCGGACCTGCACGCCGCTGTCCGCCAGCTCCTTCAGCTGCTTGACGCCGTCCTTCTGCGGCACAAAGTAGGCGGATACGATATCCACGCTTTGCTCCGGCTGCTCCAAATGCTTCAGCAGCTGGAAGTTGAGGTGCTCTTCTTTTTTGGCTCTGGCTTTAATTTTGCTGGGCGAATCCTTGACCACTTCGGCTTTGACCCAGTCCAGCTGAATGCGGCTGTTGAGCCAGGTGTCAAAGGCATGCGAGCGGTTGGCCAAGTCTAGATAATTCTGTACGGTTACTTCCTGATTATGCGCCTGCAGCTGCTGCTTCAGGCTGTCAAAGCGCAGGGTGTAATGGCGCGGATTGACCAGCTGCTTGACTGGAAAGGCGTAGTCATCATTCCAGTATTCATCAAAGGAGTGAATGATTTCATCGGATGCCGAGCCGGCCAGCATCACATCAACATCGGAAAACTGGTAATTGTCGCTGACGTTGTAGTACTGGTTGCTCATGTTGCGCCCGCCGATCAGGGCAATCTGGTTGTCGGCAATAAAGCTTTTGTTGTGCATGCGCCGGTTGATGCGCTTCAGGTCCAGCACCATATCCATAGGGCGGTAATGCCGGAAACGGTAAGGGTTGTAGAGCTTAACCTCAATATTGGCATGCTGGTCCAGCGCCAGATAAATGCCTTCCATCGGCTTGGAGTTGTTGTCGTCGATCAGCAGGCGGACTTTTACCCCGCGGTCAGCCGCCTGAATAATGGCATGCAGCGCCATGGCGCCAATTTTGTCATTGTCCCAGATGTAGTACTGCAGGTCTAAAGATTTTTCCGCCTTGTTGATCAGCTGCAGGCGGGCCGCCAGCGCTTCCAGCGGATCGTACAGCACGTGAAAGCCGGTCAGGCCGGGGTTAGCGTCGCGCAGCGGCAGCACAATTTTGGCCAGCGCCGTGCCTTCAGTGGGGGTGCTGAAAGCATATTCCACCGGCTGCGCCGTTTGCTTGGGCAGCGTGGAGCAGGCTGGAATCCCCAACAGCAGGCTGCAGCTGAGCGCGGCGGCGGCCAGTTTAGAATGGCTAAACGGCTTCGCAGCGGCGGCGGCTCCAGGCGTATGATTCGGGGAATGTGTCATGCGTGCGGAAAATCGGAAAATTAGAATTGAGTATAATTGCCAGCTATGAAAAGATAAATATCAGGACAGTGAAATCCGTCCGGTCAAATTGTTGAGGATTGGTATGTGGGATTTGAATTCCGTGGTGTTTTATTTTTACATGGGCATGGGGCTGCTGGCGCTGTGGGGCGTTTCCCAGGCGTGGCTGAGCCAGTCCCGCACGGAAACCATCCATCCCTTTAAAGCCTTTGTGCATCTGCTGGCGTTTTACCTTTCCTATCTGCTGATTCCGCTGTTTTTCTTCAGCATGTATGCCGGCTGGAGCGGCTATTACTCGCTGCATGAAGCTGCATTTGCCTGTGTGGTTTCCGGCCTGTTCTGCTATGCGCGCTTTATTGAGCCGCATCTGGTGCATGTCAAGACCACGCGCTATCAGCTGCATGCCGATAAAAGGCTGCTGAAGCCGGTCAAAATCGCCTTGGTGGCCGACCTGCATATCGGGCTGTTCTCCGGCCATGAGCGCCAGCTGAAGCAGATCGTCAGCAAATTGAATCAGGCTCAGCCGGATCTGGTGGTGGTGGCCGGCGACTGGACGTATGAGCCGGAAAACACCCTGGCGCAGGAGCTGGCGGTGCTGAAGGAAATTCATGCGCCGGTGTACTCCGTAAATGGCAATCATGACGAGCAGTATCCCGGCCCGCCGATTCAGGCCCTGCTGCGCAATGCGCTGACGCTGAACAATGTGATGGACATTGAAGGCCATGTGGTGGAATTTAATGAATTCCGCCTGATCGGCATTGGCGATTTATGGGCGGGCAAGGCCGATATGCGCTTTATGCCGGACTTGCCTCAGGACAAGCCGTGGGTCATTCTTTCGCATAACCCGGATACCGTGGACATGGTTCCTGCGCTGCCGTCGCGCCCGCTGATGCTGTCCGGGCATACCCACGGCGGGCAGGTGGAACTGCCGTGGCTGACCGACTATGTCATGAAAAAAGTATCGATTCTGGGCCATAAGAAAGGCCTGTACCGGCATGAGCATGCCGATGTCTTTGTCAGCGTAGGCACCGGCATGGTTGGCGTGCCGCTGCGCTTCCGGGTGCCGCCGACCATCGACATGATTGAATTGATATAAAGATAAAATGCTTGTTTTTTGTGCAGAACTGTCATTATATTAAAGCAGCTGAGCGCGGTGTTTGAAGCGGCGGCGGTGTCATATTTTCTTCAATATGCGCCTATATGCTGGTTCTGAGCGCAAGGCTTTGACGCACTGCATGTTTAAGAATAAGAGTATAAATATATGCTGGAATTTCATAAAGAAGTTGGAACGTTATTCGGGCTCACCGAGCAGCAGTCTGCGCGGCTGGAGCAGGGGTTAAAGCAGCTGGAGCAGGAGTTTTCCGCCGCCCCGGATGCAGGGGACAGCGCATTTTCAGCGCAGTTCTATCAGAAATTTGAACAGCTGGCTGCGCAGAATGGCCTGTCTGAGCATGATATTGAGCCATGCGTGAATGTGCTGTATTTCCATGAAGGCCATCAGCAGCTGGTGAGCTATATTGTGCCCAGCTACTACAATTCAGGCGGCGACCGCGAAGTCTTTGCCGATACCTACCAGCTTATGATGGAAGCGCAGCAGCAGTCTGGCTAGGCGGCGCAGTTTTTTACATGAAAAAGCCGGCGCCAATGCGCCGGCTTTTTTGATGGCGCGACCTTAAATCTAGCCGTTGACGTCATCATTTGGGGGGTCACGGATCATCAGGAAAGCGATCCGTGAAAGAAGCGGGGCGGCGGATCAGCGGCGCACAAGAGGCGCCGGAAATGCCGGCCAGACTGAAGGTTAAAGCCGAACCGGCATAGCGTATTGAAATTGGGAAAATTTCCGGCAGCACGGTGCTGATCTGGCTGTGCAAAAAAGCTTAGTTTTAAAAGCGCAATTTTTTAAAAAGGCGTAATTTCTTAAAAAAACAACAGCAATCCTCTTAATCCAGCTTGCCCAGGCTCACTGAAATGCAGAATGGGGGGATTAAATCACGTACAGATAGATGGCCAGAAAATGCAGTCCTGCGCCTATCAGTACAAAAAGATGCCAGATAGCGTGTGCATATCTGACTTTTTTTAATGCATAAAATAATGCGCCCACGGTGTAGGAAATCCCGCCGGCAATCAGGAAGGTCAAGGCTTGAGCGCTGAGGAAGCGCTGCATGTCGTCAATCACCAGCAGCGCCAGCCAGCCCATGGCCAAATAGGCGAACAGGGAAATTTTCTGGAAAGAATGAATGAAGACCAGCTTGAACAGCGTCCCGATAATGGCGATTACCCACAGCGCAATCAGCAGGTAATGGGCTTTTGCGGTCGGCAGGGCGATGGACAGAAACGGCGTATAGGTGCCGGCAATTAAATAATAAATTGCGGTGTGATCGAGTTTTTTATAAAAATAGCGCCGGTCTGCAGTGACGGCCATATGGTACAGCGCCGATGCGGAAAACAGCAGCACCATGCTCAGCGCGTAGACCCACAGCCCCAGCCATTGCCCGGCAGGAAGGTAAGCGCCTTTAATAATTAAGAAAATGCCGGCAATCAGCGCCAAGGCCGCGCCTGCGCCGTGGCTGAGAAAATTCAGGCGCTCTTCCAGCGGGTCATAATCGGGAACGAGTGGAGCGTTGTTTATCATTTAATGTCGCTCAATATAAAATATACAAATGTATAGTAATTCAATTTTGCATTTGGCGTAAGAAGATTTAAACTTCAGATGCAATTCTTTTCAGGTTTTACTTATGTCCGCTCAGGCTCCCCTTTTTCCACAGGAACAGCAGTTCTTAGATGCGTTTCAGCAAGCCGTTGATGCGCAGCGCTTCGAGCGCCTAATCCTCAGCCAGTACAAGGGCGAGCTTGAACAGCTGGAGAAAATCACCTTGCGGGTCATTTCCCTGCAGAATGAACAGGTTCTGAGCTGCCTGTATCGCTACAAAACGCAGGATGTGACCAAGAATTATCCTTTAAATCAGGCCGCGGCTCAAGCGGCTGAGCTGCTGCAGCGCTGCCGGCAGGCCAACCTGTTTACCGCAGATGCAGAGCTGCAGCTGAAAAAGAACCGGAAAAAAGCCCTGCTGACCGTCAGCCAGCTCAAGCCGGAGGCTAAGCCCAGCCAGGAGCAGCAGGGCCATGACCGCGCCAAGCGCCGCTATGTCGATCAGGACAGCCCGTTCCTGCAGCTGCTGGGTATTGCCGACGCCAAAGCGCAGATTATTCCCAGCATGGCGCGGAAATGGAAGCAGATCAATAAGTTTGTTGAAATTTGCGCCGGCGCAGTGGAGCAGATTCAAGGCGCAGACCGGCCGCTGCATGTGGTGGATTTCGGCGCCGGCAAAGGCTATTTGACCTTTGCCCTGTATGACTATCTGGCCAAGCAGCTGCAGGCGCCTTTTGTCACCGGGGTCGAGCTGAATCCGAAAATGGTGGAATTCTGCCGGGACGCTGCCCAAGCCTCCGGCTTTGCGCAGCTGGACTTTTTTCAGGGTGATGTGCGCACCTATGCGCCAAAGCAGCTGGATGTGATGATTGCGCTGCATGCCTGCGACGTGGCAACCGACTTTGCCATACACAGCGGCATCCGCCTCAATGCGCAGATGATTATGTGCGCGCCATGCTGCCACAAGGAATTGCGCCCGCAGCTGCGCAGCCCGAAAGTGCTGGCGCCGATGCTGCAGTTCGGCATTCACGCCGGCCAGCAGGCGGAAATGCTGACCGATACCATCCGCGCGCTGCTGCTGAAAGCCTACGGCTATGACACCAAAGTCTTTGAATTTGTGGCGCTGGAGCATACCAGCAAAAACAAGATGATTCTGGCGACCAAGCGCAGCGGTTTTAGCGCGCCTGATCCGGAAGTTTTAGCGCAGATTCAGGCGCTGAAAGAAATGTACGGCATTCAAAAGCATTCTCTGGAGCTGCTGCTGAATGATCAGTGGGACCAGCAGAATATCGGCTGCAAGTGCTGAGATGCAGTGATGGCGGACTTTAAAATTATTTCCGGCGCCTGGGCGCAGCTGCAGGCGCATGCCGCGCCGGTGCGTGAACAGGTGTTCATTCAGGAACAGCGGATTGCGCCTGAAGATGAGTGGGATGCGCAGGACGCCATCTCGCAGCATTTTATTGTTTTAGATCAAGATCAGCCCATTGCGGCCGCGCGCCTGCTGCCGAATAACAGCATTGGCCGGGTGGCTGTGCTGAAGCCGTACCGCGGGCAGGGCATTGGCCGGCTGCTGATGCTGGAAATCATGCGGCAGGCCCGGCTGCAGCGCCGTGAATTTTTAAAGCTGTCATCGCAGGCGCATGCGGTGCAGTTTTATGCCGGGCTGGGCTTCGCGGCTGAAGGCGCACAGTATCTGGACTGCGGCATTGCGCATATTGATATGCGGATAAAGCTTTAAGCTAGCCTGCGGCTTAAAAGCGCATCGGCCATAAAAAAACGCTGATCAGAATCAGCGCTTTTTCCGGATCACCTGAAATCAATCAGTTGCTGTGCTGGCTGGCGGATGCAGGCTCATGCTGCATGCCCTCCATAGCCGCATGTTCTGCAGCAGGCATCTGATGCTCTGCGGCTGGCGCAGGCGTGCCGGCTTCACGCGCTTCTTTCTGCTTTTGCGCTTCAGCCAGCGCTTCTTCAGACATCGCAGGCGCATTTTTAAATGCATGCTGCTGCGTACTCTGCTTATTTTGCTGGCTTGGCATGTAGTCAGGTTCATTGCTGACCGCAAGCCAGAAAAACAGCATGAACAGTCCGCCCAAAATGCAGAAAATAATCAGCGCTTTCCAGCCCCAAGGCGATTTTTCAGGAGATGAATGATCAGTCATAGCAGCATACTCAATCGGATAAAAATAAGTCTAAAAACATGCAACTTTATAACATAGATATGCGGGAATCCTAAGCCCATAAATCATTTTTAGCCCGGTTCGGCTTTAGCCAGGATAATGCATGTGCTTAATTTTTAAGGCTTGACCTTGGATCTGCTCCATAGTTTGTACTGCAGCATCAACAGGCAAGAAGGGATAACAGATGAAGCATTACCTAGATGAAACGCCGCTGCTGGATTTTTCAAATGAGGCGCTGCAGCAGCTGATTCAGCAGCGCCAGTGGCTGGCGCTGGACAGCGTATCCAAGGTGAGGGCGGTGTATAATTTTGTCCGGGATGAGATTCCGTTCGGCTATAACCGTTCAGATCACCTGTGCGCCTCTGAGGTGCTGCGTGACGGCTATGGGCAGTGCAATACCAAAACCGTCCTGCTGATGGCCCTGCTGCGCGCGGTCGGCATGCCAAGCCGCATTCATGGATTCACTATTGACAAGGCGCTGCAGCGCGGGGCAATCCGCGGCCTGTGGTACCGGCTGTCGCCGCGGAATATTCTGCATAGCTGGGCTGAAGTGCATGTCAATGATCAGTGGTATATTTTAGAGGGGGTGATTCTGGATTTGCCCTATCTGCAGCAGCTGCAGAAAGCCCATCCTGAGCGCAAAGGGGCTTTTTGCGGCTATGGCGTCTTTACTGACCGCATGGCCAGCCCGCCGGTGGACTGGAATTTAAACCATACGTTTATTCAGGATAAAGGCATCAATCAGGATTTCGGCGTGTTTGACGCTCCGGATGATTTTTTCAGGCAGCATCGGCAGCAGCTGACCGGGCTGCAGGCGCTGACTTTCCGCCTGCTGGTGCGCCATCTGATGAACCGCAATGTTGCGGAAATACGCAATTCATAACGGGCTAGAGCTGGAACCGCGCAAGATTGGCAGATTCCAGCCCAGAGGCCGGCGCGGCGCTGGCTTCAGAACGCTTAGATTTTTCCGCCCTGAGCGGCTTTGTCGCGCAGCATCTGCGGCGCTTTAAAGCGTTCGCCGTATTTGGCCTGCAGGGTATTGGCGCGGAGCAGGGCTTTTTCCAAACCGTACTGATTGAGGAACTGCAAAGCCCCGCCGGTCCACGGCGCAAAGCCGATGCCGAAAATCGAGCCGATATTGCCGTCTAAAGCGGATTCCAGCACGCCTTCCTCCAGACAGCGCAGGGCATCCAAAGCCTGCACAAACAGAAAGCGGTCAATCATTTCCTGCTCTGGAACATCAATGTCTTTTTTCCAGCAGCTCAAGCCCTCCCACAGCTGCTTTTTGCCGCCTTCCGGATAGTCATAAAAGCCCGCGCCGGCAGCTTTGCCTTTGCGTTGAAATTGATGAATCATGGTTTCAATCACATCATCTGCACCTGAGCGCGGCAGATCCTTGCCTTCAGCTTGCAAGGCTTTCCGGGTTTCATTTGCCACATGTTCAGATAAGGTCAGCGACACTTCATCCTGAATGGCCAGCGGGCCAACCGGCATGCCGGCTTTCAAGGCCGCCATTTCAATGCGGGCCGGATGCACGCCTTCGGCCAGCAGGCGCAGGCCTTCCTGCACAAAAGTGCCGAAGACGCGGCTGGTGAAAAAGCCGCGCCGGTCATTCACCACAATCGGGATTTTACCGATCTGCTGCACGAAGTCATAGGCTTTGGCTAATGTTTCGGCTGAGGTGTTTTTGCCTTTAATAATTT
>NZ_JAVXCI010000060.1:15798-19309 GCF_036659555.1 Acinetobacter sp.
ATCACAGCCTTTTAAGTCTTCAGCAGATGCTGTTGCTGTAATCAGCGCTAAAATCTGTTCACGTTTTTCCGCAGTCATGCGGCCTTGTGCTGCTTTTTTATCCAGCAGTTTTTGGCTGTAGGCTTTGCCTTTTTCGGCATTTTCCAGCGAAACATCTTTCAGCACCACGGTAATGCCTTTACAGGCCGCGGCGTAGGCAATGCCCGCGCCCATCATGCCTGCACCTAAAATTCCGACTTTAGCCACTTTCCATTTCGCCACATCTTTGGGACGGCTGGCGCCGGCTTTAATGGCATTCAGCCCATGCCAGAAAGCGCCAATCATATTTTTGGAAATCTGGCCGGTGGCCAAATAGGTAAAGTAGCGAGATTCAATGGTCAGCGCGGTGTCCATATCAACTTGCGCGCCTTCAACGGCGGCGGCCAGAATCGCTTCAGGCGCCGGGTAGCAGCCTTGGGTTTTGCCACGCAGCATGGCGGGCGCAATCGCCAGCATTTGCGCCGCAGCGGGGTTTTCCGGGCCGCCGCCGGGAATTTTATAGTCTTTGGCGTCAAAGGGCTGCTGCGCTGCTTTTGCAGACGGCGGATTGGCTTTAATCCAGGCAATGGCTTTGTCCAGCAGCTCCTGTTTAGAATCCGCCGTGTCATGAATCAGCCCCAGCGCCTGGGCTTGCGCAACGCCAAACTGCCGGCCTTCCATCAGCAGGGGCAAGGCTGTTTGCAGGCCAAGCAGGCGCACCATGCGCACAATGCCGCCGCCGCCCGGCAGCAGGCCCAAAGTGACTTCCGGCAGGCCGAATTTGGCTTTAGGGTCATTTAAAGCAATGCGGTAATGGCAGCCTAAAGCCAGCTCCCAGCCGCCGCCCAGCGCAGCGCCGTTCAAGGCCGCCGCTACAGGCACGCCTAATGTTTCAACCGCGCGCAAGTCCGCTTTGAGTTTTTGCACCATGCTGAAAAAATCAGCGGCCTGTTCAGGCTGAACCTGAATCAGCTCATCCAGGTCGCCGCCAGCAAAGAAGGTTTTTTTGGCGGAGCGGAAAATAATGCCGTTCAGCCCGGTTTCTGCCTGCAGCTTCTGCACTGTTTCATCCAGCGCGCTGCGGAATGCCGCATTCATGGTATTTGCAGACTGCCCCGCTGAATCAAGCGTAAGGATCACAATCTGGTCTGCATTTTTATGGTATTGAATTGCGCTCACTGTATTCTCCTTAGACCAGTTCAATAATGGTGGCGATTCCCATGCCGCCGCCCACGCATAAGGCCGCCATGCCGCGCTTTTTGCCTTGGCGCTCCAGCTCATCCAGCAGCGTGCCTAAAAGCATTGCGCCTGTTGCGCCCAACGGATGCCCCAGCGCAATGGCGCCGCCGTTGACATTGACTTTGGCCGGATTGATGTTCAGCTCATTGATAAAGCGCATGACCACGGCGGCAAAGGCTTCATTGACTTCAAACAGGTCAATGTCGTCAATGCTTAAGCCGGCTTTGGCCAATGCCTTGCGCGCAGCCGGCGCAGGGCCGGTCAGCATGATGGTCGGGTCAGTGCCGGCCAGCGCGGCAGCCAGCACTTTGGCGCGCGGTTTCAGCCCTTGTTCTTGGACTGCTTTTTCAGAAGCCAGCAGCACCACAGCAGCGCCATCGACAATGCCGGAGGAGTTGCCGGCATGATGAACGTGATGAATCTGCTGCGCTTCCGGATACTTCTGCAGCGCGACGGCGTCAAAGCCCATTTGCCCCATCACGGCAAAGCTCGGATTCAGCCTGGCTAGGCCTTCTGCTGTGGTGTCCGGCTTAATAAATTCATCTTTTTCTAAAATCATCAGGCCTGAACGGTCTTTTACCGCAATCACCGAGCGCTGGAAATAGCCCTTGGCCTGCGCTGCGGCGGCTTTTTTCTGCGACTGTTCGGCAAAAGTGTCAACATCGGCGCGCGAGTAGCCGTCTAAGGTGGCAATCAGGTCTGCGCCGATGCCTTGCGGCACAAAGCCGGCTTTTAAATTGGTTTCAGGGTCGAGCGCCCACGGCCCGCCGTCCGAACCCATCGGCACGCGCGACATGGATTCCACGCCACCCGCCACCACCAGGTCTTCCCAGCCGGAGCGGATTTTCTGCGCCGCCATATTGACCGCTTCCAGGCCGGAGGCGCAGAAACGGTTAATCTGCACGCCGGCCGCCGCATTGTCCCAGCCGGCCGCAATGGCTGCTGTTTTAGCGATGTCTGCGCCCTGATCGCCGACTGGCGTCACGCAGCCGAGCACAATGTCATCGACCTTGGCGGTGTCCAGCTGATGGCGGTCTTTCAGCTCATTCAGCAGGGCGGTCAGCAGGCTGATCGGTTTTACTTCATGCAGAGCGCCGCCTTTTTTTCCTTTTCCGCGGGGCGTGCGGATGGCATCAACAATGTAAGCCTCGCTCATAGCCTGTCCTTTTCATTAAAATTTTTATACGCTGCTTGAGTGTAATGCTTAATTGATGAAGCGCAATGACAAGAACGGATCAGATCATTTGAGGTTTTTTGCCAATCTGCATATTGCGCGCAGCCTTAGCGCTGCAGCGGCGGCGGCGCAGGCGGAAATGCCTTCCGCTCATGCTGTTTGGCCGGCAGCGCCGGCTGTTTAAGGGACTGAGGCTTGCAAATGAAATTAAGCATCAATCACTGCAATGCTGGCAGCCTAAAAGCGCCGGCGCTAGAATAGCGCCTGTATTTAAGGAAAAATAATGACTGAAAAGGATTAGGGTTTTGATAAAAATCAATAAAGGCATATTTTCAGCCATCGGCCTGATGCTGCTGGCAGGCTGCAGTTCCGCATCCGATCCGCAGCCGCCGGAAAAAGCAGGGACGCAAACAGAGATGAAAAAGTTCGCGAATGAAATTTCCGCGCAAAGAATGCTGCTGGTGCTGTCAGCGCCTTCAGTGCATGACCCTTATTACAAGGCGGCTTTTCAGCAGATTGTCGACTTTCAGATTGACTATGCCCGGTCGATTTTAGGCCATGACAATGTGGTGATTATTGCCGATGAAGACACCAATCCTTTTTTCACAGGCAAAGTGCCGGAAGATATTTTACTGGTGGATGACGTGCGCGATATCTGGATGCGCGACTTTACCACGGTCAACCCAAAGCAGCCTGTGCAGTTTGCCTATACTTGGGCTTCGATGACGGAAAAGCAAAGCCGGCAGGTGCAAAAAAGTTTTAGCCGTTTTGCAGACCGCTATAAGATTCAACGAGCCAAAACAGATTTAATGATTGATGGCGGCAATATTGTGGATGATTATGCCGGCCGCGTGATTACAACCACCCGTTTTATGGAAGATAATGAACTGAGCTATGATGAAGCCAAACAAGAACTAAAAAAGACCTTGGGTGCGAGTCAAGTTGCAATTTTAGAACCCGATGAAGAAGTGCTTGCCCATTCCGATGGGATGGTCAGCTGGGTAGATAAAAATACACTATTGGTCAATGATTACTCAAAAACACCGTCATTTAGAACCGTGGTGATGGATGAGTTGAAAG
>NZ_JAVXCI010000061.1:0-19267 GCF_036659555.1 Acinetobacter sp.
AGATTAGGGGTGAATGTTGTGACCTTTTTATTGTTTAGGTACACATCAATCTTTTGGGCTTTAGAGATTCCTTGTGAGAACTCATACCAAGCATTTGCACCATTACGCCATTTTGTCGTTCCTGGTGCAGCAACTTTGGTTTTCCCATTCAATAAGAAAGTTAATGGGTATTTAGAGTCGGTATTTTCATAACTTTTCTTTGCCGTTTGTAGTCGTGCTGAATGATCGTAATCATCTCCTGCTCCCTCATTACAAGTTACCCAAAGCGTATTGCCTTTACCATCTTGAATTGAATATTCAGAAAAGCCTTGAGCATAGCCAGATTGCCATACATTCGGTGCTGCATGAGCCAATCCAGTAACAGTCAATAATGATGCGAATATCAGTTTTTTCATAAATTACTCCTATCGTTGTTTATTACTTTTTCACACATGGTCGAATACTTTGGATGTATTGACCATCGTTGGTGTCTTTAAAAAATCCATTCTTGGATTGAATTTGCAGGCATTGCCCTTTCTTGAAAGACTTCATTTGCTTGGCCACTTTGTCTGGCAGTATGTATGCATTCAAAATAACTTCACCTTTGGTTGTTGGGAAAATAATCGCTTCACCACTAAAGATCAGATCCTTTTTAAGTGTGACTTGTTCAGTCTTTGCTGATGCGACATTAGAAATAGCAAGACCTGCTAAAAGGCAAAATAAGAGTTTGAAAGTTTTCATAATAATCTCACGATTTAATTAATTCACCAGACTATAAATACAGTCATTCCAAGGAGGTGTATTCTCACGATATTTGGAACATGCCATTACAGCATGCTCTAATCCACCCAATGTCTGACCATAGGCATCGATATCAGATATGGATACATCACCTTGCTTCTTGGTCTTTTGAGCAGCATACTTACGTTGAGCTTGAGCTTGTTCAGCTTGAAGTTGTTGCTGTTTCAGTTGCTGTGCTTTGAGTTCCTGTTGCTTTAACAATAAATATTCCTCTTTGCTATTAAAGTCATAAAAGCCAACAACCTCACCATTCCCGTTATAGTGCAATGCGCGCCAAACAGTGACTCCTTTTTCTGTGACAGGGATAATCCCATCAGGAGAGTTCAAGATACGCTCAGCCATTGCTTGCTGTTGCTGCGTTTGATAAGACACAACTAGATCATTGGCAGAATTTGCTGCACGCTGTACATCAGGATCACCTGATAAAGTTGCTACCGCTGTTAAAGCGGAGCCGAGTAGGTTAGAAAACCCCATACAATTTCCTTTAAATATGATTATAAAGTAATAGCTTAAGCTCAACTTCCGAGTCCAAATCAAAGCAATGTACCGGTATTGGGTACATCACACATTGTATCGATAATGAGCGCATGACAGCAAGTATCAATACGAAAGAGATGCAGGCTTTGACGAACTGGTTGAAGCAAGCACGACAGGACCAAAACTTATCTATGCGTGCACTAGCAGAACGCATGGAAAAGCCACACTCGTTTGTTCAAAAAGTTGAACAAGGCGAACGCCGTTTAGATGTGGTTGAATATGTTTGGTATTGCCGAAAGCTAGGCGTTAATCCACAAGATGGATTGCTTTTGATTGAGCAGGTGCTCTTAGGACCTAAAGACTGAATGTCTTAAAAGGAGAGCTTCTAGTTAGAAGTCAGACTTGATTCGATGAGCTCTAACCCTTGACTAGGGTTAATGTCTAAAGCTTTACAGTAGAATAAATACTCCACAACATCCAACTGATGTTTTCCACTTTCGACATCCTGAACATAGAAAACAGGCTTACCTAAGCGGTTTGCCAATTGCTCTAAAGTTAACTTCTTTGCCTGACGCTGCTGAATTAACCATTGCTGTAAAATAGCCATTATCAATTCTTCTCCCACTCAAATAAACACAAGAGCAACAGCGCAAAGCTTTGTTGACAGGTCTGTCTTTTTATCATTACAGACCCGAATTGCTTTGGCTATAGATTTACATTGTGGATGTGGAAGAGTCTCGATGACTTTAGATACGGATTCGAGTTCTGGATAGTGTTTTTTCATGGTCACTCCTTTAGTGGTTAAAGACCATGAAAATAATATCTATATGAAAACTGGTTAAATGCATATGAGATGTGTGCACTATCCAGCAATCTATCTAGTTGTAATTATTAAAATTCTATATGCAATTGATCTATATTACAGCTACAATAGTAAAATTTTTAAATCGAGTCTTCGTAATGACAGAATTTCTAGATTTCTTTAGTAGTGGTCCTGCCGTAGCAATAGCTTGGTTTTGCACAGTTATGAGCTTCATTTATGCACTACTACAAAAAAATATGGTGAATAAAATTAGCAATAAAAATATTTCTCTTACTACTAATTATGAGAAACTTAAAGTTGATTATCACAACCTTGAACAAAAGATAATAAATATAGAAAGTAATGATATTCATGACAACTATCAAGAAGTAAATCAAAATGGGAAGACAAATATAAATCAAGGCGTAATTAAAGGTAACTTTAATTACAATGCCTAATTAAACCTAGGATTTATTTATGTGTGGAACTAAATTTGACATTGCAAAAATCGAGGGAGACTTTTATAACATAGAGTCTCCAGAAATTAATGTTGACTCTATCATCAATATAATAATTGATAATATTTCTTCAGTAGATGTAAAAATCAACATTATGGATAGATCCTTCCCTCCTGCTGTTGAGCAAAAAATAAATCACAACCTGCTTAAAAGTAAACGTCGTATAGTATTACATTATAAATCCTACTCTTCACATATTGAAACAGCATATTATATAGCAGATAAAAGTATAGTTAATGGGAAACAAAATGCTATGTTTTTGCTAAATGAAATGTATTGTCTTTCTTTAGAAAAGTATGAAATAGATGCATTTAAACCAGATATTAATCAGATTCGGCAACATGCTGACGATATCATCGGAGATGTAATTAACCAATTAAAAAAGTTTGTTTACAAATCTGCAAATGTTACAAACTTTAAAGAACAGATAGAAATTGGTGTAAGCGTAGTTGTTGCACATGCTTTTGTTGAATGTTTTATTTTGGAGAACCCAAATGCTACCAATTAAAGGCACATCACCAGAACTAAATGTGCTTTTTATTGGCGGATATATTCTTAAAAAGTTAAATAAAACCAATAACAAGCGAATTTCCATATTAAAATTAATGAAGTTAGGTACAAAAGAACTTTCGATTAGTGTTGATTATATAATACTGACCTTAGATTGGTTATATATTATTTCCGCTATTAATCATAATGGTAAAGAGGTTTTTATTAATGAAATTTATTAGGTTTGTCTTAGAAATTGATGGTAAAAATGTAAGAGAAATACCTTTCCTTGACAGTTTAAATATTATTACAAGCAAAAAGAAAGTAAATGAAGCTGGAAATAGTGTTGGGAAATCTACGTTAGGTAGAGTCTTGGACTATTTATTTGATGGATCTATTGCTCCTATTTACATTGATGAAGAGTTTGGAACACCCAAACAAGAAATAGAGCAGCTATTTACTAATAGTAAAGTGTATGCCTCCTTAGAATATTTAGGTCTGGACGGAAAATATACAGTAATAAAAAGAAGACTATCTACAGACAAAGTTAAACAAAACTATATTTTAAATGGCATAGAAGTTAAAAGTAAGGAGTATAATGCTCATATAATGGTGAGTATTTTCAATGTTTTCTCTAGTAAACCAACAATAAGGAAATTAGCACCTAAATTCTTAAGGACTAATCAGCATAGAATGACAAAAACAGTTAAATTTGATAATACTAGAAATGTTAATGAATCTGATATAAATACAGTTTTCCTCTATCTTTTTAATTTTAATGACACTGAAATATTAAGTAAAATACATGCTTTAAAAACAACAACAGCTCGGTATAAAAGAAATCTGAAAGCCTTCAATAGTGTAATTAGTCAAGAAAAAATAGTCGGTTCATTATCTAAGTTAAAAAGTGAAATAGGAAAACTTGAAAAATCACTTTCTCTGACTGAGAAAGGTGGAGATAAATTAGAAATTGTTCAAAATATTAATAAAATAGATGACAAACAAGATGAACTATCAAATGAAATATTCACTTTAGATTTCAAGATAAAAAACATTATTAAAACCAATGAAATACTAAAAGAAAAAGAACAGTCCATTCTATTGAATGAGCTTCGTTCAATCTATGATTATGCATCAATTAAAATAGAATCAGTACTTAATGATTATGAACAAGCATTAATTTTTCATGACATTCTTTTAAACACAAAAAAAGATTTTGTTTCTAACGATCTCGAAAACCTAAAAAGAAGACATGAAGCAATCGTTACTAAGTTTGAGTTATTAGAGGACCAAAAGCATACTCTTTTTGAAGAATTAA
The DNA here is from genome assembly GCF_036659555.1 of Acinetobacter sp. Lineage (GTDB taxonomy): Bacteria > Pseudomonadota > Gammaproteobacteria > Pseudomonadales > Moraxellaceae > Acinetobacter. Next base: position 4,385 of record NZ_JAVXCI010000061.1, read on the forward strand.
AATCAAAAAAGAAAATCGAGGAACTTTCTGAAACAGTTAAACAAATTGGTACTCTTAATAAAGACTTAGCTAAATTAACAGCTATTATTGAAAAAAGGGATGATTTAGAAAGCGATTTAGAAAGAGAAGAAAAAGGATTATCTGAATTATCTAGTCACCTTAAAAATGAACTCATGAATGTGACAAAATTTGAAGAAAATTTCATCAGTAATTTTAGAATGTATACTAAAAAATTTTATAACGTGGAATATAATTTTAGTCTACATTTGAACAATGAAAAAGGCGAATGCCAACCTGCTGTTGATGAAATACAATCTAATAATGAAGGCGGTTTGAAAAGGCTTGAGGTCGTTACATTTGATTTGAGTTATATTAAAACTGTTTCTGAAAATAAAGCCTCACGACCTAATTTTGTACTTCATGATTCTATAGATGAAATTGATATTCAATATATAAGAAAAATATTTGATGCATCCATCCAGCTTTCGGGGCAGCATATCGTTTCAATGCTCTCAGATAAGCTATCACATGAGGACTATGCCAAATATCAAAAGTACATTATTCTAGAACTATCCAAAGACAATAAGTTTTTTAAAATATAGTTGGTATGTACTATCTTCGCCCCCTAATACAAAATATTTTTAAGTGAAAATGCCCCTCGACTCAACCCGAATTCCCCTTGAATCATAGGAGAAAACCTGCAAGAAGCAGAACCTACAAATTCCCCTACGCCTTTTCGTTTTCCACACGCTTTTCGCCTCGATGATTTAGATCAAAGATGTTGCATCTATGTCGAAAATCGAGTGGAAAGCCAGAATGCTGAAAACTGTAGATGGGAAATGGATCCACGGCCAAGTCATTCACGCCCCAGACCATCGGATTATATGTATGATGGACCACAGTTCGGTCCATTAAACATAGATAAAAATTTCAAAAACCCATTGAAAAAACCCCATAACTCAATGAGTTACGGGGTTTGAATTTGGTGGGCCCACACAGACTTGAACTGTGGACCAACGGATTATGAGTCCGCTGCTCTAACCAACTGAGCTATAGGCCCTGCATGCTGAACTTGTTACATATCAATAAGTAAGTTCAACCGACTGAGAATACTAGCGAAGATTTTTTCAAAATACAAGCACTTTTCATACCGCTTGCACACTATCACAGCAATTCAGAAAACTGCACCCGCAGGCAGGCGCCTGCCTCTTACTCAAACTGCTGCTTTTTAGATTCCGCATGCAGCTCAAACAGCGACCAAAGAACAACCGCAACGAATATGAGCGATGCAAATAAAAAAGCTGTCATATAGGTCATTCTTCCAGTCCCCCTGCAAACCATTCAACAGAATAAAACCGCAGGCAGCGCTTGTACGGCCTACGACAAAAGTCTAATAGTTATTTTCTGCACTGGATAGTGCATAAAAGCGCTTTTTAAGACTTATTTCTTATCAATTAATCGCTTATGCGTCTTATTTCAGCTCCGGCCATGCATTTTAAGTTTAAGCCAGCCTCAGCCGCACAGCAAAATTATTTTCACTACAGCTGTATTTTATTTACCGGCTTAGGCGTATTGACTATTGACTGCCGGCCAAAACAGGCAGAAATTAGCGCTCTCTGTGACTGATAGCCTTTGCTTTTGTATGCTGAAAAAATTTATTGGTGAAACCTCTTTCAAACTGGCAGGCTGGCGCTATGAAGTCACGCCGGGCGTGCTTGAAGATAAACAGGTTATTGTAGGCTTTGAGCATACCTCAATGATGGATGCCATTTTGTCTCTTGCGCTGTTTCAAATTTATGACCTTAAAATTCATATTTTAATTAAAAGAGAACTGTTTAAAGGCCCTTTAAAGCCTGTGCTCAAAGCGCTGGGCGGCATTCCTGTAGACCGCAAGTCCAGCAAGGATATTGTTTCGCAAATGGTCGGGCATTTTGAACAGAACGCCAAATTCAATCTGGTGATTGCCCCTGAAGCGACCCGCGCCGAACGCGGCGAGGCCCGCAGGCCAATCCGCACCGGTTTCTGGCATATCGCAAAAGCCGCCGGCGTGCCGATTGTGCTGATGTATGCCAATTCTGAAACCAAGCAAGGCGGCATTTTCGGCAAAATCTATCCGACCGATCTGGATCATGACCTTGCGCTGATGAAAAAGCTGTATAAAGAAAATGTCGGGCTGGATATTATTATCCCGGAACCTAAAAACCCGCTTTAATTGTTTAAAAACTCGAAAGCAGGCCCTTTCTCAAAAAAAAGGGCTTATGGTAGAATTTGCACAATCTGATCGGCATAAGGCCAATCTACAAGGAGCATATTTCGCATGGCGGGTCATTCCAAGTGGGCCAATATTAAGCACCGCAAAGCTAAACAAGATGCGAGCCGCGGTAAAGTTTTCACGAAATACATCCGTGAATTAACGACTGCTGCCAGATTAGGCGGCCCTGATGCCGCAAGCAACCCGCGTCTACGCGCCGTAATTGAAAAAGCGCTGTCTGTAAACATGACGCGCGACACCATCAACCGCGCGGTTCAGCGCGGCGCAGGCGGTGAAGACAACGACGACTTAAAAGAAGTAACCTACGAAGGCTACGGCGTGGGCGGTGTTGCTGTGCTGGTCGAAACCATGACTGACAACCTGAACCGCACCGTTCCGGATGTGCGCCACTGCTTCTCTAAAACCAGCGGCAACTTAGGCACAGCGGGTTCTGTAGCGTATCTGTTCACCAAGCGCGGCGAGATTACTTTTGAAGATGTGTCTTTAGAAGATAAAATCATGGACGTGGCTTTGGAAGCGGGCGCAGAAGACATTGAAGTCGGCGAAACTGAAATTGTTGTGGTGACGACGCCGGAATCTTTCGGTGATGTTCAGGATGCCCTGCACGCTGCCGGCTTGAAGTCTGACAATGCTGAAGTGGTCATGAGCCCATCAACTAAGGCTGAAATCAATGATGCCGATCAGGCCAAACTCATCATGAAAATGATTGATATGTTTGAAGATCTGGATGATGTGCAGAACGTTTACACCAACGTTGAATTTACGGATGAAGTATTGGCTCAGCTTGAAGACTGATGCTTTGACTGCTGAAAAAACGCGCTGAACAGCGCGTTTTTTATGCGCTTTTACACTCTGCTCAGCAGGCCGCTGCAGTTGAAAACATGGCTGTATTCCTTAATCACAAAACTGGAGTGCAGCGCCACCACATGCTCAATCTTGCCAATGCGCTTCAGCAGGATTTCACTGTAGTTTTCCATATCGCGCGCCACCACTTCCACTAAAAAGTCGGCGGACTGCCCTGTGACTAAAAAAGCATTGATCACTTCCGGAATGCTTTCCAGCTCTTCCAGAAACTTGGCAAAGGTATCCGTATCATGCTTGCTGAGCGATACCTGCAGAATCACATGCAGGCTGAAGCCGAGCTTCTGATAGTTGATGTCGCGTTTCAGGCCGGTAATAATATTGGTGTCAATCAAATGCTTAATGCGCCTGTGCACCGAACTGACCGAAAGATTAATGCGCTCTGAAAGTTCATTCAGGTTCAGATCTTCATGCGTTAAAATTTCAAGTATCTGCTTATCAAAACGGTCCAATTCCATTCTTCGCTCCATTGCCTGCTGAATCAATCCAGCAGCCAATTCAGTTATTCATTTTTTCAGCGCAGACCTATACCGAATGCCTTTCAGGCCGCGGGCCATTGAACATTCAATATAAATAAGTCCGCAATTTTTCAAAATTATTTTCACGTATTGTTCATATATAAAAAAATAATGGAGCATTTGCAAATTATTTAGAATATTTTCTCAGGCGCAGGCCGGCTGGGCACTGATTCAACCGCCCGGGCAGGCATGCTTTGCAAATCCGGCTGCCCTGCCGAGGCGCTCACCGCCGCTTTACACCCCGCGCCAGTCCACGCGGGCATTGCGCTCAGTCTGATAGATGCGGATCACATACTGGCCCAGCGGCAATCCGGTTAAATAAGCCTTATAGGCTTTGAATTCTTCAGAGCGGTTGTCGGCATGCTCTTTTTCCCAAGGCGTGCCGGCAATTTCTAAAATCGGCGCCAGCATCGAGCAGACTGCAATATCAGCCAGGCCCAGGCGCTCACCGGAAAAATAGCGCCCGCCCTGCTGAATTAAGCGCGCATTCAGCTCTGCAATCAACGCCTGCATGGCGCTTTTAGACTGCTCCACTTTGGCTGAGTCCAGCTGGTAGCCTTTAGACACCAGGGCTTTAATAATCGGTTTAGAGTATTTTTCAAATTGGCGCAGATAGCCTTTTTCGCCAATCAGAATATCCAGAGATTCATCGCTTTCGGCCAGAACATGCGAAAGCCCCCAGCGGCGCACATGCCGCCCCAGCTCTACCGACAGGCGGTCAATTTCCAGCGCCTGCTGGCGCAGTTCCGAATCTGAACGCAGCAAAGCGTGTTCCGGATAATGCTCATCCAGATACAGGGCGATTTGCGTGGAATCCGCAATCCACTGCTCCTGATCGCGCAGGATCGGCAATTTATTCTGCCCGGTTTTCAATTGCGCAAATGCGCGGTGCACGCCGGGCATCAGATTATGCGCAGTATATTCCAGCTCTTTGTAGTCCAGCAGCCAGCGCGCCTTTTCACAAAAATGCGAGAGTGGAAACTGGTATAAAGTACGCATAAACGCTCCGAATTTATTTTTCACTTGGCGCAGCAAAGCCAAGTATTTTAGTTGGATACTTTAGTCACACCGTTTTAGAAAAACAATATGCTTTTCACCGCAAATTCAAAGTTTAGCCGCCTGTCCGCGCGCCGGCTGTTATCTCTATTTCCCGCTTTCATAGCTTAAATGCAGATAAGGCGCTGTAAAGCCTAGGCCAGAAAAAGCCGGATTTTATAATATTATGTTCTAATTCAAGCAATTAATTTATCGATTTCAGTGCAATAGCCAGCAGGATTTTTCTTAAACACCGATTCTGCTAATGAAATAACAATCCTTCATTTAATTTTCGGGCGGAATCCCGGTAGCGTTTTGATATCTAGAAAAGGTGTCATTATGTCCCGTTTAATTGCTCCAAATGTTCAGATTATTGAAAACGGCCAGGATGCTGTCAATGCCGCATACCAGGTTGCCGATTATGCACTGGAAGGCCGGAATCAGCGCGATCAGAACCGCACGCTTCCCTTTGCCGAAATAGAGCTGTTCAGCAGCAAAGGCCTGGGCGGCATGCGCATTCCTCAAGAATTCGGCGGCGCTTATGTGTCCAATAAAATCTTGGCGCAGGTGTTCCGCATACTCAATAAAGCGGATTCCAGCGTGGGGCAAATTCCGCAGAACCAGATCAGCCTGCTGCATCTTATTGACATTATGGGAACAGCGCAGCAAAAGCGCTTTATTTTCAATGAAATCCTGCAAGGCAAGCGCCTGGCCAATGGCGGCCCTGAGCGCCATACCAAAGACACCAAAACACTGGCGGCCGCGCTGAGCATCGAAAACGGCCGCTATTTCATTGACGCTGAAAAGTTTTATTCAACCGGCAGCAGCTTCGCGCACTGGCTGGCGATTAAAGCCATCCACCCGCAAGGCCATACAGTGCTGGCTCTGGTCAGCAGCCAGACCCAAGGCGTAGAAATTACAGATGACTGGGACGGTTTTGGCCAGCGCACCACCTCCAGCGGCACGGTTAAACTGCAGCATGCCGAAATTGACCCTCTTTTAATTTTTGATGAACGCAAATTAACAGCAGCGCCAAACTACCGGGGCGCCTATTCGCAGCTGCTGCAGACGGCCATTGACGTCGGCATTGCGGAAGCGGCTTTTGCCGATACCCTTGCCGCCGTGCATAAGGCGCGCCCGATTGCCGATGCTCAGGCCGATAAAGCCAGCCATGAGCACTATACCCTGCAGGAAGTCGGAAAGTCCGCAGTGCTGCTGGATGCAGCCATTCTGCTGCTGGACGAGGCCGCGGAATATCTGGATGAACTGGACCAGCTGCAGGCCGTAAGCGGGCAGCAGGCAGCCAAGGCTTCCATTCGGGTGGCGGAAGCCAAAGTCTACGCCAATGACGCCGCCCTGCATATTTCAGAAAAACTGCTGGAGCTCGGCGGCAGCCGCTCCAGCTTAAGCATCCACAATTTTGATCAGCACTGGCGCAATGCCCGCGTGCATACCCTGCATGACCCTGTGCGCTGGAAACTGCATGCGCTGGGCGACTATTACCTCAACGGCGCGCTGCCTGCGCGCCATGCCTGGATTTAAGGAAAACCCTCATGACTTCATTTCAAAATCCGGTTTCTTTTCAGCGCCAGGCGCCGGCGCATATTATTCAGTCAGACGCTGAAGCTCTTGAAATTGCGCAGAACTTGGCGGCGCAGTTTAAAGCCGGCGCAGTCCAGCGCGATGCGCAGCGGCTGCTGCCTTTTCAGGAAATTGAGGCTTACAGCCAGTCTGGGCTGTGGGCCATTACCGTGCCCCAAGCGTATGGCGGCGCCGAGGTTTCCAGCTATACCGTGGCTCAGGTTATCGCCCTGATGAGCGGTGCAGACGGCTCAATTGGCCAGATTCCGCAAAACCATTTTTATGCGCTGGAAGTCCTGCGCAATACCGGAACGGAACAGCAGAAACGCAAGCTGTATGCGGAAGTGCTGAACGGCGCGCGCTTCGGCAATGCGCTGGCGGAGTTTAAAACCAAAACGGCTTCGCAAAAGCAGACTTCCATCCTGAAAAAAGGCGCCGGCTTTGAAGTCAATGGGGAAAAATTCTACTGCACCGGCAGCCTGTTTGCGCACCGCATTCCAGCGCTGGTCAAAGACGCCGACGGCCGCGAGTTTTTAGCCTTCATCCCGCGCGAAAGCCAAGGCCTGGAATTGATTGATGACTGGTCGGGCTTTGGCCAGCGCACCACCGGCAGCGGCACCGTCAAATTCAGCCGTGTCGCGGTCAGCGCGGAAGATGTGATTGCTTTTGACACGGTGTTTTCCGAACCGACGCTGGTCGGCCCTTTTGCGCAGATTATGCATGCCGCGATTGAAACCGGCATTGCCCGGGCGGCTTTTGAAGAAAGCCTTGTGCGCGTGCGCCAGGCCCGGCCTTGGATTGACTCCGGCGCAGACACGGCCGCCGATGATCCGCTGACCAAATATGAACTGGGCAGAATCATTGCCGATGTACGCGCCAGCGAAGCCCTGCTGAAGCAGGCTGCGCGCTCCATTGACGCTGCCCGCCCGCAGCCGGATGCAACCAATATTGCCAAAGCCTCTCTGGATGTCGCCAAAGTCCGCGTGCACAGCACGGAAACCGCGCTGAAAGCCTCATCGAAACTGATTGAACTGGCCGGCAGCCGCGGCAGCCAGCGCGCCGACGGGCTGGACCGCTTCTGGCGCAATGCCCGCGTGCATACCCTGCACGATGCGTCGCGCTGGAAATACTATTTTATTGCCAATTTCTTGCTGAACGGCGTACTGCCGCCGCGCCGGGGGACCCTGTAATGAGCCATTCTTCAACACCGGCTGCAGCGAAAAAAATCCTGCTGAATGCCTTTGACATGAATTGCGCCGGCCACATCAACCATGGCCTTTGGACGCATCCGCGCGATGAATCGCACCGCTTCAATGAGCTGAGCTACTGGACAGACTTGGCCCAGACCTTGGAACAGGGCCTGTTTGACGGCCTGTTTCTGGCGGACATTACCGGCGTGTATGACGTCTATCAGGGCAATCTGGATTTAACCCTGAAAGAATCCATTCAGCTGCCGGGCCACGACCCCAGCACCCTGATTTCCGCCATGGCTGCCGTCACGCAGCATCTGGGCTTTGGCGTGACCGTCAATCTCAGCTATGAGCCGCCGTATCAGTTTGCCCGGCGCTTTGCCAGCTTAGACCATCTTACCCAAGGGCGGATTGGCTGGAATATTGTCACCGGCTATCTGGACAGCGCGGAACGGCTGATTGGGCAGAAAAGCCTGAAAGACCACGACCAGCGCTATGCGCAGGCCGAAGAATTCCTTGAGCTTTGCTACAAGTTCTGGGAAGGCTCCTGGCAGGATGATGCGGTGCGCAAGGACAAGCAGCGGCGCATTTTCACCGATCCAGCCAAAGTGCATCCGATTCAGCATGCTGGAAAATACTACCAAAGCCAGGGCGTGTTTCAGGTTTCACCGTCTGTGCAGCGCACGCCGGTGCTGTTTCAGGCAGGCGCCTCGCCGCGCGGCCTGCAGTTTGCCGCCCGGCATGCGGAAGCGGTCTTTATCGGCGGCGACAAGCCGGAAAAAATCAAAGCCCAAGTGGAAAAAATCCGCAATCTGGCGCATGCGCAGGGCCGCGGCCGTGAGGCGGTTAAAATTTTCCTCGGCATCACTGCCGTCACTGCCGAAACCGATGCGCTGGCGCAGGAAAAACTGGCGGAATATATCCGCTATGCCAGCCCGGAAGCCGGCCTGGCGCATTATTCCAGTTCCGTGGGCATTGACCTTTCCCGCTTTGCCGATGATCAGGCCATTCCTTATCAGCAGACCAACAGCATCGCTTCGGTCAATCAGAAATTCAAAGAGCAGCAAATCACCCGCAATGATTTAAAAGCGCAGCACATTCTGGGCGGGCGCTATCCGCTGCTTGCAGGCAGCGGCGCTTCAGTTGCCGAACAGCTGATTCAGCTGCTGGATGAAACCGGCATTGACGGCTTCAACCTGACCCGCACCGTGGCGCCGGAATCGCATCAGGACTTTATCCGGCTGGTGATTCCTGAACTGCAGCAGCGCGGACGCTACAAAACCGAATATGCCTCCGGAAGCCTGCGCAGCAAGCTGTTCAGTCAGGGCGACCGCCTGCCGGCCAGCCATCCCGCAGAGCAGTTCCGGTGTACGGCGTCAAAATCATCCGCAGCCCCTGAAAACATTAAAAAACAATCCGCTTGATACAAGCAAAACAGCATTAATTCATATTTGAGGTGCATCATGGCGCAAAGCGCAAAATCCAAGCTGGCCATTATCGGGGTCATTGCGGCCATCGCTATTATTGGCTTAGCCATTTGGACACAGCAGAAAAAAACGGCTAATCAGGAACTGGTGATCGGCATCAGCCCGTCATTCGCCAAACCGCTGCAGGCAGCGGCGGCGGAAGCGGAACAGCAAGGCATTCATGTCAGGCTTGTGGAATTTTCCGACTGGAATACGCCCAACATCACCCTGAATCACGGCGACATTGACGCCAACTTTTTCCAGCATCAGCCCTTTTTAGACAATGCCAAAAAGGAAACCGATTTTAAAATCAAGGCCTTTGATATCGGCGCTGCCACGCATGTCGGCCTATATTCTAAAAAATATAAAAGCTTTGAAGCGCTGCCGGACAGCGCCAAAGTGGTGATCCCGAATGATCCGGTCAATCAGGGCCGCGCCCTGCAGCTGCTGCAGCAGGCCAAACTGATCACGCTGAAAAATCCGGAAAATTACCTGTCCAGCCTGAAAGACATTGCAGCCAACCCGAAAAAGCTGCAGTTCACCGAAGTTGAAGGCCCGCAGACTGCGCGCGCAATTGACGATGCCGATCTGGCCTTCGGCTACCCGCACTATTTGCGCATGGCCAAAACCGCCGACCCGGAAAGCGCCCTGCTGTTTGATTCCAATACCGACAAGCGCTTTGCAATTTTATTTGCCGTCAAGGAAGGCTATCAGGACGAAGGCGGCAAGCTGCGCAAATTCGTCGATATCTATCAGAACTCCCCGAAAGTCAAGCAGGCGCTGGACGCAGACTTCGGCGCCAAGCTCTGGTTCCCGGGCTGGAAGTGAGGCTGAAGCATGTCAACTACCCTCAGCAGCAGGAATAAACTTTGGGCCATTGCGGCGGCGGCCGCTGTCCTTGTCATCACGCTGGGCGCTTACCGCTGGGTCAATTCCGCCCAGCACAGCAATACGCTGAAAATCGGCATCAGCCCGCCCTATGCCGAACTGCTCAAAAGCGTGGCGGACGATGTCAAGACGCAGGGCATCAATGTCGAGCTGGTTGAATTCTCTGACTGGCAGGCGCCGAATGTAGCTGTGCAGAATGGCGATATTGACGCCAACTTTTTCCAGCAAAGCGTATTTCTCGCCAACGCCGTTCAGCAAACCGGCTATGAGCTGCGCGCTTTCGCTGCCGGAAGCGGCAGCCATGTCGGCCTGTATTCCAAAAAATATAAAGCTTTGGCTGATTTGCCTCAGCATGCGCGCGTGGTCATCCCCAGTGATCCGGTCAATTCCGCGCGCGCTTTAATTCTGCTGCACCGCGCTGGCCTGGTCCAGATCAGAGATATCGGCAATCAGCTTTCCACGCTGCAGGATATTGTGTCCAACCCCAAGCAGCTCAGCTTTCTAGAAGTGGAAGGCCCGCAGACTGCGCTGGCTTATGATGATGCAGACCTGATTTTCGGCTTTCCGCATTATCTGAATATGGCGAAAAAAGCCAACCCGCACAGCGCCTTATTTTTAGACCCTGCGGATAAAAAATACGCCATTCTATTTGTCACCCGCAAAGACTATGCCGATGAAGGCAAGAAACTCGAAACCTTTGTCAAAGCGTTTCAGAACTCTACAAAAGTAAAAGCTATTTTAGACCGCGATTTTGGCCGGAATATGTGGTTTGAAGGCTGGAAATAAGGCGAAAAAATAAGGAGAACAATGATGGTCAGTTTCGGCTCGCAAGTGGATTTTTCCATTCCGCATATCAAAATTAAAAACTTAAACAAGCACTACAATGTTCAGGGAACGCAGGTGCATGCGCTGAAGAACATTAATCTGGAGATTCCCGAAGGCAAAATTTTCGGCATTATCGGCAAAAGCGGCGCGGGGAAATCTTCGCTCATCCGCACCCTGAATGGGCTGGAATCCATTTCCGGCGGCTCAATTCATATTCATCAGCAGGACTTATCCCGCCTGAATCATGCGGAACTGATTCAGCTGCGCCAGTGCATCGGCATGATTTTTCAGCACTTCAATTTAATGTCCGCCAAAACTGTCCGTGAAAATGTCGCGCTGCCGCTGAAAGTCGCAGGCTGCAGCGCTGCGGAAATTGCGCCGCGGGTCAATGAAGCGCTGCAGCTGGTTGGCCTGACTGAAAAAGCCGATCATTACCCGTCGCAGCTGTCCGGCGGGCAGAAGCAGCGGGTCGGCATTGCCCGCGCGCTGGTGCATCATCCGGAGATTCTGCTGTGCGATGAAGCAACGTCTGCGCTGGACCCGGAAAGCACCGCTGCCGTGCTGTCGCTGCTGAAAGAAATCAACCGCAAGCTCGGCATCACCATTGTGCTGATTACCCATGAAATGCAGGTGATCCGCGAAATCTGCGATCAGGTGGTGGTTATTGAGCGCGGTGAAATTATTGAGGCTGGACAGGTCTGGTCGGTTTTTTCCGCGCCGCAGCAGCCCCTGACGCAGGAACTGCTGAAGCTGGAACAGCTGGATTTGCCATTCGACCTGCACAAACTGCCGGACGCCCATTCCACCCACCTGATTTTAAAGCTGCGCTATGCGGCGCCTGCCAGCCAGTCGCCGGATTTAAAAGCCATGCTGAACCAGCTGGATGGCCCGGTGCAGCTGTACCAAAGCCATGTCGACACCATTCAGCAGCATTTAGTCGGCGCATTAATTGTCGCTGTTCCCGCAGCGCAGCTGGACATCAGCGCGCTGCAGCAGCGGCTTAAACATCATATTGCACAAATTGAGGTACTTGGCTATGCACGACCAGCTCATTGATTTACTGCTCACCGGCACAATTGACACCCTGCTGATGGTCGGCGTATCGGCGCTGATCGCGTTTTTAGCCGGCTTGCCGCTGGCAGTGGTTTTAGTCAGCACATCCGGACACGGCATTTATCCCTCAAAAAGCATCAATCAGGCTTTGGGCGGAATCGTCAACATCACCCGCTCAGTGCCTTTTTTAATTCTCATGGTGGCGCTGATTCCGCTTACCCGCTGGATTGTCGGCACCAGCTACGGCGTCTGGGCGGCGGCGGTGCCGCTGACGCTGGCGGCCACGCCGTTCTTTGCGCGCATTGCGGAAGTCAGCCTGCGCGAAGTGGATCAGGGCCTGATTGAAGCGGCGCAGGCGATGGGCTGCAGCCGCCGGCAGATTATCTGGCATGTCTTGCTGCCCGAAGCTTTGCCGGGCATTGTGGCCGGATTTACCGTGACGCTGGTCACCATGATCAACTCGTCCGCAATTGCCGGCGCGATTGGCGCCGGCGGCCTGGGTGACATTGCCTACCGCTACGGCTATCAGCGCTTTGACATGCAGATCATGTTTGCCGTGATTGCTGTTCTGGTGATTTTAGTGATGCTTGTACAGTACACTGGAGATGCCATTTCCAGCCAGCTGGATAAGCGCAAAGCCTAGATTGCGCTGAATTGCAGCCATTTTCATAAACATGAAAGCCATGACCTGACTTTGCCGCGGCTTTCATGTAAAATCTCCTGCAATTTTCATATAACACGCTGTGAGTTTTACATGGGTTTCAATTGCGGTATTGTCGGCTTGCCGAACGTTGGTAAATCTACCCTTTTCAATGCATTGACAAAAGCTGCTATCGCGGCGGAAAACTTCCCGTTCTGCACCATTGAGCCGAATACCGGCATTGTGCCGGTTCCAGACCTGCGCATGGACAAACTGGCTGAAATTGTAAAACCGCAGCGCGTGGTGCCAACGGCTATGGAATTTGTAGATATTGCCGGCTTAGTTGCGGGCGCGTCTAAAGGCGAAGGCCTGGGCAACCAGTTCCTTGCCAATATCCGCGAAACCGACGCCATTGCGCATGTCGTGCGCTGCTTTGAAGATGAAAACGTGATTCACGTCAACGGCAAAATTGACCCGCTGGATGACATCGCAACCATCAATACTGAACTGGCGCTGGCCGATTTGGAAACTGTAACTAAGGCCGTAACGCGTTTAGCAAAATCTGCCAAAGGCGGCGACAAAGAAGCGCTTGCGACCAAAGCGGTTCTGGACAAAATTCTGCCATTGCTGGACGAAGGCAAGCCTGCGCGCGCAGCCAGCCTGGATGATGACGAGCGCAAACTGGTGCGCGGTTTCGGCTTAATGACCTTAAAGCCAACCATGTACATTGCCAACGTTGCAGAAGACGGCTTTGAAAATAACCCGCATTTAGACGCTGTGAAAAAGCTGGCAGCTGAAGAAAACGCCATTGTGGTGCCGCTGTGCAACCAGATTGAAGCTGAAATTTCGCTGCTTGAAGATGCAGACCGCGCTGAATTCCTTGAGGCGATGGGCATGGAAGAACCGGGCCTGAACGTCGTGATCCGCGCAGGCTACAACCTGCTTGGCCTGCAGACTTACTTCACTGCCGGCGTGCAGGAAGTCCGCGCCTGGACGGTGAAAATTGGCGCGACTGCGCCGCAGGCAGCCGGCGTGATTCACACTGACTTTGAAAAAGGCTTTATCCGCGCTGAATGTATCGCTTATGATGACTTTGTACAGTACAGCGGCGAAGCTGGCGCGAAAGAAGCCGGCAAATGGCGCTTAGAAGGCAAAACCTACGTGGTTCAAGACGGCGACGTGCTGCATTTCCGCTTTAACGTGTAATTGTCCCGAATGAGAAAAAGCCCCCTAGAATCAGGTAATGCTGATCAGTTAAGCGTAATTTTATTATTACAGATTGATAAATCTCCCCTAGCCCCTCTTTACAAAAGAGGGGAATGAACAGCATTGCTGTGTAAGGAATTCAATGCGGTACTGAATTCAAGATACTCCCTCCTTTTTCAAAGGAGGGTTGGGGAGGATTAAAAATGCTTAACTGACTGCGATTAACTAAATCCGGGGCTTTTCTCTTATTAGAATAACAGCCAAGATGAAGCTAGCCTTAAGATTAATAATTTAAAAACAATGATATAAAATACTTTTTCTTTTAAACAACACAGCAGCAGCTTAACTTTTCCGGCAATTGCCATAATTTAAGCAAAGGCGCTAATGCCTTCTTAACATAGAACTGCAAAATGAAAAAACTCAGCACAATCCTGACAGCAGGCATTTTCACCATGCTCAGCGCAACAGCATTCGCCTGCCCGCAAGGCACAGCATTAACCGGCGGCACTGGCCCAAATCATAAAGGCGGAAAATGCACAGCTGTTGAAAAAACTGCGAAGCAGCATGTTCAAGCGGCAAAGCATGACGCAAAGAAAACTGAACAGCATGCTCAAGCGCCGCTAAAAGCCGCCCACCCTGCTGAAAAGCATCAGGCGATGGCAGTTCAAAAAGACATCAAAAAAGCGGAACAGGAAAAAGCCAAAGCAGCAGCGGAAACTAAAGCGGCTAAAAACAGCATGAACAAAGCCAAAGCGGACATGCACCCGGCGCAGCATGACGCCAAGCCGGCAAAATCTTAATTTTGCACCGCAATCAATTCCTGATAGACCAATGCCAGCCAGTTAAGCAATTGGCTGGCATTTTCTTTTGCGGATGACAAATGTTTTTCTTGCAAAGCTTAACTGCCGAATTTAAACAGCTAAGACTCCGCTGTGAATAGCCAAAAAAATTAAAGAGCTTACCTCAATTGACTGACATAAAGTCATTCTAGACCCTTGAGTAAAATAAACTTCGGATACGCGCGTGCGGCAGGGATGCCGCACGTTGCCCATCACGGCAATGACGCCGTGTATGGGCAATAAAAGACTTTTGCTCCTTTGGGTCTTTCCAAAGGAGTATCTTGCCTGCGCAAAGGCATTGAAACTTTTAAAGCAAAATGAGGCAGTGCAAGCATCATCGTTATTGCCGAAATAATTAAGGTGGCTAAAATCCAGTGCAATCATATTTTATCGGGAATTATGCGTAATACAGGCTTTAAAATTTAGCTATATAGCTAAGTTCTTAAATATCTATTACACTGGAAGACATGGGATATTCAAAAGATTTTAAAGACAAAGTCATAGAAATT
>NZ_JAVXCI010000062.1:0-12989 GCF_036659555.1 Acinetobacter sp.
ACCAACAACTCATTGAACAGTTTATGCAAGGAGTCCAACGTGGATCAGCAAAGTACAAATCACAACAGTCAGGTGATTGACTATACCCAATTCCCGGATAAACACGGGCATTTCGGTATCCATGGCGGACGTTTTGTGTCAGAAACGCTGATGGCGGCATTAGAAGACTTGGAAAAGCTTTATTTCCGCATGAAAGATGATGCCCAGTTTCTGGCAGAATTCGACCGCGACCTCGCCTACTATGTAGGCCGTCCTAGTCCTTTATATTATGCTGAACGATGGTCAAAAGAGTTGGGCGGCGCGCAAATTTACTTGAAGCGCGAAGACTTGAACCATACCGGCTCGCATAAAGTCAACAACACCATTGGGCAGGCTTTGCTGGCAAAGCTGTCAGGCAAAAAGCGCATTATTGCCGAAACTGGCGCAGGCCAGCACGGCGTTGCCACGGCGACCATTGCGGCGCGCTTAGGGCTGGAATGTGTGGTATTCATGGGGGCGGAAGACGTCAAGCGCCAAGCAATGAACGTGTACCGCATGCGCTTGCTGGGCGCGACCGTTGTGCCTGTAGAAAGCGGCTCAAAAACCCTGAAAGACGCCATGAACGAAGCCATGCGCGACTGGGTGACCAATGTCGATTCAACCTATTATGTGATTGGCACGGTGGCTGGCCCGCATCCGTACCCGCAGCTGGTGCGCGATTTCCAGTCGATCATTGGCCGTGAAGCGCGCAAGCAGATTCAGGAACAGGCAGGCCGCCTGCCGGATGCCTTGGTCGCCTGTGTCGGCGGCGGTTCCAATGCGATGGGCCTGTTCTATCCATTCCTGAATGATGCAGATGTGAAAATGTACGGTGTGGAAGCCGCCGGCTACGGCATTGAAACCGGCAAGCACTCTGCGCCGCTGAACGCCGGCCATGTCGGCGTGCTGCACGGCAACCGCACTTACCTGATGTCGGATGAGCAGGGCCAGATTATTGAAACCCATTCAATTTCTGCCGGCCTGGATTATCCGGGCGTAGGCCCGGAGCACAGCTTCCTGAAAGACATGCACCGCGTTGAATATGTGCCGATCAATGACAATGAAGCGCTGCAGGGCTTCCGCGACTTAACCCATATTGAAGGGATTATCCCTGCGCTGGAAAGCTCGCATGCGATGGCCTATGTGACGAAGCTTGCGCCGACCATGGACAAGGATCAAATCATTATTGCCACGGTTTCCGGCCGCGGCGATAAGGACTTGATGACGGTTGCGCGCATTGATGGCGTGGAAATGGTGGAGATGTAAATCTTTCCCGCATGCTGCAAGTGCAAATAAATGAAAACCGCGTTTAGGCAGCTGGACGCGGTTTTTTTATATGCGCCTTCAGCTGGCGGCATCATTATTTGCCGTTCAGGCGGTGAATGAAATTTGCGCGCATCCGCTGTGGGCTGTAAGCTTAATACTTGAAAAATTAAAGGAAATGCAATGCTCAGCCTATTTGTTGTGATGCTCGGCGGCCGCCATGCGCGCGCCAACACAGAAGTGCATGATGTGGTGCTCGCCGCGGGAAATTCACTGGAAGAGGTCTATCCGCAGTTGAAAAAAGCATGGTTTGGCGAACAGAAAGGCCTGCATATTGATGCATGGGCGCAAGTCAACGGCCTGCAATCCGAAGGCAAAAACTATCAAATCCACTTTGCCGATGCTCCGCCCAATCCGGCGGATGAAAAGCTCTGGCTGATTACTCTGGGCGGCTACGATGCGCGTGAATTTGGCGAACTGCACCGCTATGTGCTGGTGGCGGCGCACAATGCAGCGGCGGCCAAACAGCGCGGCAAGGCGCATTTTGCTCAGCATTGGCAAAAGCAGCATACCGACTGCGTGCTGGATGTGGATGACTGCATTGCAGTGGATCAGGTGCATGGGCGCTATATTCAGCTGATTGAAGGCGGATTTGCAGAAAACTGCTGGGAGAACACCTACCTGATGATTGGCGGATAAAACCGCCTTGATATTGATCTGAATAAAATAAAACCAAAAAATATTATTTTGATCTGCGCGGAATATCCTATATATTTTTCCTGATTTTCGGCGGAAAACAGATGCTTAGACTGTTCAGCTTAAAAAATGCAGGCATAATAAGCGTAAGGATTTTCAGATAAATTTATTCCACGGATATGAATAAATGGATTTAATACAGCCTAATGGACAGCCGAATTACGGCCGTTTCAGCGCTTTGCCGCGGCAGATTGACCTGAATCAGTATGTGTACAAAAACCCCTACGGCAAAGTGCTGACGGGCTGGCGCAAGCGCTTAAAATATAAAAAATTCAAATTCTGCTGCATTCAGCATCAGCATTACACCATTGGACTGGCGATTGCCGATATTGCATGGGCAGGGCATGGCTTTGTCTACATTTATGACCATTTGAAAAATGAGGTCACTGAATGGAATGCCATCAATTTACTTTCGGTAAATACTGTGCTGGATGAGCAGCCCCTATACAGCCAGAGCCATTTTTCAAAATCCGGCATTCAGATTGATGTGCAGCATGCCAACGGCGTGCGCTATATTCAGGTCAGCAAGCACGGCGAACTGCATCTGAGCGCCCGCATTTTCTGCGCCGGCACTGACCCGCTCAGCATGTGCAGCCCGACCGGCATTAACGGCTGGACGTATACGCAAAAGCTGACCACGCTGGGCTGCGAGGGCTTCTTTAAAAACCGGCAGGGCGAAATTATCCAGTTCAATGAGCGCACTTTTGCCTCCCTGGATGACACCTGCGGCTTTCTGCGCCCGGAAACGGCGTGGTTCTGGCTGTCCTGCAATTTCTGGGACGCGCAAAACCGCCGTGTCGGGTTGAATTTGGCTTCGGGCGTGAATGAAAGCTTTGGCAATGAAAACTGCTTATGGATCAATGGGGTGCTTTATCCTGTGGCCGATGTGCTGTTTCAGCAGCAGGATGAAGACCAGTGGAGCATCCGCTCTTTGGACGACCGGCTGAATTTGCTGGTCAGCACCGGTTGGCGCCGCTATGAAAATCTGAATTTAAGGCTGGTCGGCAGCCAGTTCAGCCAGTGGCAGGCCAAAATCAGCGGCACCATTCAGCAGGATGATCAGGAAATTGTGCTGCTGAATGAGTATGGCCTGCTGGAACAGCATTATGCCAAGTGGTAACCAGCCGCGGAGCTAAGCGCATTGAGCGGCTGAAAACCGTGTTAAGCGGATGCTGGATCAGAATTTGATCCGGCATTTTTCAGCGCGCAGCCTGCCAAAAGGCTTCGCCGGCCTGAATCGGATCGCCGGTTTCCTGCAGGGCCTGCACCCAGACCTGATATTGCGCAATAGGCGGATGCTGGCTGGGGTGGAAATCCGGCTTAAACCAGTCCAGATACTGCCGGCGCATTCTGCTTAACACGCCGTTTTTGCCGAAGAACCACGGCAGGCCGCGCAGGTTCATCTGCAGGCGCTCGCGCAGGCTGAAGCCGTCATGCCTGAGCATCACATTGGTGCGGTACAGGGTAAAGCCCAGCATCAGCGCTGTGGTAATGGCCAATGCGCTGCGCCGGGTGAGTTCGGGCACATTGCCGGCCTGCTTCATCACATCAAAAGCCACATCGCGGTGCTCCATTTCTTCAATGGCGTGCCAGGCAAATAAGGCGCGCACGCAGGGATGGGCGCTGCGCAGGGTATCTTGGCTGCCGAAAAAGGTTTCCGCCATCAGCGCGGTTAAATGCTCGGCGGCGGCCGTCATGGCGATATTGTACTGCGCAGAGCGGTGCTGCAGCTCAAATCTGAAGATTCTGTTCAGGCGCGCAATGAACTGATCGACAGGCATGCCTTGGGCTTTCATCACCTGATTCATTTTGTCATGCGCCATGCCGTGCTGCGCTTCCTGACGGATGAAATCCGCTACGCGCTGCTGCAGGGCGGGATCGGCAATTTGATCCCGGAACAGGCGCACGCATTCAATAAAATAGCGCTCACCGTCCGGAAAGGTCAGGCTCAGCGCGTCAAACATGCGGGTCAGGTAAGGGTCGCCGCCGAACCAGAAGCGCGGGACTTGATCCAGCTTAAAGTCCAGCTGGGTGCGGACGGCAGGGCGGGCCTGCGGATAGCGGGTGTCGGCATTCATTTTGTTTTACTTTAATCGCCTTCAATGCCTGCAGTATGCCGGATCTTCAGCCGGATGTTTTGACAGCAATTGCCAATTTTTATACATTTAACGCCAGAATGAAAATTCAGCCTGCCGGAAGGAAAGATAAAAACGGGGCAGGATGATGCAGGAACTGCAAATACCCAATGGCTATTTGCAGTGGCGGAAAATGCATCTGGCTGCGCTGGGCAGCTCCTTTAAGCAGGTGCTGTAAACTGAGCGGATGAAGCGCTGCGGGCAGCTGAAAGCGATGCCTGCATGCATCAAATGAATAAAACGCCCATCAGGCGGATAATGCTGATCAGTTAAGCGTAATTTCATTATTGCTGATTGATAAATCTCCCCTAACCCTGAGCCATATATGGCGCAAGGCAAAAGAGGGGGATGAACAGCATTGCTGTGCAAGGAATTCAAGACTGTATTGAATTTCAAAATACTCCCTCCTTTGAAAAAGGTGAGCAGCACTGCTGCGCAAGGGGAGGATTAAAAATGCTTAACTGACTGGCATTACATCAGGCGGATGCAGAGGCAATCCGCCTCAGCCCGGGCTTAAGCCCTTACTGTTCCTTCGGCTTGAGTTTTGGATAGCGGAAAATAATCGACAGCACCGCAAAAACCGCCAGCACCCAGCAGTAATAGATGCCGCCGATCAGCTCAACCGGCGACATTTTGGCGATGGAGCAGGCCAGAAGCAGCTGCGCGCCATAAGGGATCAGGCCCTGCACGATGCAGGAGAAAATATCCATCAAAGCGGCGGCGCGCTTGGGGTCAACGCCGTATTCTTTGGCGACTTCGCGCGCCATATCGCCGGAGAGGATAATCGCCACAGTGTTGTTGGCCACAAACAGATTGGAGAAAATCACCAGAAAGCTGATGCCCAGCTCGCCGGCGCGCTGCTTGCCGACCCTGAACAGCCGGGTCAGGCGGTAAATGCGCTGGATCAGCCACTCCAGGCCGCCTTCGCGCTGCATAATGGCGGACAGGCCACCCAGAAACATGGACAGCAGCGCCACTTCAAACATGCCGACAAAGCCGTCATAAATGGCGTTATTCAGCTGCAGCAGGCTGAAATCTGCCCGGTCGGCCAGACCGATCAGCCCGGAAAGCAGCACGCCGATGCACAGCACAGCCAAGACATGCAGGCGGCTGAAGGCTAAAAAGAACACCGCAACATAAGGCAGAATCAGCCAAGGGTCGTAGTCTTTAAACGCAATGGCCTGCGAGCCGTGGCTGATCAGCATATAAATCATCAGGCTGATGACGGATGCCGGCACCGCAATCCAGACATTGACGCGGAATTTATCGCGCAGCTGCACTTTCAGGCTGCTGGTGGCGGCGATGGTGGTGTCCGAAATCATCGACAGGTTGTCGCCGAACATCGCGCCGCCCACCACAGCGCCAATCGCATAGACCGCTTCTATGTCCGTAGCCTGGGTAAAGCCAAAGGCAATCGGCGCGCAGGCCGCGATGGTGCCCATGGAGGTGCCCATAGCGGTAGCGATAAAGGCTGAAATCAGAAACAGCATCGGCAGCACAAATTCAGGCGGAATAATGGACAGCCCGAGCTGCACCGTGGCGTCCACGCTGCCGATGGCGCTGCTGACGCTGGCGAATGCGCCGGCCAGCATGAACACCATGAACATTAAAATCAGATTGGGGTGGCTGGCGCCCTTCAGAAAGGCGTCAATGCCGGCGTTCAGCCTGCCGCGGTACAGCAGCACCGCCAGAATAATCGCCGGCAGGGCCGCCACAGGCGCTTTCACCTGATAAAAAGCCAGCTCGGCGCCAATAAGGGAATGGTAAATGCCGCTGCCTAAAAAAATGGCTAAAAATACAATAAGCGGCAGCAGTGCAAAGGCGCGCGCCTGCACTTTCGCTGGGGTGTCAGAGGTCATAGGAGATAAAAAAGAAAACAATGCGGATAGTATAAAGCAGGTTTTGCTATTTCAGAAAACTTTAAATGTAAAAGCTAAGCCTGCTATTTATATCAGTTTTTTACCGATAAAATTGCGTTTGCCTGAGCGCATAAGCTTTTGTAATTTAGTGAAATTAGGCATCTTTGATCATTGAGAAAAAGCCTGAAATATCCGTAAATGTTGCTTTCGGATTGTTCTGGAAGTTATGCGCGCAGCGGAAATGCAGATGGAAATGCCGGCACCCTGTTGAACGGGTGAAAAATAGCGTTACAATGCAGAGTCTTGTATTTTTACAAAGCCGATCCGTTTCGAACCATTCAAGGAAAGTATAGCCTTATGTCACGTTTAGCCGCACGTTTTGAAGCTCTTAAATCTCAGCAGCGTAAAGCTTTGGTTTCTTATGTTATGGCTGGCGACCCTCATCCGCATGTAACCGTGCCTTTGCTGCACCGCATGGTTGAGGCTGGGGTGGATGTCATTGAATTAGGCTTGCCTTTCTCTGACCCGATGGCGGATGGCCCTGTGATCGCGCTGGCTGCTGAGCGCGCGCTGGCAGGCGGCACCAATACCCTTGACGCTTTAAACATGGTCAAAGAGTTCCGTAAAAATGACGCAGCAACGCCTGTGGTATTGATGGGCTATTTGAACCCTGTAGAAGTGATTGGCTATGAAAAATTCGTGGCTTATGCCAATGAATGCGGCGTAGACGGCGTGCTTTTGGTGGACTTGCCGCCGGAAGAAGCCCAAGGCTTGGATGCAGTGCTGCAGAAATACGGCATGGATCAGATTTTCCTGCTCGCGCCGACTTCTACCGATGAGCGCATTCAGCATGTCGTGAAGCAGGCTAGCGGTTTTATTTACTATGTTTCCCTGAAAGGGGTAACGGGCGCAGCGACTTTAGATGTGTCTGAGGCTGCCCGCCGCATTCAGAAAATAAAATCCTATACGGACATTCCAGTCGGTGTCGGTTTTGGCATCAGCGACGCAGCTTCAGCGAAAGCGATGGGCGGCGCGGCGGATGCAGTGATAGTCGGCAGCGCCTTTGTCAAACAGTTTGCAAGCTTAGCCCCAGAACAGGCCGCAACAGCAACGGTGAATAAAGTTAAGGAGCTTCGAGCCGCGCTCGATGAGTTAGTATGAGTCAAGACGTGAAATCAGGGAAAATTCTTAGCCCGTCTGCGCCGTGGACGGAACGCAGCGTGCCCGGCATCGAGATGCCGGATGAGCAGCAGGCGCTCAAAGCCACTTTTACAGAACCTACTATTGAATGCCCTGAGTGTCATGCTTTAGTGACCCGTACAGCGATGTCTTTCAATGCCTATGTTTGCCCGCAATGCGACGAGCATTTGCGCATGAAAGCCCGCGACCGCTTAACCTGGTTCTTTGATCAGGTGCAAAATGAACTCGGTCAGGAATTCAAAGCGCAGGATCCGCT
The DNA here is from genome assembly GCF_036659555.1 of Acinetobacter sp. GTDB lineage: Bacteria > Pseudomonadota > Gammaproteobacteria > Pseudomonadales > Moraxellaceae > Acinetobacter. The sequence continues at coordinate 7,488 of NZ_JAVXCI010000062.1, forward strand.
GAAATTTGTTGACAGCAAGCCATACCCGGAGCGCATGGCTGAAGCGCAAAAGAAAACCGGCGAAACAGAAGCGCTGGTGGTGATGCAGGGCCTGCTGAAAGACATCCCGATGCTGGCCTGCGCCTTTGAATTCGACTTTATGGGCGGCTCAATGGGCTCAGTGGTCGGCGACCGCTTTGTGCAGGCCGCTGAACGCGCGATTGAAATGAAGCAGCCGCTGATCTGCTTCGCCGCTTCCGGCGGCGCGCGCATGCAGGAAGGCATGCTGTCGCTGATGCAGATGGCGCGGACTTCAGCTGCCATTCAAAAAATGAAAGAAGCCGGCCTGCCCTATGTGGTGGTGCTCACTCATCCGGTATACGGCGGCGTGACGGCATCTTTGGCCATGCTGGGCGATGTGCATATTGCTGAACCGAAAGCGATGATCGGCTTTGCCGGCAAGCGCGTGATTGAGCAAACCGTGCGTGAAAAACTGGAAGAACCGTTCCAGCGCGCGGAATATTTGCTTGATCATGGCGTAATCGATCAGATTGTTCACCGCCACTCATTACGTGATACTGTATACCGCATTATCAGTAAATTGATGAACCAGTCTTGAGCACAGCACCCCTTGCAAGCGATTCTTTAAACACATGGCTCGATTATTGGGGCCATGTTCATGTCAGCGGCATCGATTTAGGTTTGGAGCGCGTCATTCCTGTGGCTGAGCTGCTGGGAGTTACGCGTCCGCAGGCAAAGGTATTCACCGTTGCCGGCACCAACGGCAAGGGGTCAACCACAACCGTTTTGGCAGCCATTTTAAATGCGCAAGGCTATAGCGTCGGCCTGTACCAGTCGCCGCATATTTACCGCTTCAATGAGCGGGTGAAGCTGCGGGGCAGGGAAGTGGACGATCAGGCGCTGATTGACGCGTTTGTGGCGGTTGATCAGGCGCGGCGCGCCTGCGGCCTCAGCCTATCCTTTTTTGAAGCCACCACCTTGGCGGCTTTTGTGATTTTCAAGCAGCAGCAGTGCGATGTCTGGGTGCTGGAGGTGGGCTTAGGCGGCCGTCTGGATGTCGTGAATGTCATTGATCCGGATGTCGCGGTCATTACCAATATCGGCCTGGACCACACCGACTGGCTGGGCGACAGCATTGAAAAAATCGCCTTTGAAAAAGCTGGCATTATCCGCCCGGAGATTCCAGTAGTGTTTGGCGGCCAGCAGGACGTACCGCAGGCCATTCAAGACAAAGCGGATGAATGCCGGGCGCAGCTGCATGCGGTGAACCGCGACTACTTCTATCAGCCTGCTGAAGACGGCCAGTCCTGGATGTTTGCTTCTGCCGGCACGACCCTGAGGCTGCCGGCCGGCAGCCTGGCTTTGGAAAATATTTCTACAGCGGCCGCGGCGGTTCTGCTCAGCGGCTTGACGGTATCGCAGCAGGCCATTGCGCAGGGCATTCAAAACGCCAGGCTGCAGGGCCGTTTTGAAGTGCGGAACATTGCAGGGAAAACCGTTATTTTTGACGCCGGGCACAACCCGCATGGCGTTGATTTTTTGTTAAAGCAATTGCGTAAATTCCTAGAATACAATAAACAATACACTGAAGTGGTCAGTGTTTTTTCAATGCTGGCCGATAAAGATATCAATTCTGTCGCCAGCTTATTGAAAGACGCTGTTTTAATGTGGAAAATTGCGCCATTAAATGTTCCGCGCGCGGCCAGCATCATACAATTGGATGCCGCGCTGCAGGGGCAGCAGGCGCAGCATTTCAGCAGTGTAAAATCAGCTTTTAAGTCAGCCTTGAATGAAACAAAAAATAATCAGCTGATCTTGGTATGCGGTTCATTTCATACCTTAGAAGCGGTATGGGAGTATTTGGAAGAATGTCAATGAATAGCAGACAGCGCTGGATGGGCGGTGTCGTTTTATTAAGCGGCGGCGTTTTATTGGCGGCATTGCTTCTGAAAGGCAAAGATGAAATTCATCATAATCAAATGCATGCTCCGCAAACTGCGGCTGAGTCCGGGCAGAAAAATGCCAGCAGCAGCGCTTCCGGGCTGACTGTGGATGTGGAAACTGAAAAGCGCCTGCTGGAAGCACAGCGCCAGACCCGCGAGAAATCTGTAGCAGAGCAGGAAGCGCGGGCCGCTGAGTTCTTAGCGATGCAGCAGCAGGCGGAAGCGGACGCAGCCCGCAAAGCTGCCGAAGAATATGCAGCGCTGAATGCGCGCCGCTCTGCGCAGCAGAGTTCCGACAATATTCCGCCGGAACTGATTGAAGACGACGCAGCCAAGCGGAAGCGGATTGCTGAGGAAAAGCAGGCCGCGCAAAAAAAGCTAGAGCAGCAGAAGGCGGCCCAGCAGAAGGCTGAACAGTCCAAGCAGGATGCCGCCCGCAAAGCTGCTGAAGCCGAAAAGCGCGCAGCCGAAGAAAAGCGCAGCGCAGAGCTGAAGCGCAAGGAAGAAGCTGAGCGCCTGGCCGCCGAGAAAAAAGCGGCTGAGAAAAAAGCAGCCGATAAAAAGGCTATTGACAGCAAGGCTGCGGAAGAAAAACGCAAAGCGGAAGAGCATAAAGCTGAAGCCAAGCGCAAAGAAGACGCCAAGAAAAAAACCGAAGCTGAAAAAGCGCGCGATTTGCTGGAGCATGGCGACAAGCAGTGGATGGTGCAGGTGGCTTTGGCTGCCAATCAGGCCAATGCAGATGCTTTGGCCTCTAAGCTGAAAGCCAAAGGCTACCGCGTCACCAAAAGCCCGACTTCTAAAGGCATCCGCATTATGGTTGGGCCATCAAAAGACCGCGAAGCCGCAGACAGCGCGCGCAAGAAAATTACTTCCGATGCCGGCCTGGGCATGAAGTCCGCGTGGGTTATTGACTGGGTGCCGCTGGATAAGCGCTAAGCTGAGCCTGGTGCGTGATCAGGATGGATTTGCCAGCTGCTGGCGGATCCATCCGATATTTTCAGGGCTGAACAGCCTTTCAATATTGATCCACACCGGATGAAAGCCGTAGCCGCCGTGCTTCATTTCATTCAAAGCTTCCTGCACAGTCCAGCGCTCAAAAATAATCCGGTACATGGCGATGCTGGCGCCGGTGCGGTCAGAGCCGTGATAGCAGTGAATCAGCACTTTTTGATCATTGGCCTGCGCCTGCTGAATAGACTGCATAACCTGCAGCAGATCCCCGCGCGACATCGCCCAAGTCTTGACTGGAATATGCACCAGCTGGAATTCATCCGCACTCAGCAGCAGGCGGTCTTTATCCCGCGTGCGCAAGTTGATCACCATCTGAATATCATGCGCTTTTAAGGCGGGAATCAAGTCCGCATCCGGCTGTTCGCTGCGGTACACAGAAACGCTGATTTGATAAAGGTTGGATTCGGCGGCGACAACAGAACCCCAGTTTTTTGGGCGCTGCTGTTCTGGCCATGCGGGAGCGGTCATGCATCCGGACAGGCTGAAAGCGAGCGTGAAAATCAGTGCGTTCCGTTTCATGCTGGCTGGTATCTCGCTAATTCTGCCGGGTCATGCGCGCAGATGATTTCGACCTGCGCCTCAGCCTGCGCCAGCGCCTGAATTTTGCTTAAATTGGCGATGCGCTGCTGATTATCCACCGCAAACAGCCGTTCCAGCTTATCCAGCGCTTTTAAGGAATGTTCCGGCTGCAGCTGCAGGTGCGAATAGTAGGCGTCGCCGCAGAAAAACAGCCAGCCTTCAGCCTGGCGGATGGCGATGCCGCAGTGTCCTGCGGTGTGGCCGATCAGCGGTATCAGCAGAATGTCATCCTGAAACAGCTTAAAGCCCTGCACGCGGTGCAGGTTGAACCAGCTTTCACCCTGCATCGGCTCTAAAAAATTCCAGTAGCGGTGATTTTTAAACTGCTGGGTTTTATAGCGGGCTTTGCTTTTCAGCGATTTCAGGTGCTGCGCGGCATTGTATTCGGTTGACAGCACATGCACGGTGGCGTGCGGAAAATCCGAGATGCCGCCGGCGTGATCAAAGTCCAGATGCGAAATCAGAATATGCTTCACATCTTTGGGCTGAAAGCCCAGCCGCTGAATTTGCGCAACCGCGGTCAGCGCTAAATTCTGCTCAATGCGCCCCGCGCGGGCAATCAGGCCGCCCAGGCGCTGCCGGGTATGCAAATAGTCCTGCACGCCTAAGCCGGTATCGACCAGCACTAAGCCCTGATCGGTTTCCAGCAGCAGGCAATGGCAAATGACTTTGGCCAGAAAGCTGTTTTGCCCGAACAGCGGGCCGCAAACTGGGCACAGGGTGCCGCAGTGCAAATGATGAATTTTATTAATCACGGTCAGAATTTTTTTAAAGATTTTGTTCTTTATAACTGATGTGGAAAATTTCACCAATAGATATTTCAGCTGCGTCAGGCACGCATTTGTAAATCAATGGATTTGAAGATAAAAAGCCCGCCGGGAGGCGGGCGCTGCGCAGCAGCTGGAAACTGGCCCGTCAGAGGGTTTCCGCACCCGCAGCACAGCTGCCCATCTTGCGTTCAGGCAGGGCAGTATCCTGCTGATCTTCACTCAGGCTGCGGGGTTAGGCGCAAATACGGCTTCACCGCGGTATAGCCCTTCGGAAAGCGCTGCCGGATTTCATCCTCATCTTTTAAAGACGGCACAATCACCACATCATCGCCGTGCTGCCAGTTGGCGGGCGTCGCCACTTTATGATGGTCAGTCAGCTGCAGCGAATCCACCACGCGCAGGATTTCATTGAAATTTCGCCCGGTGGATGCCGGATAAGTAATGATTAAGCGCACCTTTTTATCCGGGTCAATAATCACCAGCGAACGCACCGTCAGGGTTTCGCTGGCATTCGGGTGAATGAAATCATACAGCGTAGAGACTTTACGGTCTTTGTCGGCAAGAATCGGGAAATTTACCGAAGTGCTTTGGGTTTCGTTAATGTCGCTAATCCAGCCTTTGTGCGATTCCACATCATCGACCGAAAGCGCAATGGCTTTCACGCCGCGCTTGGCGAATTCATCCTGCAGTTTGGCGGTATAGCCCAGCTCGGTGGTGCAGACCGGCGTGTAGTCCGCCGGATGCGAAAACAGGATGCCCCAGCTGCTGCCCAGAAATTCATAGAAATTAATTGCGCCGTCACTGGATTCTTGGGTGAAATCTGGTGCGGTGTCTCCTAAGCGTAAACTCATCTTCAAGCCTCATGATTCATGTTGTATTCCGATGGCTGTTAATATGGCGCAGATTATTTATGATGAAAAATACTGTTTTTGAATTTCCTTATCATTAAATTGAACAAAGAGGATGCTGATCAAAAGGCTGAAAAATGCCTGAAACGCCTTGGAGCCCGGCTCCGCATGCGCTGTAAAATTTGCTGGATTGCCGCGCCTTATGCCTTCCGGGCTGGAATCCGGGATCAGATTTTTTTAAGGGCTTTTTGTGCAAAGCCCTTGTACTTCAAATTTCTAGCACCATAATAACGGCTAAGAAAACATATTCATTTGACAAGCAAGATTTAGAGAGTCTATTCATGTTGG
>NZ_JAVXCI010000062.1:12999-18994 GCF_036659555.1 Acinetobacter sp.
AATCTTCGGTACCAAAAATGAGCGCGAACTCAAACGCATGCGTAAAATCGTAGAGAAGATCAATGCGCTCGAGCCGACGATATCTGCACTAAGCGATGCAGACTTATCTGCAAAAACTGAAGAATTCAAACAACGCTATAATAAAGGCGACAGCCTGGATAAATTGCTGCCGGAAGCGTTTGCGGTCTGCCGTGAAGCGGCCAAGCGCGTTATGGGCATGCGCCACTATGATGTGCAGCTGATCGGCGGCATCACCCTGCATGAAGGCAAAATTGCGGAAATGCGCACCGGTGAAGGTAAAACCCTGATGGGGACGCTTGCTTGTTATTTGAATGCTATCAGCGGGGAAGGCGTTCATGTCATTACCGTGAACGATTATCTGGCGCAGCGTGATGCTGAGCTGAACCGTCCGCTGTTTGAATTTCTGGGCTTAAGCATCGGCATCATCTATTCCATGCAGGACCCGACTGAAAAAGCGCAAGCTTACCGCGCGGACATTACCTACGGCACCAACAACGAATTCGGCTTTGACTACCTGCGCGACAATATGGTGTTCTCGCTGGCGGAGAAAAAACAGCGCGGCTTAACTTATGCCATTATCGATGAGGTCGATTCGATCCTGATTGATGAAGCGCGCACCCCGCTGATTATTTCCGGCCAAAGTGAAGATTCTTCGCAGCTGTACGCTGCCATTAACCTGATTCCGCCGACACTGCATCCGCAGAAAGAAGAGAAAGTGGCGGACGGCGGCCATTTCTGGATTGATGAAAAGCAGCGCACTGTTGAAATGACCGAGGTCGGCTATGAAACAGTTGAAGACGCCTTGATTCAAATGGGCCTGCTGGCGGAAGGCGAGAGCCTGTATTCATCCGCCAACCTGAACCTGGTGCACCATGTTTCAGCGGCCATCCGCGCGCATTACCTGTATCAGCGCAACGTGCATTACATCATCCATGACGGTGAAGTGATTATTGTCGATGAAAATACCGGGCGCACCATGCCGGGCCGGCGCTGGTCAGAAGGCCTGCATCAGGCGGTGGAAGCCAAAGAAGGCCTGGAAATCCAGCCGGAAAACCAGACTTTGGCGACCACAACCTTCCAGAACTATTTCCGCCTGTACAAAAAGCTTTCCGGCATGACCGGCACAGCAGATACCGAAGCGGCTGAAATGAAGGAAATTTACGGCCTGGATGTAGTGCTGATTCCGACACACCGCCCGATGATCCGCAACGACCAGAACGATTTGATTTACCTAAACCGCAACGGCAAATACAACGCGATTATTCAGGAAATTCAGCGCGTGCATGAAGCCGGCGTTGCGCCGATTCTGATTGGCACAGCGACTATTGAAGCTTCTGAAATTCTTTCGGATAAGCTGAAAGAGGCCGGCATTGCGCACGAAGTTCTGAATGCCAAGCAGCATGAGCGCGAAGCGGACATTATTGCCCAGGCTGGCGCGCCGCAAGCGGTGACCATTGCCACCAACATGGCCGGCCGCGGCACAGACATTCTGCTGGGCGGCAACTGGAAAGCCAAGCTGGCGAAAATTGAAAATCCGGCTGCTGAAGATGAAGCGCGCCTGAAAGCCGAATGGGAACAGAGCCATGAAATGGTGCTGAACTCCGGCGGCCTGCATATTATCGGCTCAGAGCGCCATGAATCGCGCCGCATTGACAATCAGCTCCGCGGCCGCGCAGGCCGTCAGGGCGATCCAGGTGTTTCGCGCTTCTACCTTTCGCTTGAAGATGACCTGATGCGTATCTTTGCGGGTGATCGTGTTGTGGGCATGATGCGCGCCATGGGGCTGCAGGAAGATGAAGCGATTGAGCATAAAATGGTGTCGCGCTCGATTGAAAACGCGCAGCGCAAAGTTGAAGCGCGCAACTTCGATATCCGTAAAAACCTGCTGAAATACGATGACGTCAATAACGAGCAGCGTAAGATTATTTACTCGCAGCGTGATGACATTCTGGCTGAAAACTCACTGCAGGAATACATTGAAGAAATGATCCGTGAAGTGATGAAAGGCGTCATTGAAAACTATGTGCCGCCTGAATCCATCCATGACCAGTGGGATATTGCGGGTCTGGAAAAAGCCCTGCGTGAAGACCTGTCTGTTGATTTGCCGATTGAGCAATGGCTGCAGCAGGACCGCCGCCTGGATGAGGAAGGGCTGGTTCAGCGCATTACCGATGAAGTGCTTGCGCGCTACCATGCGCGCCGCGCGCAAATGGGTGAAGAGTCGTCCGCCATGCTGGAACGCCATTTCATGCTGAATTCGCTTGACCGCCACTGGAAAGAGCATTTGGCTGCCATGGATTATCTGCGCCAAGGCATTCATTTGCGCGGCTATGCGCAAAAGAACCCTGAGCAGGAATACAAAAAAGAAGCCTTTAACCTGTTCGTCAACATGCTGGCGGTCATCAAGTCTGATGTGGTGACTGACCTGTCCCGCGTGCATGTGCCGACCGCTGAGGAATTGGCTGAAATGGAAGCGCAGCAGCAGGCGCAGGCCGACGCCATGAAGCTGAACCTGTCGCATGCGGAATTTGAAGGCCTGCTGGCGGAAGATCCGAATGCGCTTGAAGTTGATGCGCAGTTTGAGCCGGTGCAAAGCGTTCAGGCGCCGGAAAGCCGCAATTCGCCTTGCCCATGCGGTTCAGGGCTGAAATACAAGCAGTGCCACGGCAAAATCTAAGCGTTGCCTGCAGAAATCAGGGCCGCAAGGCTCTGATTTTTTTTGTGCAGGAAACTTTTCAGGCCGGCAATAGTATTTGCAGTCCGGCAGATTAAATGTTATTTAGTTTCACATTGACAACCGGAAAACGGAACACACAATGAAAAAAGTATTACAGCCGTTGATGATTGCTGCGCTTGCAATGCCTGCTCTTGCCTTTGCAAATTCCGCGCAGACGACTACGCCGGATAAAGTGCAGCAGGCGCTTGGCGCAAAAACCGCGCAAGTTCAGGTCGGCGCAGACGGCCAGATTACGGTCGCAAGCCCGCGCACCGGCATCCGCTACACCTTTGCCAATCCTAACCGCCCGATTGTGATGCAGACTGCAGCCATTGCGGCGGCCAACTCAGCCAATGCAGACCGCATTGTCGCAGCAAATCCGGCGCTGTCTGACGCCAGCCAGCAGAAAGCCAAGCAGGCGCTGCTGAATGAAGCGGGCCAATTGGCGCGCAACTGATTTGCCTGCGCTGCATTTTGCCATTCAAAGGCCAGTCTGATGACTGGCTTTTTTATGCCCGCAGCTGCGCCAAGAAAAACACGCTAAAAAGATGCCCGATGCTCGATTTTTTGCGGATTTTGCACTAAGCTGTCTTTTCCAAATAAACCGAAACGGATATTTAAAAATGGCTGTGGGTGACGTAGCAATGCCGCAGATGCATGCGGTAAAAGGTGTAAAAATTGGTTCTGCAGAAGCCTATGTGCGCTATCCGAACCGACGCGACCTGGTCATTTTTGAATTTGCGCAAGGCACCCATGCTGCCGGGGTCTTTACCCAAAACGCATTCTGCGCGGCGCCGGTGCATGTGTCTAAAAAGCATCTTGAAATGGGCAATCCGCGCTATCTGGTGATTAATACCGGCAATGCCAATGCCGGCACAGGCAAAACCGGCATGGAAAATGCCAAAAGCACTTGCTTTAAATTTGCAGCGCTTGCCGGCGTTGAGCCTTTTGAAGTTCTGCCGTTTTCCACCGGCGTAATTGGCGAGCAGCTGCCGATGGAGCGCCTGCTGTCCGGCCTGCAGCCTGCGCTGGATTCGCTGAAAGATGACGCCTGGCTGGACGCGGCGGCGGGCATTATGACCACAGACACCACGCCTAAAGGCGCTTCTGAGCAGTTTGTGCTGGATGGCGTGACTTATGCCATGACCGGCATTTCCAAAGGCGCCGGCATGATCCGCCCGAATATGGCGACTATGCTGAGCTATGTGGCGACCGATGCGCCGATCAGCCGCGGACTGGTGCAGCAGCTGCTGAAAGATGCTGTCAATGTTTCATTCAACCGCATTACGGTAGATGGCGATACTTCAACCAATGATTCCTGCATCTTTGCGGCCACAGGCCAAGCCGGCGGCGCGGAAATTTCATCACAGGATGATGCGAGATATGCCGCAGTTGCGGAAGTATTGACCCGCATCATGAAGCGCCTGGCGCAGCTGATTGTCCGTGACGGCGAAGGCGCGACCAAATTCATTACCGTTGCGGTAGAAGGCGGCGCCAATACGCAGGAATGCTGCGATATTGCCTACAGCATTGCGCATTCGCCATTGGTGAAAACCGCGTTTTTTGCTTCTGACCCGAACTGGGGCCGCATTTTAGCGGCGATTGGCTATGCCGGCGTAGAAAATTTAGACGTTGAAAAAATTCAGGTTTGGCTGGATGATGTGCAGATCTGCAAAGACGGCGGCGCGGCGGCGGATTATACGGAAGAAGCCGGCGCGCGCGTCATGTCGCAGCCGGAAATGACCATCCGCGTTGACTTGGGGCGCGGTGAGGCTAAGGATACGGTATACACCTGCGATCTGTCCTATGACTATGTGAAGATCAATGCGGACTACCGCTCTTAAGATTTTTCAGATTTTTTGAAAAGCCTCCTTTGCGAGGCTTTTTTATAATGCTTACTTTTTAATGACCGGTCAAAAAAGCCGATACGCCGTTTTTGGCCGGTAAGCTGGGTACAGTCCATGGCACAGCATGGGCGCTAAGGATAGAGAAGATCTTGTTATGAATGATGCGAACAATTTAATTGCCAATGAAGCAAAGTCAATTGTGCAGGCGCATTTAGACCGTTTGGGCGGAACTAAAGAGCATCTTTTAACTGAAAAAGCCAAACAGGAAAAATTTGCGCTGATTGCTGCCGAATTGAAAAAGCGCAATGCGGTCCTTGTTGCGCATTACTACTGTGATCCTGAAGTGCAGGAGCTGGCTGAACTGACCGGCGGCTGCGTTTCCGATTCTCTGGAAATGGCGCGCTTTGGCCGCGATCACGAAGCGTCTACGCTGGTGGTGGCGGGGGTGAAATTCATGGGGGAGACCTCAAAAATCCTTTCGCCTGAAAAAACCGTGCTGATGCCGACGCTTGAAGCGACCTGCTCGCTGGACTTAGGCTGCCCGGCCGATGAGTTCGCCAAATTCTGCGATGCGCATCCTGACCATACCGTGGTGGTCTACGCCAATACTTCGGCGGCGGTCAAAGCCCGCGCAGACTGGGTGGTGACGTCCAGCTGCGCAGTGGAAATTATCGAGCATCTGGACAGCCTGGGCGAAAAAATCATCTGGGCGCCAGATCAGCACTTGGGCCGCTACATTCAAAAGAAAACCGGCGCTGAGATGCTGCTGTGGGATGGCGCCTGCATTGTGCATGAAGAATTCCGCGCGCGCGGCATTGCCAATATGAAAGCGCTGCATCCGGGCGCTGCCGTGCTGGTGCATCCGGAATCGCCTGAATCTGTAGTGGATATTGCCGATGCGGTCGGCAGCACTTCCCAGCTGATCAAAGCGGCTCAGACCCTGCCGCATGAGCGCCTGATTGTGGCGACAGACCGGGGCATTTTCTACAAAATGCAGCAGGCTGTGCCGGATAAAATTCTAATTGAAGCGCCGACTGCCGGCGAGGGTGCAACCTGCCGCTCATGCGCGCATTGCCCTTGGATGGCGATGAATGAATTGGACGGCATTCTGCAGGTTCTGCAGCAGGGCGATCAGGAAGTATTCGTCGATCCGCAGCTGGCTGAGCGCGCAAAACAGCCCTTAGACCGCATGCTGAATTTCAGCGCCAGCCTGAAACGCTGAAAGCTGCTTAAAAAATGCTTAAAATGCTTGATAAATAATCGGTTGAAGCGGATTTTTAATTTTTTTTAAATATAGGTGTTGACGTCTCAGGGCGTCACGCCTAGAATGCACACCGTACCGAGCGATAAGCGGTACAAGCTGAGATGAATCGGAGCATAGCACAGCCTGGTAGTGCACCTGGTTTGGGAC
>NZ_JAVXCI010000063.1:0-18741 GCF_036659555.1 Acinetobacter sp.
TACCACCGCTTTGGATTACTGCGTACATAATGTACTCCAAACATGCCCGTGTCGCCGTGCCGGTAAAGGAATATACCGATCTTAATACGACCGCCACTGGGGTTATACAAGGGCAAGGATTTTAAGCGATAAACAGGCAAACAACAAGCCATTTGCACAAAATATTATCGAGAAGCAGCGATTGCTTAACAGGCCGCGCTCCCCGCCTGAGCCGATGGATGCCTGCCGATTATACGGCTTTCAAAAATTCAAATAGATTTTTAAAATCAATTCGCTACTATAGACTTTATGTTAATGGCAAAATGCCGGCCTGAACTGCCCTGCAGTTCATTTCCGCATGGGAAGATCTGGGCCCGCGCGCCGATTTGAAATTACCCGTTAATTTTAAATCAGCCGGCTGGCTTCTTTTCTGCAATTATTATGTCAAATTGCTAAACTACGGCAGCAATTCAAGATTACTGAGGTTTTTCTTCACATGACCATCGATTTTAAGCAAGACGTTCTCGCTCCTGTTGCTACTGACTTTGCCGCGATGGACACATTTATCAACGAAGGAATCACCTCAAAAGTCGCGCTGGTCATGGCGGTCAGCAAGCATGTGGTGGAGGCCGGCGGCAAGCGCATGCGCCCAATCATGTGCCTGCTGGCGGCCAAGGCCTGCGGCGCGGAAGATTTGGACAAGCACCGCAAGCTGGCAGCCATCATTGAAATGCTGCATACCGCAACGCTGGTGCATGATGACGTGGTCGATGAATCCGGCCTGCGCCGCGGCCGCCCGACAGCCAATGCAACCTGGAACAATCAGACCGCGGTGCTGGTCGGCGACTTCCTGATTTCGCGCTCTTTTGACCTGCTGGTCGATTTAGACAGCATGGCCCTGCTGAAAGACTTTTCCACCGGCACCTGTGAAATCGCCGAAGGCGAAGTGCTGCAGCTGCAGTCGCAGCATCAGCCTGAAACCACAGAGCAAACCTATTTAGACATTATTCACGGCAAAACCTCGCGCCTGTTTGAACTGGCGACTGAAGGCGCGGCCATCTTATCCGGCAAGCCGGAGTACCGCGAACCGCTGCGCAAATTTGCCGGCCATTTCGGCAACGCCTTTCAGATTATTGATGACATTCTGGACTACACTTCCGACGCTGAAACATTAGGTAAAAATATCGGCGATGATTTAATGGAAGGCAAGCCGACCTTGCCTTTAATCTCTGCATTGAAAAACACCGCCGGCGAAGACCACGCGGTGATCCGCCGCAGCATTGCGACGGGCGGCACCGCCGATCTTGAGCGCGTGATTTCAATTGTTCAAAGCTCCGGCGCTTTAGACTACTGCAGCCTGCGCGCGACCGAAGAAACCGACGCCGCGCTTAAAGCCCTGCAGGCGCTGCCTGACAGCGAGTACCGCCGCGCTTTGAGTAATTTGGCCAAGCTGGCGCTGCACCGAATTCAATAAAACTGAAGAGCCTGTTACTCATTGCTTATGCATATAAAATTTAATGATTTATTTCTAAAAATGCAGCAGCAGCTTGATGCCCGTCAAGCTGTGCTGGACGAAAACTTACTGATTGAGCTGATTGGCCGCATCCGCCCGGCCGATACAAAAAACAGCGATGAAATACAGCATAAATTTGAAGCATTTTATACGGCCCTGCTGCTGACTCCGGCTGCGGCCTCTACCCTGCAGAGCTTCACGCTCGGCCTGGTCAGCCAGTACAAGCAAACCGGCCTGTATGCAGATACCGGCATTCTGTCTCTGGACGGCTTCTGGAATCAGCTGTTTCAGCGCCTGGGCGCGCATTTCCTGCCCTTAATCAACGATGAAAGCCAGCTGCAGGACTTGGTGCGCCGGGTATTTCATCAGCGCAGCGACAAATACTGGCTGGACAGCATTGAGGAGCGCAGCTGGCAAAAGCTGTTCCGGCTGCTGAATCAGGGGCACGGCAATCAGGATGAAAAGAAGCGCATCCGTTTCGAGCTGATCAAGGCCATTACCGTGCTGTCTTACCGCGTCAGCGGCATTGGGCTGTATCCGGAATTCATCAATGCGCACCCGGAACTGACCGAGTACGAATCGCCGTTTTTAGTGCAGAACCGCGAAATCATCGATTTCATCCAGCAGTGCAAGCGGCTGCATCAAAACGCTGATCAAGTCAGCGCCGTGCCGCCGCCGGACGCCTCTCAGGCGCTGGTCATGCTGGATCAGTGCCGTGAAGTGGTGCTGAAAATCCGGCGCGCCACCAAGCGCAGCGGCGTCAGCATCAGCCTGACCTATCTGCTGTCGCTGCTGGAGCAGTGCCTGGACCGCATTGAAATCCTGCTGACTTTGATTGCCGAGGATGATGACCTGCGCTACGGCTCAATTGGCGCGCTGCTGGTCGACATTACCGATGCGCTGTACAGCGAACGCAGCGTGCGCTCGCTGCTGGCCGCCAACAGCGAGCTGATTGCGCTTCAGGTGACTGAAAACGCCAGCAAAACCGGCGAGCATTACGTCAGCACCGACAAAAAAGGCTTTATCGGCATGTACAAAGCCGCCGCCGGCGCCGGGGTGATTATCGCCGCCATGGCCTCGCTGAAGGTTTTGTCCGCGCGGCTGATTCTGGCGCCATTGATGCAGGCTTTTATCTTCAGCATGAACTATGCGCTGGGCTTTATGCTGATTCATGTGCTGCATTTCACCGTTGCCACCAAGCAGCCGGCGATGACCGCAGCGGCGCTGGCGGCTACCGTACAGCACCGCAAAGGCTCTAAAAATGCGCAGATTGCCGAACTGGCCGCGCTGATTATCAATATTATCCGCACCCAGTTTATTGCGATTCTGGGCAATATTTCGATTGCCATCCCCACGGCGGCGCTGATCACCTATTTCTGGCAGGCAGGCATGGATGAACCGCTGCTGAATCACGCCAAAGCCTCCAGCCTGCTGCACAGCTTAGACCCGTTTACCTCGCTGGCCGTTCCGCATGCCGCCATTGCCGGGGTTTGCCTGTTTTTATCCGGGCTGCTGGCCGGCTATTTTGACAATATGGCCATCTACCGCAAGGTTGGCCCGCGCCTGCAGGCGCATTCGTCCCTGAAGCGCATGCTGGGCCAGAAGCGCCTGGATAAGTTCGCGGCCTATATAGAGCGCAACCTCGGCGCGCTGGCCGGGAACTTCCTCTTCGGGATCATGCTGGGAAGCATGGGCACGCTGGGCTTTATTCTGGGCCTGCCGCTGGATATCCGCCATATTGCCTTCGCCTCCGCCAATTTCATGCAGGGCCTGATGTGCATTAACGGCAGCCCTGAAATCGGCCTGATCATTGTGTCCTTTCTGGGCGTCATCTGCATCGGCCTGACTAACCTGTTCGTCAGCTTCACCTTGACCATTATTGTGGCGCTGCGCGCGCGCCGCGTGCGCTTTGAACAGTGGAAGCCGCTGGCCAAACTGGTGCTGACGCACTTTTTAACCCGTCCGAGCGATTTTTTCTGGCCGCCGAAACAGCCGCTGGAAATTGAAGACGCAGCGCCTTCGCAAAAGAATATTCATTAAGGGATTTGTTAATTTATATTACTGAGTGTTAAAAAAACACAAAAAAGAAATTAGCATAATTTACGCACACTTGAAATAAAGTGTACTGATGAGTACACTTTACCCCACGAATTAACCGTGAATATTGAGCGGTTAAAATGACAAGGATATAAGCATGCCGAAGCTGTTGCT
Organism: Acinetobacter sp.; assembly: GCF_036659555.1. Lineage (GTDB taxonomy): Bacteria > Pseudomonadota > Gammaproteobacteria > Pseudomonadales > Moraxellaceae > Acinetobacter. The sequence continues at coordinate 3,704 of NZ_JAVXCI010000063.1, forward strand.
TTTCCTCGGTTGTTTTTTATTAATTATCAGTGTGTTGATCTTAAATGTTCCGCAGCTTGCTCAGTTTGACTGGGCTGCGGTGCAGTGGATGCATCAGCACCGCCTGAATAGTTTGAATAACTTAGCAGCCGGATTTTCAGCAGCGGGCGGCATGCCTTTTGTATTATTTTTAGCCGCGCTTTGGTGTTTGCATCTGGCGTGGTATAAAAAATACTCAGATATTGTTTTTATCAGTACAGGAATTATCGGAAGCATCAGCCTCGCCTGGCTGCTCAAATGCCTCATCTCAAGACCGCGCCCGCCTGAAATGTATTTTCTGGTAAAAACATATGGAGATTCATTTCCAAGCGGGCACAGCCTTTATGCAGCAGCACTGGGCTGCTTAGCGATGTACATTTACCGGCAGCATTCAAAGCATGCGCTGATCTGCCTGCTGGCAAGCGCATGGATACTGCTGATGGGCGTATCCAGAGTCTATGCCGGCGCGCATTATCCTTCCGATGTCCTTTCTGGCTGGAGCATAAGTTTTATTTGGATCACGCTTCTGTATTGGCTTATGGCCAAATACCCAAGCGCAAATAAATAAAGAATTTCAGATAAGAATCTATTGAGGTGAAAGAATGAGGTCTGCAAAGCTTTGGGCACCCGCCCTGACTGCTTGCGCATTAGCGGCAAGCATTGCGCTTGTCGGCTGCGGCAAAGATCCAAAAGATGCACAGCAAGCCGGGGCAGCCCAGCAAATGCCTCCAACTGAGGTCGGTGTAGTCGTTGCTCAGCCGCAAAGCGTGGAACAGTCGGTAGAACTTTCCGGCCGCACGACAGCCTTTGAAATTTCTGAAGTGCGCCCGCAAACCAGCGGCGTGGTTCTGAAGCGCCTGTTTGCTGAAGGCGGCTATGTGCGTGAAGGCCAAGCGCTGTATGAGCTGGACTCGCGCAGTAACCGCGCGGCTTTGGAAAGCACCAAAGCCGCCATGCTGCAGCAGCAGGCGAATTTAAACGCGCTGCGCACCAAGCTCAGCCGCTATCAGCAGCTGGTTTCAATCAATGCCGTGTCTAAGCAGGAATATGATGACCTGCTGGGCAGCGTCAAAGTGACTGAAGCGCAAGTGGCCGCAGCGCAGGCGCAAATCAAGAGCGCGGAAATTGATTTAGGCTATTCAGTTGTGCGCGCGCCGATTTCCGGCCAAACCAACCGCTCTACAGTCACTGCCGGCGCTTTAGTCACTTCCGGCCAGGCAACGCCGATGGTCACCATTCAGCGCTTAGACCCGATTTATGTGGACATTAACCAGTCCAGCGCTGAACTGCTGCGCCTGCGCCAGCAGCTGAGCAAAGGCAGCCTGAACAGCAGCAACAACACCACGGTGAAGCTGAAGCTTGAAGACGGCAGCGACTACCCTGTAGAAGGCCGCCTGGCATTCTCCGACGCCAGCGTCAATCCGGATACCGGCACAGTCACATTGCGCGCAGTATTCCCGAACCCGAATCACCTGCTGCTTCCCGGCATGTTCGCCACAGCGCAAATTGTGCAGGCGGTCATTCCAAACGCCATGCTGATTCCGCAGGCGGCCATTACCCGCACGCCGACAGGCCAGGCCATGGCAATGATTGTCAATGAAAAAGGCGCTGCAGAACCGCGTCCTGTCACCACTGCAGGCGTGCAGGGCAAAGACTGGATTGTCACTGCCGGCTTAAAAACTGGCGACAAAGTCATTGTAGACGGCATTGCAAAAGTTAAGCCGGAACAAAAAGTTACTGCAAAGCCTTATCAGCCGCAAGCCGCAGCCCCTCAAGGCGCGCAGCAGCCTGCAGCAGGGCAAGCAAAGCCGGCCCCAGCAGCTGAAGCCAAAACTGAACAAAAAGCTGCTTCAAATGCATAAGGGGTAGACTGAATGGCTCAATTTTTTATTCACCGCCCCATCTTTGCATGGGTGATTGCACTGGTCATTATGCTGGCGGGTATTCTCACGCTGACTAAAATGCCGGTTGCCCAATATCCGACGATTGCGCCGCCAACGGTGACCATCGCGGCAACTTATCCTGGCGCTTCTGCGCAAACGGTTGAAAACACCGTGACGCAGATCATTGAACAGCAGATGAATGGCCTTGACGGCCTGCGCTATATTTCATCCAACAGCGCCGGCAATGGCCAGGCGTCAATCAACTTGAACTTTGAGCAAGGGATTGACCCGGATATTGCGCAGGTGCAGGTGCAGAACAAGCTGCAGTCGGCCACCGCGCTTTTGCCGGAAGACGTGCAGCGCCAAGGCGTGAAAGTCACCAAATCCGGCGCCAGCTTCATGCAGGTTATCGCTTTCTACTCTCCGGATGAAAGCCTGTCCGCTGCCGACATTAAGGACTATGTAAACTCCAACATTTCTGAATCGCTGAGCCGTGTTGCAGGCGTGGGTGAAGTGCAGGTGTTTGGCGGCTCATACGCCATGCGCATCTGGCTGGACCCGGCGAAAATGACCAGCCTGCAGGTGACGCCAAGCGATATCGCAGCTGCGCTTAAAACGCAAAACGCGCAGGTGGCTGTAGGCCAGCTGGGCGGCGCGCCCGCGGTTCAAGGCCAAGTGCTGAACGCGACTGTGAATGCGCAAAGCATGCTGCAGACGCCGGAACAGTTTAAAAACATCTTCCTGAAAAATACCGCTTCCGGCGCTCAAGTCCGCTTAGGCGACGTTGCGCGGGTGGAATTAGGTTCAGACAACTATCAGTTTGATTCTAAATTTAACGGCAAGCCTGCCGGCGGTGTTGCGATTAAACTCGCTACTGGCGCAAACGCTTTAGATACAGCTGCTGCTGTAGAAGAGCGCCTAGACGAGCTGCGCAAAAACTACCCGGACGGCCTGAAAGACCAGCTCGCTTACGACACCACGCCGTTTATTAAGCTTTCAATTGAAAGTGTGGTGCACACCCTGATTGAAGCGGTCATTCTGGTGTTTATCGTCATGTTCCTGTTCCTGCAGAACTGGCGCGCGACGATTATTCCTACGCTTGCGGTTCCTGTGGTTGTACTGGGCACCTTTGCAGTGATCAATGTTTTCGGCTTCTCCATCAACACCTTAACCATGTTCGCCATGGTGCTGGCGATTGGCCTTTTGGTCGATGATGCGATTGTTGTAGTTGAAAACGTCGAACGGGTCATGCAGGAAGAGCATCTTGACCCTGTGGCTGCGACAGAAAAATCCATGCAGCAGATTTCCGGCGCCCTGGTCGGCATTACCAGCGTACTCACCGCAGTATTCGTGCCTATGGCATTCTTCAGCGGCACAACCGGGGTAATTTACCGCCAGTTCTCCATCACGCTGGTTACAGCGATGATTCTGTCGCTGATTGTCGCCTTGACCTTTACCCCTGCCCTGTGCGCGACCCTGCTGAAACAGCACGATCCGAACAAGCCTGAAAGCAATAGCATTTTTGCGCGCTTCTTCCGCGGCTTTAACCGCGGCTTTGACAAGCTGGCGGAAAAATACCAAGGCGGCGTCAACCGCATGACGCACCATAAGATCTTCTCTGGTGTGATTTATATTGCCGTGATTGCCTCCTTAGCCGGCCTGTACAAAGTCTTGCCGTCTTCATTCCTACCGGAAGAAGACCAAGGCGTCGTCATGACGCTGGTGCAGCTGCCGCCAAGCGCAAGCCTTGAGCGCACCGACAAAGTCATCACCACCATGACTGATTACTTCCTGAATAAGGAAAAAGAGCATGTGGAGTCTATCTTTACAGTTTCCGGCTTCTCGTTCACGGGTGTCGGTCAGAACGCCGGCCTGGCCTTTATCAAGCTGAAAGACTGGAGCGAGCGCGCCACGCCTGAATCGCAGATTGGCGCGATCATTCAGCGCGGCATGGCATTGAACATGATCGTGAAAGACGCTTCCTACATCATGCCATTGCAGCTGCCGGCAATGCCTGAGCTAGGCGTGGCTTCCGGCTTTGACATTCAGTTAAAGGATGTCAGCGGCCAAGGGCATGAAAAACTGATTGCTGCCCGCAATGCGATTTTAGGCATGGCATCGCAAGACAAGCGTCTTGCAGGCGTGCGTCCAAACGGCCAGGAAGATACACCGCAGTACCAGATCACCATTGATCAGGCGCAAGCCGGCGCAATGGGCGTGAGTGTCAGCGATATTAACAGCACCATGAGCATGGCTTGGGGCGGCGCGTACATCAATGACTTCGTTGACCGCGGCCGCGTGAAGAAAGTTTATGTTCAGGGCGAATCCGATACGCGCATGATGCCTGAAGACTTGAACAAGTGGTATGTGCGCAACAACAAAGGCGAAATGGTTCCGTTCTCTGCATTTGCAACGGGCGAATGGACCTACGGCTCACCGCGCCTGGAGCGCTACAACGGCGTATCATCGGTCAACATTCAAGGCATGCCTGCACCGGGTGTAAGTTCGGGCGATGCGATGCTGGCGATGGAAGAAATCATTGGCAAGCTGCCGTCTATGGGCCTGCAAGGCTTTGACTATGAATGGACAGGCTTGTCTTTAGAAGAGCGTGATTCCGGCAACCAGACCCTGCCTTTATTGATCCTTTCTTTATTGATTGTGTTCCTGTGCCTTTCAGCGCTGTATGAAAGCTGGGCGATTCCAATTTCTGTACTGCTGGTTGTGCCGCTCGGCATTATCGGCGCATTTACTTTGACGTGGCTGGGCATGGTGATTAAGGGTGACCCGAACCTGTCATTCAACATCTACTTCCAGGTCGCAATTGTTGCCGTAATTGGCCTTTCTGCGAAGAACGCGATTCTGATTGTAGAATTCGCCAAAGAACTGCAGGAAAAAGGCGAAGACCTGTTTGATGCAACCCTGCATGCGGCGAAAATGCGTTTGCGCCCAATTATCATGACCACCCTTGCTTTCGGTTTTGGTGTTTTGCCATTAGCCCTTGCAAGCGGCGCAGGTGCGGGAAGCCAGCATTCTGTCGGTTATGGCGTGCTTGGCGGCGTAATCAGCTCTACGCTTTTAGGTATTTTCTTCATTCCAGTCTTCTTTGTTTGGATTCGCAGCATCTTTAAATACAAACCTAAGAAACAAAACAATCAGGAGCAAACATCGTGATGCAAAAAGTATGGTCTATTGCAGGTCGTAGCATTGCGGTTTCTTCACTTGCGCTTGCTTTGGCTGCCTGCCAAAGCATGCGCGGTCCAGAACCGGCCGCTCAGGCGAATATTCCTGAAGGCTTCAGCAGCTATGCTTCAGGTTCATCCGCCGCAGCCCAAGGCTATAAAGATTTCTTTGCTGACCAGCGCTTGACTCAGGTGCTGGATCTGGCATTGGCCAATAACCGTGACCTGCGCATTGCCGCGCTGAATATTCAGCGCGCGCAGCAGCAGTACCAGATCACCTCCAACAACCAGCTTCCGACAATCGGCGCCAGCGGCGGCGTATTGCGCCAAGACACGCTCAATTCGCAGAAGCCGGTGACCTCCTACAATGTCGGCTTAGGCGTGACGGCGTATGAACTGGATTTCTGGGGCCGTGTCCGCAGCCTGAAAGACAATGCCCTGGACAGCTACTTGGCTACCGCAAGCGCGCGTGATGCAACGCAGATCGCGCTCGTTGGCCAAGTTGCCCAGGCATGGCTCAGCTATTCTTTTGCCAATGCCAACTTAAAGCTGGCGGATCAGACCCTTAAAGCGCAGCTTGAATCATTCAACCTGAACAAAAAGCGCTTTGATGTCGGCATTGACAGTGAAGTGCCGGTGCGCCAGGCGCAGATTTCTGTCGAAACTGCGCGCAATGACGTAGCGAACTACAAAACCCAGGTGGCTCAGGCGCAGAATACGCTGAACCTTCTGGTGGGCCAGCAGGTTCCTGCAAACCTGCTGCCGAATCAGCGCGTCAGCCGCATTACCGCAAACAGCGCGATTGGCGCGGGCTTGCCAAGCGACCTGCTGAACAACCGTCCGGATGTCCGGGCTGCGGAATATAAGCTGTCCGCTGCCGGCGCGAATATTGGCGCTGCCAAAGCGAAATTATTCCCGACCATCAGCCTGACCGGTTCCGCCGGCTATGCATCGACTGACCTGAGCGACCTGTTTAAATCAGGCGCTTTCATCTGGTCTGTCGGCCCAAGCCTGGACATTCCGCTCTGGGACTGGGGCACGCGCAAAGCCAATGTGAAAATTTCAGAAACTGACCGGCAGATTGCTTTGTCAGACTATGAAAAATCTGTGCAGACCGCATTCAGCGAAGTCAACGATGCGCTGGCTGTGCGCCAGAACATCGGCGACCGCATTTCCGCGCAGCGCCGCCTGGTCGATGCCACCAATACCACTTACAAGCTGTCGAATGCCCGCTTCCGCGCAGGCATTGACAACTATTTGACGGTGCTGGATGCGCAGCGGACGTCTTACGCCGCAGAGCAAGGCCTGCTGCTGCTGGAACAGGCCAACCTGAACAATCAAGTTGAACTGTACAAGTCCCTGGGCGGCGGCATTAAAGCCAGCAGCTCAGATGCCGTTCAAGCGCTGCCTTCATCGGCTGAACGCCAAGCTGCAGCTAAATAAGTTCTGCATCTTTTAAAAGCTCACTTCGGCGGGTGTGCGGATTGGTTAAGCTTTTTTAATCCTCCCTGGCCCTCTTTGCAAAAGAGGGGTTAGAGGAGATTTATCAATGAGCAATAATGAAATTACGCTTAACTGAGCAGCATGCCCACTTCGGTGGGCTTTTTTATTGCTTTTTTGATGCAGTTTGCCTATCTTCTAGGCATCATTCTGCATAACAAATTTCAACAATGCTTCTAAGTAACCTTGAATCTGTTCCCGGCCATACCATTACCCAGCAGCTGGACGTCGTCTACGGCAGCACCGTGCGCAGCAAGCACGCCGGCCGCGACTTTATGGCCGGCCTGAAAAATATCGTCGGCGGTGAGCTGAAAGGCTATACCGAACTTCTGGAAGAATCGCGCCAGGAAGCCATGCAGCGCATGATTGAAAAAGCCCGCGGCTTAGGCGCAAATGCCGTAGTCGGCATCCGCTTTTCAACTTCCAATATCGCGCAGGGCGCTTCTGAACTGTTTGTCTACGGCACGGCGGTGCGGGTTGAAGCCATTGCGCCAAAGCTGGCCAATCCCTTCCCTGCTCAGGGCTAAGCCATGGATGCTTTGATTTTTAAAGCCGCGCTTTTTGTGATTTTATTTGCCGTGGGCTGGGGCTTTGGCCGGCATGCGGAACAAAAGCATTTAAAAGAACTGGAAGCTCAGGAAAAGCGCCTGGCCTATATCCAGCTGGACAGCAGCCGCTTTAAAACCAGCGATGATTTTGGCCAGCTGGTCAGCAGCAATGTGGTGATTTCGCATGATTACTTTAAATATGTGATTGCCAATATCCAGAACTTTTTTGGCGGGCGCCTGACCAGCTATGAAAGCGTGGTGGAACGCGCGCGGCGCGAAGCAGTTGTGCGCTTAAAGCTGGAAGCTGAAAAACTCGGCGCAGCGCAGATTATGGGCCTGCGCTTAAGCACGACTGAACTCGGCATGCAGGGCGGCATGGTGGAAGTATTTGCTTACGGCACAGCCATCCGCAACCCTTGAAAATGGCATTTGATGCCCCGCCGTGCATGCGGCGGGGCATCAAATCAACGCTAAATCAACGTTCTACTGCTCAAAAATTGCTTGCCAATAGTGATAGAAAGTTTCTTCTCCGCTATCCAATTTAAACTGATAAGACAGCCTGCGCACATCGGCAATGCTGAAATCCACCGGATGCTTAAACGGCCCGCCGGCATAGGCAAAAGTGTGATATTCGCCATTTTCACCGCACACATCAATACCTGCGGGCATGGCATCAATCAGCGCTGCGCTGATGTCCTGCCCGATAAAAGCTTCATCCAGCTTGCCGGCATCCGCCACAACAATTTTCGTCTTAATGCCTGAAGCTAAAAAATCCTGCATGACTTCAGCCGAATTTTGATTCCACAAAGGCTCAACCACTTCAATTCCCAGAGGATGCAGCTGATCTTCCCGGTATTTGCGCACATCGCTTAAATGGATATCTCCAAAAATAAAATGCTCGGCCCCCTGCGCAATAAAGTGATTCACAGCCTCCAGCATTCTTTGCTGATAAATTTCAACATCTTTCGGCAAAAATACTGGATAAAGCGGAATGCCGATGCTCTCCGCCTGCTTCACTAAAAGCGCATGCGGAATGGCATGCATGGAAGACAGCTGCGTGCCTTCATTGACTGTGGTTAATAATGCAATCACATCAAACTGATTCTGCTGCAGCGCTTTATGCAGCGCCAAGGCGGAATCTTTGCCGCCGCTCCAGTTGAAGACGGCTTTTTTACGGGTATCCACGGTTATTTAACTCTGGCTTTACGGATCATTTTATACAAAATTTTAGGCGAAAGCCGGGACACCAGCACCCCCAGTTTTTCTTTACGGCCGCCCACCACAATATATTCCTCGCCGGCCAGCAGGGCTTTGACCGCAATCTGCGCAAACTCATCCGCTTCCAGGCCATTTTCAATCGCCTCGTCCTGATGGCCCTGCGCCTTGCCCTCGCCGTTCAGCGCATTGAATGACACATTGGTTTTTACAAAGCCGGGGAAAATCACCGAAACGTCAATGCCCTGATCCGCCACTTCCGCGCGCAGGCTGTTGGCCCACATATGAATGGCTGCTTTGGCGGCCGAATATGATGCGCGGTACTGCGTGCCCAGCAGGCCGGCCACGCTGGAAACAAAGGCGATGCGGCCGGATTTCTGCTTTAGGAAGGCCGGCAGAACAGTTTTGGTCAGGAATACCTGCGAAAAATAGTCCACTTCCATAATGGCGCGCTCAGTCAGCATGGCGGTCTCGGCAATCAGGGCGCGCTGGCTCAGGCCGGCATTGTTGATCAGCCAGTCGATGCGGCCCTTCTGCTGCAGCACCTGCTCATAAGCGCGGCGGACTTGGCTTTCATCGGTGATGTCTGCGCAAACCGAGATGTGCTGATCCGGATTCAGCAGCGAAACCCGGACTTTTTCCAGCTCGTCAAGGCGGCGCGCCGTCAGCACCACCTGCGCGCCCTGCAGCGCGCATTCTTTGGCCAGAGCTTTGCCCAAGCCGGAAGACGCGCCGGTGATCCACACCACCTTGCCGCTTAAATCATCCCGTTTTGCCATGAAGCTTTCCTTATTTTTAAAGAGCATAATAGTTTATTGATTTTTCCACTTCGCTTCATCATTCAAAAAAATCAGAAAATGATCGAAATAGCCGCTCATTGCCTGCGCATCATACAGCGTGCCCAGCTTGTCAAAGCGCCGGTAGCCCAGCTGCGTGGTGACATGAATTACCCCGTTCAAGGTTTTATCCAGCACCATATTGAATTTCAGCATTTTTTTCGGCTCCCGGATCAGGTGTGTCACGCCCTGATCCACCACTTGGCTAAAGGCTTTCAGCGCAGGCGGAACATACTCATTGTTGCCGTCTTTCATCTGATCCACGCAGCCCAGCAGCTCCATCACCAGCGACTTATCCACCGGATAGGTCATATAAAAATGCCCGTCTTGTTCCGAAGTCAGCGCATGCAGGTAGTTCACCATCGGCTTGAGGCGGTCATTGCCGAAGAAGGACACCGACCACGGCATGTACTTGCGCGTGGTGTCTAAAATCTGCTGAATGATTTTCTCCGATTCGCGGTCGCCGGATTTTGACATTTTGGCAATATCGCCAAAAACCTGATCAATGATTTCGCAGGCGATATCCGTCAGGTTCTCACCCAGCGGCTTGGCCAAGCTGTCCGCATCGCCGGCATTGAGCTTTTGATGGATGTCGGCAAAACGCTGATGAGTTTCTGGCAGAATTTTCAAAGAAATGGAATAACTCATAGCTGCAGGCTCCTTTTTTATAGTGTTCAGCGAACTTCGCGCTTTGATCCTGAGCTTATCATAAGGCCTCTTGCTCAGGCTGCCAACTGGCGAAAGTTTACATTCGCCCAACCTGCCTAAAGCTGATTTTTTTTTGCTACAATAGGTGCAATTTTTTATCCCCTTTTGATCCTTTTGAACTATGACTGATTCAGCGCAAAATATTGCTACGACTTACGATCCTACCGAGATCGAGAAAAAATGGTACCAGACTTGGGAAGATAACGGCTATTTCAAGCCTTCGCAACAAGGCGAGTCTTTCTGCCTGATGATTCCGCCGCCGAACGTCACCGGCAGCCTGCACATGGGCCACGGCTTCAACAATGCCATTATGGATGCCTTGACGCGCTACAACCGCATGTCCGGCAAAAACACCTTATGGCAGCCGGGCACTGACCATGCCGGCATCGCCACGCAGATGGTGGTGGAACGCCAGCTGGGCGCGCAGAACATCAGCCGCCATGACTTAGGCCGTGAAAAATTCATTGATAAAATCTGGGAATGGAAAGAACAGTCCGGCGGCACCATCACCCGTCAAATCCGCCGCTTAGGTTCTTCTGTAGACTGGTCACGCGAACGCTTCACCATGGATGAAGGCCTGTCCAATGCGGTCAAGGAAGTTTTTGTCAAGCTGCATGAAGACGGCCTGATTTACCGCGGCAAGCGCCTGGTGAACTGGGACCCTAAGCTGCAGACGGCCCTGTCTGACTTGGAAGTTGAATCCATTGAGGAAAAAGGCTCGCTGTGGCACTTCAAATACTTCTTTGAAGATAAAGCATTGCGCACCAAAGACGGCCGCGACTATTTAGTGGTTGCCACCACCCGTCCGGAAACCCTGCTGGGCGACTCGGCTGTTGCGGTGCACCCGGAAGATGAGCGCTATGCGCACCTTGTCGGCAAAAACATCGTCCTGCCGATCAGCGGCCGCCTTGTGCCTGTGGTTGCGGATGAATACGTCGAAAAAGACTTCGGCACCGGCTGCGTGAAAATCACCCCTGCACATGACTTCAACGACTATGACGTCGGCAAGCGCTGCGGACTGCCAATCATCAACATCTTCAACAAAAATGCTGAAGTGCTGGCTGAGTTTGAATACATTGCCAAAGCCGGCGAACAGATTTCTAAAACCATTCCTGCCCCAGCGGACTATATTGGTTTAGAGCGTTTTGCAGCGCGCAAAAAGCTGGTTGAACAGGCCGAAGCTGAAGGCTGGCTGGAGCAGATCCAGCCGTATGACTTGAAAGCGCCGCGCGGCGACCGTTCAGGCGTGATTGTTGAGCCATTATTGACGGATCAGTGGTATGTGAAAATTGCCCCGCTGGCTGAGCCAGCAATCAAAGCGGTGCAGGACGGCGACATCAAGTTCGTGCCGGAACAGTACAGCAATATGTACATGTCTTGGATGAACAACATTCAAGACTGGTGCATTTCGCGCCAGTTATGGTGGGGCCACCGCATTCCGGCCTGGTACGACGCCGCAGGCAATATCTATGTGGGCCGTTCTGAAGAAGAAGTGCGCGCGAAAAACAGCATCCCTGCGGATGTTGCACTCAGCCAGGACGAAGACGTGCTGGATACCTGGTTCTCTTCCGCGCTTTGGACTTTCTCTACCTTGGGCTGGACCGGCGACGCGCAGAAAGATGCGGAAAACTATTTCCTCAAAACCTTCCACCCGACTGACGTGCTGGTGACCGGCTTTGACATCATTTTCTTCTGGGTTGCCCGCATGATTATGATGACGCTGCACTTCATGAAAAATGAAGACGGTACAGCGCAAGTTCCGTTTAAAACGGTTTACGTTCACGGCCTGGTGCGCGACGGCGAAGGCCAGAAAATGTCGAAGTCTAAGGGCAACGTGCTTGACCCGCTGGATTTGATTGACGGCGTGGATCTGGAAACCTTGGTGCAGAAGCGCACCACCGGCCTGATGAACCCGAAACAAGCCGCCAAGATTGAGAAAGCGACGCGCAAGGAATTTCCTGAAGGCATTCAGGCTTACGGCACTGACGCGGTGCGCTTCACTTTCTGCGCGCTGGCTAACACCGGCCGCGACATTAAGTTTGACATGAAGCGTGTTGAAGGCTACCGCAATTTCTGCAACAAAATCTGGAACGGCACCCGTTTTGTGATGATGAATGTGGAAGGTCAAACTGTCGGCCAAGAAGCCCGCCCTGATCTGTGGGAATTGCCTGAGCAGTGGATTGTCAGCCGCCTGCAGAAAGCGGAACAGGCTGTGCAGCAGGCCTTTGCAACCTACCGTTTGGACTTGGCTGCGCAAGCGGTTTACGAGTTCATCTGGAATGAGTACTGCGACTGGTATGTGGAGCTGACCAAGCCGGTTCTGAATGATGAAAGCGTGTCTGAAGAGCGCAAAGCGGAAGTCCGCCGCGTTCTTCTTGCGGTAATGGAGGCGTCTTTGCGCCTTGCGCATCCGCTGATGCCTTACCTGACTGAAGAAATCTGGCAAACCCTTGCGCCGAAAATCGGCATGGGCGGCGACACCATTATGACGGCGGCTTATCCTGTTGCTGACCCAGCCTTGATTAATGATCAGGCTGAAGCGGACATGCAGTGGCTGCAAGGCTTGATTGGCGCGGTGCGCAACATCCGCGGTGAAATGGGCTTAGGCAATGCGCGCTTACTGCCTGTATTGCTGCAGAACATCACTGAAGCTGAAAAAGCGCAGATTGCGCGTATTGAAGCATTGGTTAAAGCTTTGGCAAAAGTGGAAAGCATTACTTTCTTGACGGATGCTGAGCAGCCGCCATTGTCTTCTTCTTCTGTAGTTGGCCATGTGTCTGTATTTGTTCCAATGAAGGGTTTAATTGACCCGAAAGCGGAATTGGGCCGCCTGCAGAAGGACTTGGACAAAGTGCAAAAGCAGCATGACCAAATTGCCACTAAACTGGGCAATGAAGGTTTTGTGGCGAAAGCACCTGCTGCGGTTGTTGAAGGCGAGAAAGCTAAACTGGCTGAGTTTGCAGATCAGTTAGTGAAAATTAAGGCGAATATGGAGCAGATTGCAGCGCTGTAAGGTGTTGTTAGTTTGATCTAATTTGTGTATAAAGGGCTGATTATTCAGCCCTTTATTAATTTTATAATATTATTTTCAAAATGGAATCACATCTATTTCTTTAATATATTGCGAATACTCAGATTGACTCTTAAACTTCTCTTCTAAGTTTTTTTCAATTGATTAATAATGATTTAGATAAGCTTAAATTTTGATTGCATTTAAATGAACAAAAGCATTAATAATGTCTAAATCAATCCAAATTTCCTTGATTAGACAAAGACCTTAATACTCGACTATCATTTTTATTAAACAATGCAATTAATGCCAACTCACTAATATTTTTATTTTTTTCAGCAAAAATTTGGTAAATGTATTCTTTATTTACTTTTGATTCAATATGATAATCATCAATATCAATGTAACCATCATCTGATACATTTTCTGAATCACTCGTACCTATATATGATACATCAGCATGTTCATGTATTTCATAATAATTTGATTGAACAATTTTTAGTTGGATTAATTCAGTCAAATATGGATTAATCACAAAATACTCTAAATGATATTCATGATCTAAAATTTGAGATTGTACTTCTTCTGAAAATTTAAAATCATGTACAGATTTATATAATTGATGCTCTGTCAATATTTCTGAAAGCCCTAAATCCTCTAACTTTTGTAGAACCTTGCTTCTTCTTAACTCAGAAATTTCTACAGACTCTAAGATATAATATAAAAGAAAAATATCATTTTGACCAAGTAAAATATCAAAGGTTGATTCAAATAAATTTTTATTGCTTACAAAATATTTTTTTAGCTCCAAATTACTATATAAACTGTCTAATTTTTTAATAGCTAAAAGTAATTGAACTTTTTCAGAAAGATTTTCGTTGCGAGCCAGATCATTTAATAAGTTATAGATTAACCCAATTTTTTCATCAAAAAACTCCGTATCTTCCATTTCTAAAATTTCGAGTTGCTCATGCTCAAATCGAGTCTGAAATGCGATCTCTTGTTTTTTATTAAATTCTTCTAATTCCATGCTTTTCCACCCAAAGTAAGTTGATATAATTGATATCAAAGCCATTCTAAATCAAATTAATACACTCATCATATAAGTTTTATATAATTTTCCATACTGACAATCATACAACTCAATCACTAAACCAATTTCATGACAGTAAAAATCTACAATATAGGGTGCAATCACATGCTATCTGCGAAATTTAAGATTCATAAAACGTTTTGCTCGAAGTAGTTACCACATTAAGTGCTCTGCATCAATAGCATTGGTTCGCATGGATTTGGCAAATAATAGAAGTTGAGGGTCGATCTTTTTATTCAGGGGATTCTGTTTTTATTTTTGGCTGAAAATAGCAGATTTTTCACCCTCACCCCAACCCTCTCCCGTGGGGAGAGGGAGCATCCATTATGACTTCACTTGTTATTCGATACGCAATGAAGTTCCCTCTCCTTTCAGGAGAGGGTTAGGGAGAGGTCTGCTTTTAAGGATTTTTCATTATTAATTCTCTCCCTCATCCCCTTGCGGAACAGTGTTCCTCATCCCAGAAGGAGAAGGAGCTTTCATTACTAATCATTTTTCAGTTTCAGACAAATATTCCACAAATCCTCTAAAACCACATTCATATTCTGCAAAACTTCATGATTCCAATACCTCACTACCCTAAAACCCAAAGCCTCTAAAAACTTGGTTCGTTCAGCATCATATTCAATCGCATCATCTGTACCGTGCTGACTACCATCTAGCTCAATGACCAAACTAATCTCATGACAGTAAAAATCCACAATATACGGCGCGATCACATGCTGACGGCGGAATTTCAGGTTCATAAAGCGTTTAGCGCGAATTAATTTCCACATGAGGTTTTCTGCATCTGTAGCTGTGTGGCGCATGGTTTTCGCGAATACTAATAATTTCGGGTCTAGTTTCATTTTTTATTATTACCTCTCCCTAGCCCTCTCCTAAAAGGAGAGGGAACATTCATTATAAAATTTATGCAGGAATATAATCACTTGCAGCTCCCTCTCCCTCTGGGATGAGGAACACTGTTCCGCAAGGGGGTGAGGGAAATTAAAACACCCCATGCCCCAACAACATCTCTACCCCACTCACCTTTTTCATATGCTTTAAA
>NZ_JAVXCI010000064.1:0-18725 GCF_036659555.1 Acinetobacter sp.
TGAGGTTTAATTCGCTTTCTTCAAAGAGGGCTGCAAAAGATTCGGTCATGATATTTCCGATAAAGTCAGCGGTCTTGGATCAGACAAGGCCGGTTCAATTAAGCGTCTACATAGTCCGTATAAGACTGATCAAGCTATGCTTCTGCTGAAAAATTCTTTAGTTTGCTAATTGCCGGTCGATATATGCGGTCATCAGATTGAATACCTCATCGATGCCCAAAGCTGAGCTGTCAATGATGTAGGCATCTGCGGCCGGCTTGAGCGGAGCGGCTGTGCGCTCCATATCTCGCTTATCGCGGGCTTGGATATTAGCTAAAATGTCGTTTATTTTAGCATCTAGGCCCATGCCCTGCAACTGGTTTACGCGGCGCGCAGCCCGCGATTCAGCCGAAGCGGTCAAATAAATCTTTGCCTGGGCCTCGGGAAAAATTGCGGTGGCCATGTCACGGCCATCCGCTACCAGCCCCGGCGCTTGCGCAAAAGCGCGCTGGCGTTCCAGCAGCGCCGCCCTAAGTGCTGGAATTGCAGCCACTTTTGAAGCCAGCTCGCCAACTCGTTCGGTGCGGATGGTTTGCGTTACGTCTTCGCCGTCCAGCAGAATTTGCGTGCCCGCCTCAGCGGTAACAAATTTTATGTCTAAATTTGCTGCAATTTCGGCGCATTTTTCCAGTTCAGTATCCAGCTTTTCCAGCAAATCCCGCTTATGCAATGACAAGCCCAGCAAACGGTACAGCGCGCCAGAATCCAACAGGTTAAATTGATAATGCGCCGCCAGCTTGGCCGCCAATGTGCCTTTGCCTGAACCGCTTGGGCCATCAATCGTAATAATATTTACCGTCATTGCTCTTCCGTCACTGCCTATACAGTTTTTGCGAGTTTTGAAAAACCCAGCTTAATCGCTGATTTCAGCTGGGCAAGAATGAATTTGCTGACAAACGGCGCGCGCGCCTGCAGTTCAATGGTATATGTGACCAGGGTTTTGCCTGCATCGACCGGCTGAAATTCAATAATGCCAATATGATGCTTCACCAATGGATTTTTAATGATTTTATATTCGATGCGCTGATTCGGCTCCAGCAGGGTGATCTGCTCCTGCAAAGGCTTGATTGGGCCCAGGCCCAAGCGGCGCACCGAACCTAAGCCGTCCGGACGCTCTGGGTCGGCAGAGTCTTTCACCCGCACCACCTGAATCGGCGCAAATGCCACGTTATAGGTCGAATGCTTGGACAGCAGTTCAAAAACCTGCTCTACAGGCGCATTAAATTCTTTTTTGACAGTAATCGCGTTCATTTTTTATCCTTAAGAGTGCAGCGTGATTTTTGCCAAAGTTTACCCGATCTCAGGCGATTGGTTTTGATCATTTAAGGACTTTTCTTGTATTTTTTGCTGACGCTTCTGTTCACGGCGCATCTTGAAGAATGCGCTGAGCTGCTGCGCGCACTGCTCCTGCAGGCAGCCCGCCTCAAATTCAAAGAGATGATTGTAATATCCTGTTTCTAAAAGCTGGCGCGCGCTGACCAGTGAGCCAGCCTTAGGCTCTGCCGTGCCGAACACCACCCGCTTAATGCGCGCATGCACCAGCGCCCCGACGCACATGGTGCACGGCTCCAAAGTGACATACAGCGTTGCATCATCCGGCAGGCGGTAATTTTGCAAGGAGTCGCAGGCTTGGCGGATAGCCTGAATTTCAGCATGCGCGGTAGGATCATGCTGCGTAATCGGGGCATTAAAGCCTGAACCAATCACCTGATTTTGACTGACAATTACAGCGCCAACAGGAATCTCTCCCTTCTGCGCCGCGGATGCAGCCTGCGCATAGGCCTGCTGCATCCAGTATTCATCACTGTACGGCTGTTCCTGACTCATGTATCAGCCAATCACACCGTATTGCTTCAGCAGGCTGTTCCAGCTTTCAATGCCGGTTACTGGCGGATTGCTGCCTAAAATGCCTTTCAATGAAGCATCCGCGCCGGTTTTCCACTCCGGCGACAAGTCTTTATCCACCAGGCGCGCGCGCACGCCTTCTACAAAGTCCGGATGGCGGATTTTCCAGTCTGAGATTTGCGTTTCCAGCTCAAAAATTTCGTTCCAGGAATGCACCTGCTTACCCCACTGCCACAGCAGCCAGGTCAGCGCCGCAGTCACCGGCGATCCTTTCTGCAGGTTTTCGCTGGCTTGGCGCAGCCAGTCGCTGCGCGCATCGCTCAGGCCAATAATGGAGGCATAGTCATGCTCAAAGTTCACGCCGCGGCAAACGCTTTGAATCACATCCAGTGAATTCTGCAGCGGGCCAGGCCCCACTGGGCGGTGCATGCTGTTCAGCGTGTCATCAATGGCGCGAAAGTCGCCGGCCGGGTAATGATCCCAGTCAATATTCACTACTTTGCTCAGCACTGCATCGCGCTGCGCATCGCAGATATGCGTGGCCCAGCCGATGCCGTAAGCGCCAGCTGCCGTCATGATCGACCCTGTCAGGCCGGTAAACAGGCCAATCGCGCCACGGTCCGCCAGAAAGCGCGTTGCGCCGACATCCGGATACAGGCCGATATTGATTTCAGGCATGGCCAGGCGGGAATACGGCGTCACCAGACGGAATGGCGCCGCCATGAACAGGCCTAATCCGCCGCCCATCACATAGCCTTCGCCCCAAACCAGCACCGGCTTGGCATAGTTGTGCAGCAGCAGGTCTAAGGCGTATTCCTGCTCAAAGAATCTGTTTGCCGCCGCAGCTTCATCATTAATCACCAGCTGGCGCAGCTTGCGCACATCGCCGCCGGCGCAGAATGCTTTCGGCGTGGTTGAATCCAGCCAAATGGCCTTGACGCCGGCATCGCAATGAAAGTCCTGAAAGACTTCCAGCAATGCGGAAACAATGGATTCATCCAGCGCGTGCAAAGATTTAGGGCGGTTCAGGCGAACAATGCGCCAGCCGTTTTTCGCTTCTTCTACAATCAAATCCGGATGATAGTTTTTAGAAATGGGAGAATATGTCATGCGTCCAGCTGCCAATCTACAGGCTCAATGCCATGTTGTTTAAGATAATTATTGGATTTTGAGAACACTTTGCAGCCAAAGAAACCGCCCCGGTTCGCAGCCAATGGAGATGGATGCGCCGCTTTCAGCACCAGGTGCCTGGTTTGGTCAATCCGCTGCCCTTTACGCTGCGCATATGCTCCCCAAAGTATAAAGACAATATGCTCGCGCTGTTCGTTCAGTACATCAATCACGCGGTCGGTGAAATCTTCCCAGCCGCGCTTTTGGTGAGAAGTCGGCTGCCCGGCTTCTACAGTCAGCACACTGTTCAACAGCAGCACGCCCTGCGCTGCCCAGTGCGATAAGTCGCCATGCTTTGGAATTTCAATGCCAAGGTCACTGTGCAGCTCATGAAAAATATTACGCAAAGAAGGAGGCAATGCAACCCCTTTCTGCACTGAAAAGCTTAATCCATGCGCCTGATTTGGCCCGTGATACGGATCCTGGCCTAAAATCACCACTTTTACATTGGCGATAGGCGTGGTGTTCAGCGCATTAAAAATTAATGGATTCGGCGGATAAATCACTTTATTGGCGTGTTTTTCCTGAACAAGGAAGTCTTTTAATGCATCCATTTTAGGGCTAAGCAGAAAATCGCTCAGGCCGTATTTCCAACTCGCATCAAGCTGCACCTTTTCCAGCTGCGCCTGCTGCTGTTCAGTTAAAGACATACGTGTTTCCTAATTCCTTTTTTAGCTTACAGCGGCAAAGCTGCATTAAAGTTTAACCTGCAGATCCACGCTTGGGTTTTGAAATTTTAGTCCCTGCTTTAATTTTTCATACATTTCAGGGTCAGCCCACTCCGACTTAACCTGCTCTGAAAATATGATCTGATCCAGATGCAGAATGCCCATCTGCGCATTTTCAATATCTTCAGCAAAGCTTTGCGCATAGCCGGTGTCGGTTTCGTGCACAATCACAGAATGCACTTCAACATCGCCTTCGCCATTCTGCGTTTCAGTCGATGCCAGCACCTGCTGCGCCAGATAAAAGAAAATCCGTGAAAACTGTTCCGCTGACGGCGATACCGGCAGGGAAACCCAGCGGGCGCTGAAGTTTTTGCAGGCCTGCATGTATTCAGCATCGTCCTGCTGCCAGAAACAGATGGCATGGTCAAAACTGTCGAACAGCTCTTTAATCACGCCTTTCAGCAGCCCGAAATCATATACCATTTGACCGTGATCTAATTTCGAAGCTTTAAGCAATAACTCAACTTTATAGCTGTGCCCATGAATCGAACGCTTGCAGCGGTCCGAAGTGCAGTTCCGCACAATATGAGCATTTTCAAACTTAAATAACTTACGAATTAACATATGCCTTAATTCAATCAAAATCTGCGAATTTATCGGGATTATAAAGCAAAACTAAAACCTTGAGCATTAATTTTACAGTTCAATGCAATTGATAAAACACATTGGCTTTCAGGCGGCCCGCATCAAAAAGGCGCTGCGCTTCTGTAGGCCACGTAGACTTCTTTATCCTTACGCACCAGTTCAGATGAAAACTGGCGCTTCCGGCCACTCAGCTCAATTTCTATCCGGGCCTTAAAATAATTGGACTGCACGCCCAGCAAAGCATTGACGGCGCTGCGCGACGCCGGATCAGCCTGCGAAAAAGGCTCTTTTTCCCAAAGCGCAGCGGCGCTGCCGAAATGCTCCAATTTCGCCTGCTGCTGATCCAGCAGCTGCTGCACGGCATCGACATCCAGCGTTTCATCTATGCTGGCCAATACAAAAGCCGGCGCAGTATTGATATTGACCAGGGTTTCATTGCTGGGCAAGGCGCTGACATAAGGCGCTATCAGCTTGTATTTTCCCGCCTCAAAGCCGCGCACCAGCTTCAATTCTTCAACGCTGTGGAATTTGGCATTCGGCGGCAGCGGCGCATTCTGCAGTCCGCGGTGATAGCTGGATTCCGCGCCCATCGGGCCTGCCGGCTCATCATTTTCATCCTGCCAGTCAATGACCGCTTCACTCAGCTGCGCCGGCAAGCCTGCGCGCGTCAGCAGTTTTTCAAACCATTTCTTGGCGCTTTCGTTCACGCTGCCGTCTGCAGTAAGCAGGCTGTTCAGGTTGAACTTCCCGGACTCATCTTCAAGCACGCCGGAAACATAGCCGTCATCAACCGGAAAAGCCGGCATCGGCTTGGCCCAGTTTTCCTGCAGATGGTCAACGCCGCCGGCATTCTGCGCATCATCCTTCAGCAGCGCAGCAAAGAACGTTTCGGCGCTTTTGGCGTACAGCAGGGACTGATTCTGGCGCATGAGATAAGCGGTCGCTTCCGCGGTATTCCTTTGGCGCTTGGCAATGCTGGCGGCCAGAATGGTCGCCAAAGCCACCATCATTAAAATAGTCAGCAGCGCAATGCCCTTCTGAGGCTGCATAACTGGCTTCATCCAGACACCTCCTGCTTTCCGTCTTCTGGATTGCCGCCGCCTTTTCCACCCGAATTGCTGTCCTGCTGCAGGAAGTCGGTATTCAGCAGGCTGAACAGCCATTCATATTCGACTTCATTTACGCTCAGCTTAATTTTCAAGCCGCGCGGCAAGCGCTGCAGCTCGCTGCGCTTGCTCAGGTCCGCAGAAGGATCAGGCCAGGCGCTTAATTCTTCAGGATTCAGCACGCGGATTTCAAACTGCTCAACATCGGCCAGCAGCACGCTGGAATCCGGCTGATCCTGCCCCGACTGATTAATATTGCGGTATTTCAGCCGGTAAAGCTTTTTATCCGCGGCATTGTATTGGTACTCCACGCGCTCATCCGGCGCGATGCCCTGATTGAGCGGATCGGTTACGCCGGTTTTGCTGAAGTTGAAGCGCCCATTCTGCAGCACCATTGCAGGCTGAATATCGCCATTGATATTGGCTGTCAGCGGCACCGCCTGCAGGGTGTCGCGCAAAATCTGCTGATAGGCTTCCTGCAGCTGCGAAAGCCGGGCTTCATGCATGCTGTTGCGTTCCTTGACCTTGGAAATATAGTCAAAAACTTTCCAGCCCAGCGCCGACAGCACAGCAAAAATCGCAATAGCGACCAGCAGTTCAACCAGCGTAAAGCCTTGGCGCCGGCTCATGAGTTTTCCGCTTTGGCATTGAAGAAAACCAAACTGGCGATGCCCGCCTCAACTTTTCCGGTATCGGCATTCATCAAGCTGACCTGCACATCAATGCGCTGCACATCCGGGCTGACCGTCGGCTGCGCGGATTTGTCAATTTGCCAGGTTTCACCCTGCTGGGTAATTTGCTTAGACGCAGTGCCGCTCATCCATTCCCGCTTCATTTCCATTGAGGCGATTTCATTCAGCGCGACAAACTGCGCCTTGGTTCTTAAAACCGCATTGGCGGTCGCCTGCGTGTACTGCATCGCCACATTGCTCAAGGCGATGGCTGCGGTCGCAAAAATCGCCAGCGCCACCATCACTTCCAGCAGGGTAAAGCCTGAGCAGCCATGAGCGGAACGCTGACCGGCCGCCGCATAAGACGCAAAGCCGCGCTTTAAGTATTCAGCTTTCATCAATTATTTTGCCTAGATGGTCAATTTCAATTTCATTCCCTACCGGCCGCTCTTCAAAATAGAACTGAATGCGCACCGGCTTGACCTCGCCGTTGCCCAGCCAAATCAGCTTGGGCGCACTTTCACTCAGCAGCGCGCTGTTATTGGCATTTTCATAGCGCTGCTCTAAGGGCTGGATGCTGAAAGCCACCTGATCGGGCAGCGCCCGTTCCGGAAAGTCTTTATATTTTTGCCAGTTATTATTCTGATTGAAAACTGCTGCATTTTTTTGATTCGGCAGATATTCCAGCACATCATACTGGAAGCCCGCCACATCTGTAGCGGGATGCGCATTCAGCGCTAAAATCCGCGCCTGATCATTGGATTCACGCAGGATTTTCTGCACATCCATGATAAACACTTCACGCGCCTGCATGGCCTTGCGCTGATCCGTGCCGTTCATATTGAGCAGCACCAGAGACGCCATGATGCCCATAATCACAATGACCACCATCAATTCCACCAGGGTGAAGCCTCGAACTGATGAGGGCCTGATTTTCATAGCCGGCCTTTAAGCGAACTGAACCGCAGCATTGACCTGCTTCGGCAGCGCCAAAGCCTGATCAATATAGGCGACTCTTAAGGTATCCCTTGAACCTAAATAGCGCTGATAGAAGCTGGAATTCAGAATCGCCGCGGCGCCATGCGTCAGCGACCAAATGGACGCCAGATAATCCCGAACCGGCATCGCGCTTTGAATCAGCTCCAGATACCTTTCCGTCATGCGGATAATCAGGCGCAGGCGCTGCTTGCGCACCTGATACAGTTCACTGAACAGGTGCTGAATGCCTGCGCCGGTGGTTGACAGGCGCTCTTCAATTTGATGAAACAGCACGGTGCGTTCAGGGTGGTGCAGATGATGCAGCATGAAGAAAGCCAGATGTTCAGGGAACTGCTTGTCTGTGTCTTTAATCATTTCCAGCAGCATGCGCTCATTGCGGATGATCAGCAGCATGTACAGCTCATCCTTGCTTTGAAAATGCTTATAGAGCGTGCCTTTGGCAAGATCCAATTCTGCAGCCAGCGCATCAAGCGTCATGCCTGCTTCGCCGTTTTCCAGAAGGAGCTGCTCTGCAACTTGAAAAATCAACGCTTCTCTTGCTCGAAACTGAGCCTGACGATCCATCTTCACCCTATACTCTCTTCTGCGCTTATATCAATTCAAATTATTTACTTTAAATTGAGAAGGTTTTCAAAGTTCTGCTTCGTAATCAAAGCCACCTCTTCAAGTGACTTATCATATACATCACTTAAGGCTTTGGCTACATAAGGAACATATTTCGGTTCATTCGGCTTGCCCCGGTACGGCATCGGCGCCAGATACGGGCTGTCGGTTTCAATCAGCACGCGGTCAAGCGGCACCTGCCTGGCGACATCGCGCAGATCCTGCGCATTTTTAAAGGAAATAATGCCGGAAAAAGAAATGTAATAGCCGCAGTCCAAAACCGCTTTGGCGGTTTCCCAGTCTTCGGTAAAGCAGTGCAGAATGCCGTGCGTGGATTTTTCCGCGCGGATAATATCCACCGTGTCATGCTTGGCGGCGCGGGTATGCACCACCACGGGCTTTTTAACAATTTGCGAAGCATGAATATGGCGCGCAAAGCAGGCTTTCTGCTCCTGAATAAAGTCCGTGCTGTGAAAATAATCCAGTCCGGTTTCACCCAGCGCCCAGGCTTTTTCAGGCTGCGCAAGCTCAACCAGACAGTCTGTAGTTGCCCGTGCCATCACTGCAGGGTCTTCACACGGATGCACGCCGACTGAGTACCCGACATCAGCATGCCTGGCGGCGATTTCCGCCAGCTGAATATGATCATCCAGATCGACAGAGATGCTCATGAAGCGGGAAACGCCCGCTTCACGCGCCTGCGCCAAAGCCAGATCCAAATCTCCGCCATAAGGCGCAAGATCAAGCATGGTTAAATGACAATGGGTATCGGTAAACACTATAAGCACCTATGCAAAGTAAGCTGTAACCTACATAGTGTAACTTCTGCGCCCTTCAGTTTTAAGGCCTGTCAGCAGCCGTTCCGCTTCAGATTTGAAATAAACGCCTTTTTCTCCAGCAAGCTGTATGCCGAAGCCCTGCGGCTTGATGCCGTTCTGCTTTTGCGAAATCCAGATCACCTTGCCTGTCAGCGGAATTTTCTGCGACTGGTCCGGCAGCGTAGTCAGCACGAATACCTCATCGCCCATTTTAACCGCCTGCTTTGACGGGACAAACAGGCCGCCGCCTGCGACAAAAGGCATATAGCTGGCAAACAGTGTTTCCACATCTGGAATATTGGCCTGAATAATTCCGCCCATGCGTGGCTGCATTGCTGTTCCCCTTGTTTTAAATATTCATCAGTTTAATGCACAGCTGATCCAGCGCTAAATTTGTCTGCACGTTCTGTTCGATAAATTTTTTGGACTGCTGAAGTTCTGCATAAATGCCAAATAATGATTCTAAATCATACTGATCCGGCAGATCACTAAAATTCAGGTCGATATTTTTTATGGCCTGATTCAGCTTGACACAAATCAAATCAGACAACAAGTATTCAAACATTTGACTGAAGTCACTGAAGCTCAGCGCTTTATTCCACTTGGTCGCAATTGCCATCGGCATATTTTTCTGTTTGACTAATTTTTGCCAGTCATTGACAAAGTCCTGGCGCAGATTCAGCCATTCGCTTTTCGCCAATTCAACCGCTTGCAGCGGCATGTGATTGGACAGATTCATCAGCAGCTGATGCGCCTGTAGCCCGCTGGCCGGCAAATTTTCATGCAAATAGGCTTCAGCCTGCGCAGCGCTGATGCGGTCGAGGGCAAAATGCTGCAGCCGGCTGCGGATGGTCGCCGGCAGTTTCAGATAATGCGCCGCCAGCAGGATAATCACAATGCGGTCGCCCGGCTCTTCCAGCGTTTTCAGCAGCGCATTGGCAGAAGCGGTATTTAAGGCTTCCGCCGGTTCAATCACCACCACGCGCCAGCCATCCACGGTCTGCTGCACAAAAGGCAGCAAATCACGGATTTTTTCAATTTTAATTTTGGCGTTCTGCTTTTTATTGTCATCATCGGTGCTGATATGCACATAGTTGGGGTGCGTGCCCGATTTCAGCCACTGGCAGCTGCTGCACTCCCCGCAGGGCTGATTCGCCGCATGGCGGTTTTGGCATAAAACCCACGCCAGAAACTGCTGCGCGAAAGCCTCTTTGCCGCAGCCTTTTTTGCCGTAAAACAGCAGCCCATGGCCCAATTTCGGAAAGCGCCCGGTCAGCGTATCCCAAACAGGCTGCTGCCAGGGATAAATCCGCGCAGTCACTTCATTTGACATGGATGCAGTCCTTTATTCAAAGCAAGAAACATCCATTTGATTCAGGCGCTCCAGATCAGCCGGCGTATCCACACCCGGCGGCAAGTTCGCTTCGGCCACGGCGATGGCAATGCTGCAGCCATTTTCCAGCACGCGCAGCTGCTCCAGGCTTTCCAGCTTTTCCAGCGCACCCATCTCCCAAGTGACATATTCCTGCAGCAGCTTGACCCGGTATGCATACAGGCCCAGATGGCGGTAAGCCTGATCATGCAGCGCCTGCTCAGCCTGCTTCGCGCCTTCGCGGTCATAGGGGATGGCCGCGCGGCTGAAATACAGCGCCTGATTGCGCTTCGACATCACCACTTTCACAATGCTGTCGCGCTGAAACTCTTCAAGGCTGTGAATCGGCTCGCACAAAGTTGACATGGAAGATGCCGGCTGATCCTGCAGCAGCTGCGCCACCTGCTGCACCAGCTGCGCCGGCAGCAAAGGCTCATCGCCCTGCACATTGACAATAATATCCTCAGCAGCCCAGCCTTTAATGCGCGCGACTTCACTGAGGCGGTCCGTCCCTGAAGGATGCGCCGCAGAGGTCAAGACCACATCAACACCTTCCGCGCGGCATACCGCAGCAATGCGCTCATCATCTGTGGCCACGCAAAGGTCATCAAAGCCCTCAACTTTCCGGGCCTGATCGACAACACGCAAAATCATCGGCCGGCCGTGAATTTCCAGCAGCGGCTTGCCCGGCAGGCGTGAACTGGAAAAGCGGGCAGGAATAACAATATGTTTCATCAATGGGAGCCTTCATGAAGTGTAATGCCAAGCTGCGCCAGCTGCTGACGCAGCGTTTCATAGCAGGCTGGCGACAGTACAGCCTCTACCGGCACCACCCAGATTTCACGCTGAAAATCCGGGTGGCGCTTGAGCAGAGGCAGAATTTTAACTGCATCTTTTTCTGTGGTAATGATGGGATTGCTGTCTTTAAACTGCAAATCATCAATTTCATAGTCATAGTGGTCTGGAAACTCATGGCACTGGAACTGCCGGATGCCCATATTTTTCAAAGTCTGGTAAAAGCGCTGCGGAAATCCAATGCCGGATACCGCGTAAAAATCCGCCTCAGGGCTGAACGGCTTGGCCGCATTGCCGTTCAGCAAATACGGTTCGGATGCTTCCAGATGCATATTCAGCGCCAGCTGAGGCGCGGCGGCATGCTCAATCACGGTGCCGCTTTGCAGCCGGCTTTTCGGTTCACGCAAATAGCCTTCCGGCAGCAGTTTTTCATTGCCCAAGCCGCGGTTATTGTCCAGCACAATCCATTCCAGCTGGCGTTCAAGCGCCCAATGCTGCAGGCCGTCATCGCAGATGATTAAGTCCAGGGCATGCCGGGACAGCAGCAGTTCAATGCTTTTCTGCC
This sequence comes from Acinetobacter sp., assembly GCF_036659555.1. Classification (GTDB taxonomy): domain Bacteria; phylum Pseudomonadota; class Gammaproteobacteria; order Pseudomonadales; family Moraxellaceae; genus Acinetobacter. The sequence goes on from NZ_JAVXCI010000064.1 coordinate 11,297, forward strand.
GGCTAGGCCCTACAGCCATCGGCACGCCCGTTGACTGCACAATCAGCATCGGCTCATCCCCTACAGCTTCAGCCGCGGCTGCTGAACCGACATAGGCCGGAAACGGGCCTTTGCCGCCATAGCCGCGGCTGATCACGCCGACTTTCACCTGCCGGCTCTGCAGGTAATTTACCAGATGAATCAGCAGCGGGGTTTTTCCGCTGCCGCCAACGGTAATATTGCCAATCACCATGACTGGCAAAGGCGCAGTATAGCTTTGCTTCAGGCCGGCTTTATACAGGCTCTGATTCAGCAGAAATCCGCCGCGGTACAGCCATGACAGCGGCCGAAGCACAATCAGCCACTTTGCCTGCTTATTCCAGGCATTCTGAATGAATTGCGCCGCGGACATTTACTGTTCCTCAAAATTGCGCTGATGCAGCTGGAAGTAGGCGCCGCGCTTTGCAATCAGCTCTGCATGCGAGCCCTGCTCGACAATTTTGCCTTTATCCATCACCACAATGCGGTCAGCATTTTCAATCGTGGACAGGCGGTGCGCAATCACAATTGTGGTGCGGTCGCGCATGGCGGCGTCAAAGGCCTGCTGAATGAAATATTCAGACTCATTGTCCAGCGCGCTGGTCGCTTCATCCAAAATCAGCAGCGGCGCATCTTTCAGAATGGCGCGCGCAATAGCGATGCGCTGGCGCTGGCCGCCCGACAGGTTCAGGCCCTGCGCGCCGAGCGGCGTATTATAGCCTTGCGGCAGGCTCATGATGAACTCGTGCGCATAGGCCGCTTTAGCCGCCGCAATCACCTGTTCATCGGAAGCGCCTTCCAGCCGTCCATAGGCAATATTCTCACGCACGGTGCGGTTGAACAGCACCACCTGCTGATTCACCATGGAAATCTGCTGGCGCAGGCAATCCAGCTCAATGTCATGAACATCCATGCCGTCGAATTTCAGCTGGCCTGAACTGATTTCCTGATAGCGCAGCAGCAGGTTCACCAATGAGGTTTTGCCTGCGCCGGAACGTCCCACCAAAGCCACGGTTTCCCCGGCATTGACCTTTAAGTTAAAGTCGTGCAAGGCCTGGAAGCCGTCAGAATAAACCAGATTGACATTGTCGAATTCGACATTGCCTTTCAGCACCGGCGTCAGCGCGCCAGTATTGGCTTCTTCCGGCAAGTCCAGCAGCTCAAAGACTGAATGCGCCGCCGCCATGCCGCGCTGAATCTTTTCATTCACATCCGTCAAGGCTTTGATTGGCTTGCTGAGCATGCCGGCCGCGGTAATGTATGCGACAAACTGGCCGGCCGAAGTGTCCAGCATAATTTCCGGACGCAAGGCGATATACATCACAATCGCCAATGGAATTGACATGATCAGCTGCACGATTGGGCTGTTCAGCTGCTGCACCACCACCATTTTCATGCCGCGGCGCAGGTTTTCCATTGACCTGTCATAAAAGCGCTGCTGTTCATATTTATGCCCGGCAAAGCCTTTCACCACCATGTTGCCGTTGACGGTTTCCTGCACCACATGGTTGACGTCGCCCATGGTGTCCTGCACTTGAGTGGACAGTTTGCGCATGCGCTTTGAGGCTTTGCGGATCAGCAGGCCAATCAGCGGCGCAAAAATCAGGATAATTAAAGTTAAGCGCCAGTTGCTGTAAATCAGGTAGCCAAGCAGGCCAAAAGTAATCAGGCCCTGCTGAACGATAGTCCGCAGCGACTCTGTTGAAGCTGCCGTCAGCTGCTCGACGTTATACATAATTTTAGCGGTAATATGGCCGCTGGAATTATCCAAATAATACTGCGAAGGAAGGCGCATGAGTTTTGCGAACACTTCCTGGCGGATATTGAAAATCAGGTTGCGGGAAATGACTGCCGTGAAGTAGCCGCCGATGAATGTTCCCAGCCCGCGGAAAAACATCAGCATCACCACAAGAAGCGGAAATAACGACGTAAAGCTCTGATCACGGTGCTGAATCGCATTAATAATGCGTTCCAGCAGCTTGGCGACAGATACTTCAGTCGCGGCGTTAATTGCGAAGCCGATGACTACAAATACCGCCAAGCCCCAAAAAGGTTTTAAATAACTTAATAGGCGCAGATAGACCTTTAAATCGTGCTTCACTAATAACCTCGAGTGGGTACTTTCGTACTGATATTGATATTTACAAAGCCCAGCTGGCCGGCAACATCCATGACGCGGATCACGTCCTGATGCGCGGCTTTTGCATCGGCCGCAATGATGAACATTAAATCACGGCGCTCATTTGAAATCTGTTTAATTGCGGTATTTAAATCCGCGGCTTCTTTGCTGGCCAAAGACTGGCCATTGACAGAATAATGCCCGGACGAATCCACCACAACTTCAATTTTATGCTCATACTGCTTTGGCGGCACGCCTTGCGCATCCGGCAAAGTCAGGTTCATCCGGCTCAGCTGATTAAAGGTGGTGGATAAAAGCAAAAACACCAAGATGAACAATAGGCAGTCAATCATTGGCGTTAAGTTTATGTGAATATCTTCAACTTGCCTGCGCTTGAATTTCATGGCGCGGCCTCAGCTTGCTTTTTGCAGATCCTGCTGTTTTTCATCAGCCGGATTCTGGTAAAAAAGCGCAGCATGAAACAGCGTCGACTGCTGTTCCAATTCCGCAATATATTCCTGCACCAGGCGCTGAAAATAGCGGTGCGCAAACAGGGCTGGAATTGCAATGAACATGCCGGCAGCTGTCGTAATCAAGGCTTTGGAAATGCCGGGCATCATCAGCACCGGATCGCTGTTGGTGCCGATATCAATCATTAAAAATGACTCAATAATCCCGATGACCGTTCCCAGCAGGCCCAGCAGCGGCGCAACCGCGCTGAGCGTGCCAAGAAAGTTGATATTCTTTTCCAAATAGCCGATTTCTTGCGACGCAGCCACTTCCATTTGCGCGCGCGCGTACTGTTCGCTTTGATTTTTGCTGCCCCAGCCGGCCGCAAAAATACGGCCCAAAGTGCTGCGCTGCAAGTTTTGATCCTGCTGCAGCTGTTCCACCGCCTGCTCGGCAGTCTGATTGTGACTCATCAGCAATGCGGCCGGCAGCACCGCCGGCTTCCTCAAGCGGATAAAGCGCTCAATGGCAATTGCAATGGTAAAGATTGAACACAAGACCAGCGGAAGCATCAGCCATCCGCCGGCTTTGACTAATTCCCACATTTGATTTTCCCCAATAAATCGAATTATAAAATTAATCAGCTAAACAGATATTCAAAATCCCATCCAGCTCTTCCAGCGAATGGTAATTAATCACGAGCTTGCCCTTGCCTTGCTTATTATGGTCTATTTTGACATCTGCGCCGAAGCGGTCAGACAGGCGCTGTGACAGCTGCTGAATATCTGAAGAAAGGCCTTGCTTTTCTTTTGCCTGCTTAGGCGTATTCAAGTCGCGCACCAGCTGTTCGGTCTGGCGCACAGACAGGCTTTTTTCGATCACCAGCTCAGCCACGCTCAGCTGATCTTTAGCTTTCAGCGTTAAGATTGCGCGCGCATGCCCCATATCCAGCAGGCTTTGCTGCATAAAGTCCTTCACCGGTTCAGCCAAAGTCAGCAGGCGCAGCAGGTTGCTGATCGTGGTGCGGGCCTTGCCTACGGTATCGGCAATTTCCTGATGGCTGAGGCCAAATTCTTCGTGAAAGCGCTGCAGGGCCATGGCCTGATCAATCGGATTCAAGTCCTGGCGCTGAATGTTTTCAATCAGGGCCAAAGCGATGGCAACCTGATCGCTCAGGTCACGGACAATCGCCGGAACTTCGGTTAAGCCGGCCAGCTGGGCTGCGCGCCAGCGCCGCTCGCCGGCGATAATTTCATAGGGATGCTTTTCATCATCAACCGGACGGATGACAATCGGCTGCATGACACCGTGCTTTTCAATCGAAGCCGCTAATTCCTGCAGATCCTGCTCATGAATAAAGCGGCGCGGCTGATATTCCCCGCGCTGCAGCAGGTGCACATTGATCTGCTTCAGCTGGCCATGATCTAAGGACTGCGCTTCCAGCTGCAGTTTTTCTTTTTGGATTGATCCAAGCAAGGCGTCCAGACCGCGGCCTTTGGCTAATCCGCGTTTTTTTGCGGTCATGCTTTACTTCCTTTTTTCACTTTGCTTTTTTTCAGCAGTTCAGCCGCCAAGTTTAAATAGGCCACTGCGCCTTTCGAGCTTTTCTCAAAATAAATCACCGGCAAGCCGTGCGCCGGCGCTTCCGCAAGGCGCACATTGCGCGGAATGACTGTGTCATACAGCTTCTTGCCGAAATACTGTTCTAATTCTGCCGAAACATCGCGGGTTAAAGCATTGCGCCCGTCAAACATGGTCCGCAGCACGCCAATAATCTGCAAATCCGGATTCAATGCCTGCTGAATGCGGTCAATAGTTTGGGTTAAATCCGCCAAGCCTTCCAGCGCATAGTATTCGCACTGCATCGGAATCAGCACGCTGTCTACCGCCGCCAGGGCATTCACCGTAATCAGGCTCAGGCTGGGCGCGCAGTCCACAATAATATAGTCAAACTTGTCATCAACTTCCTGCAGCGCTTCACGCAGGATGAACTCACGCCCGTCCTGTTCCGCAATCGCCAGCTCCACGCCCGCCAAATCGCGGTTCGCGCCCAGCACCTTATAGCCGACTTCGGCTTTGGCAATCGCGCTTTCAACCGGCATTTCGCCCAGCAGTACATCTGTGACCGAATACAGCAGGTCATTCTTTTGAATGCCCGACCCCATCGTCGCGTTGCCTTGCGAATCCATATCCACAAGCAGCACGCGCTTTTTCAATACGGCTAATGATGCAGCCAGATTTACTGCGGTTGTAGTTTTACCGACACCGCCTTTCTGGTTTGCAATTGCAATAATCTGTGCCATGGCAGCCCCAATTCTTAATAATTAAATACGTTTCAGTAAAAGCAGATGGCGCTGTTCGTCCAAGCGAGGAACCTGCAGCGCAATAATTTCACAGCTGAATTGATCTTTGAATGCGTCAACTTCTTCGCTTGGAATCAGGCCTTTCATTGAGGCAATGATGCTGTGCTCATGCATAAATGGAACGGATGCAGTGATAAAATCTGTTAAAGACGCAAAAGCGCGGCTGGTAATGACATCAAACTTGCCCAGCGCCGCAATGCTTTCGGTGTTTTCTACGCGCGTTTGCACAGCGGTCACATTTTTTAACTTCAGGTCAGCAATAAACTGCTTCAGAAAACGGATTTTCTTGCCGTTTGAGTCCAGCAGCACGCATTCGCGCTCCGGCTGGCATAGGGCAATAATCATGCCCGGCATGCCGCCGCCCGTGCCGATATCCAAAAGGCGGCCCTGCGGCAAGTCTTTTAAAATACTCAAGCTGTCCAAAAGATGCTTCACCAGCATTTCTTTCGGATCGCGGATGGCAGTCAGGTTATAGGCTTTATTCCACAGCACCAAGGCGTCCTGATACTTGAGCAATAAATTTAAAGCGTCATCGCTCAGCTCCAAGCCCAAGGCCTGACTGCCCTGCTTAAGTTCTTTAAAAAACGCGTGCATACAATTAACGCCTCGAAAAAGTTAGGTGGAAGTATACCGGTTTATCCTGCATGTCACAGCAGCAGGTGTTTAGCGATTATGCACTTAGGCGTACATGCCCTGCTGAATTTGCTCATCCAAAGCATTTAAGCGCTCGGGCGTGCCGACATCTACCCACTCGCCCAGCAGCTTGCCGGCAGCGACTTTTCCTTCCAGCATGGACTGCTTCAGCAGCGGCGCCAGAGGGCGCTTGCCGCCTTTCAATCCCGCAAACATTTTCGGATCAATGACCGACAGGCCGCTGAAGGTCAGCGCTTCGCCCGCCGCAGCCTGATCAAAGGTATAGGCTTTGCCCTGCGCTAAAATAAAGTCGCCGTGCGGATGCTGCGGCGGATTATCCACCAGAACCAGATGCGCGTCATTGCCCTGCAGGCGCACATTCAGCAGCGGCGCAAAATCCATGCTGGTCCAGACATCGCCGTTGATCAGGATAAACGGCTCGCTGCCCAGCAAAGGCAAAGCGTGGATAATGCCGCCGGCGGTTTCCAGCCCTTCGCCTTCGTGCGACCAGTGAATGTTCACGCCAAACTGCGAGCCGTCACCCAGCGCCTGCGCCAGCTTTTCACCCAGCCAGGCCGTATTAATGACAATATCTGTGACACCGATTTTCTGCAGTTTTTCAATATGCCAGACAATCAGCGGCTTGCCGCCGACCGCCAGCAATGGCTTTGGGGTATGCAAAGTCAGCGGGCGCATGCGGTTGCCTAAGCCGGCAGCTAAAATCATCGCTTTCATTACGCCGCAGCCTTATAGGCGCCGTATTTGGCTTCAAATTTCGGCATGACTTTCGCGCGCATAAACTGCACGAATGGCTGCAGTTCGGCATAAGGCTGGCTTTCCTCCAGCAAATACCACATCACGCGCGGCAAATCCTTCAAATAGCCCGGCTTGCCGTCACGCTCAAACAGGCGCACAAAAATGCCCAGAATTTTAATATGGCGCTGAACCGCCATAAAATCCGCACCCTTCTTAAACTGCTCAAAATCGCGGCCGTCTTTGGCGGATGCCGGCAGCAGATCATAGAAGGCTTTAAACCAGCTGTAGACGCGTTCAGGACTCCACTGCACATAAGCATCGCGGGTAATGGAAATCAGGTCATACGTGTCCGCGCCAATCACAGCATCCTGAAAATCAATAACGCCCTGCTCCTGCTCGCCCGGCAGCGCCATCAGGTTGCGGCTGTGGAAGTCGCGGTGCACAATCACCTGCGGCTGCGCCAAAGCCGCATTGGCTAAAATGGCAAAGGTGCGCTTAATTAAGGCGCTTTCATCGGCAGTCGGCGCAATCTGCAGGGACGGCAGCATCCAGTCGGTCAGCAAGGCCATTTCCGCCATCAGCTTTTCATAAGAATACGCCAGAAAATGGCCGGCGCCGTCAATCGACTGCAGCTGAATCAGCTGCTGAAAGCTTTGCTCATAATGCGCATCTACAGTTGCATCATCCAGCAGGGAAGCCAGCAAAACATCGCCAAAATCTTCCAATAAAAGAAAGCCCTGCTCAAGGTCTTTGGCGGCGATATGCGGCACGCGCACGCCATGGGCATCAAAAAATTCGTCAATCGTCACAAAAGACACACAATCTTCTTTTTCTGGAGGTGCATCCATGAGCATAAATGTTTTATTATTCAATTTGATTCGTGCATAACGACGGAAGCTTGCATCGCCTGCTAAAAAATTAATTTCAAATTGATCTGAACCAAGTACAGACGCAATCCATGATTGTATCGATTGTTCACGTTGTGTATTCATTTGCGATAAATTCTGAGACAGGCTGAGTTTTTAAAGTGCTAAGTGTAGCTACTTATCAACTTTTTCTCTATGATGCGACAATAATTAATTGCGATAAA
>NZ_JAVXCI010000065.1:0-18704 GCF_036659555.1 Acinetobacter sp.
GGTTGCGGATGACGCTTCCGCGTATCAAAGAAAATTTAGAATTTAAAAATAAAATACCAGTCAATTTCTTAACTGACTGGCATTAGGGACAGGCTTGGCTTTTATTTCTTCTGGCTTAGCGATTGCTTTTATGAGGTAAAAATAGCAAAAAATATTGATGTGCAGGCTATTTCAGGGTCAGTGATGCATCCCGGGGCAGGCCAGGGCTGCCTCAGCGGCCTTGAATAAAACTGCAGCGCTGAATTTACGCGTTTTCCAGCGCATGAAGATGCTGCGTGAAGCTGCTTTCTGCGCCGGCAGCATTTACATGGTCAAAATAGCCATACCAGCCGCTGGCATGAATGCCGGTCAATAATGCATCGCGCGCCTGCTGGCTGGCAAAGCGCCAAATCCCCAGAAAGCGGTGCTCACTGCCTTGATCAATTTCAGGCTGAGTTTCGCTCAGGGTGAGGACTTCGACCCCCATGCCGGATAATCCGCCCATAGCTGTGCCGACATTGCTCAGGAATTGCCGGCGCTCCTCTGCGGGCAAAGCTTTCCAGGCGGCATTGGGGGTATAAAGCTCAACAAGGTAATGGGACATCGTTTTTTTCCTTTATTTCAGGTGATGCAGCTTCTGCGGTGAGCAGGCTGCTGGATAAAAGCGCTCATTTTATGCTTCTGTATTTTTTGCCGCTTTTTCAAGCAAAAAGGCCAGCTGTTCGCGTTCTGGCTTGGAAAGGCCGCCGAACAGGCCAGCGATCCAGCGGCTATGGTGCTCAATGACTGTTTTCGCCAGCTGCCGGCCTTTATGGGTAAGCCGGATGCAGAGCGCGCGCCGGTCATCGGCATTGGCATGGCGCTCAATCAGCGCTTCACGCTCCAGGCCGTCAAGCAGTCCGGTCACGGTAGCGCGGGTAACGCCCGCCTGTTTGGCCAGCGCATTCGGAGCCAGCCCATCTGGCGCAGCGTCGAGCAGAAACAAAAGCACAAAGCGCCCCTCAGAAAGGCCGTAGGGCGCCAGCTGGGCTGCGCAGCCGCGATCAATGCCGGCCGCCAGTGAAAGGGTCTGAAAGCATAATTGTATTCCTTCGATATCCGGCATTTTCCGCCGCTGCGCCTCATCAATGAGGGCTTGATATTTTTGTTCGAGCTGCATTTTGTATTGCGCCATATTGTATGGTGGCTAATTATATGGCTAATTTTTCCGCTCTGTCAATGCTGCCTTGCTGGGGTGCAGATGCTGTTTCCGCCTGTCAAATATGCATTTACGGCTGTAAAAAGAAAAACCGGCCAATTTTGAGCGGACAGGCATGGCTTTGCAAATCAGCTTTTATCTATGCAGCATTGAAGCTGAGGAGGGCAGGAATAAAAACAGCCCCTGAAAAAACTGTTATGCATGATGCTGATTTTCAGCATTTTATAGCGCAATCACTGAGGGGCGTGATTGAATAGCTCCATTTTGATCATGATTCTCATATGTGTTTGAAATGCTTCTTCATCTAAGTTTTTGAGCTTTAATTTGCAGATGCTTTCTAAGCCGCAGACAAATGCAATTAAGCGCCATGCCGCATCTTCTTTGCTGCTTGCTGCCGGAATGGCAAATTCCTGCTGCTGAATTCCCTGATCAATCAGATGAACCAAAGCATCATGCCAGCGCTCCATAGCAATATTATAGGCTTTGCCAATTTCCTGATCCTGATCAATTAAGCTTTCGGCTTCATTCCATAAACGCAAATAAGGCTGAACTTGCTTAATATTTTCACAGCCTAAAATCACTGATACCCGCTCATGCCAGCTCTTCGTCTCTATCTGCGCTTCAACTTCATTCAGCTGATCCATAAGCTCAAGAAATACTTCAGCCTTCAGATGAGAGGCCGATTGAAAATGGTGATGCACTTGGCCGGTAGAAACCTGAGCCTCCGCGGCGATGCAGCGCACCGTCAAAGCATTAAAGCCTGCCTGCAAAGCCAGTTTTTTAGCTGCATTCAGCATCATTTTCCGGCGTTCTTCGCGGTTTAAATAGATCATATTGGCCTGAAGATAAAGTAAGGGCTGCGCAATAGATACTAAACTAAGTTGGACGTCTGTTCAAGTTAAGCTATAATCGCCATAATTTGAACAAGTGTCCAGCTTTGGAGCAGGCTTTTTATGTACCGCAATTGGATGGTGCTCGGAATCATTGTTTTAATCTACCTTCCGGTCTCTATTGATGCCACAGTGCTTCATGTTGCCATACCGTCTTTAAGTACAGCGCTGTCATTGTCCGGCAATGAAATGCTGTGGGTTATTGATATTTATTCATTAATTATGGCCGGCCTGATTCTGCCGATGGGCGCTTTAGGTGACCGCATTGGCTTTAAGCGCTTAATGATGATTGGGGCGGGCATTTTTGGCTTGGCATCTTTCATGGCTGCATTCGCTTCTTCAGCTTATATGCTGATTGCTGCCCGCGCATTTTTGGGCGTTGGAGCCGCCATGATTTTGCCGGCGACTTTAGCCGGGGTGCGCAATACGTTTTTAGCTGAAAAGCAGAGAAACTATGCCTTGGGCATTTGGGGCACGGTTGGCGGGGGCGGCGCAGCCTTTGGCCCGTTATTGGGCGGCTTTATGCTGGAGCACTTTGAATGGGGTGCTGTGTTTTTAATTAACGTGCCGATTATCATCATTGTCATGCTTTTGACCGCATGGATTGTGCCTGAGCAGAAAGTTGATAAAAAACAGCCGTTAAATCTAATGCAGGCGCTGGTGCTGGTTGCATCCATTCTTATGATCATTTATGCGGTTAAAACCGCTATGCACCAGTTCAGCAGTACCGCTGTCTTAATTTTCATGCTGGGGGCAGGCCTGCTGAGCATGTTTGTGCGCCATCAGCTGAAAGCGGCCAGCCCGATGATTGATTTCAGCTTATTTAAGCATCCGGTCATTTCCGCCAGTATTGTTATGGCTGTAGTTGCAATGATTGCCCTAGTCGGATTTGAATTGCTGCTGTCGCAAGAGCTGCAGTTTGTCTATAACTATACGCCTCTGCAGGCCGGGCTGTTTATTCTGCCCTTTATGATTGCGATTAGCATAGGAGGGCCTTTTGCCGGTTTTCTGATGAACCGCTATAGCCTGCGTCCTGTTGCCGCGGCGGGCATGCTGATGTGCGCCCTAAGTTTCTGGGGCTTGGCTGTGACTGACTTTAATGCGCAGCATTTTCAGGCATGGGCATGGATGATTGTCATGGGGATCAGCGTTGAAATTGCGCTGCTGTCTTCAACCGCAGCCATTATGTCTGCTATACCTCCGCACAAAGCAACAGCTGCCGGGGCGATTGAAGGCATGGCTTATGAGCTTGGAGCCGGTTTGGGCATTGCTATTTTTGGGCTGCTGTTATCGTTTTTCTATGCGCAGTCGATCATTTTACCTGCTGGACTGATGCAGGAGGCTGCGCTTGCCGCCAATGCATCCATTGCTGAAGCCATGCAGGCAGCAAAGCATTTGGAACAGCCGTTAAAGCAGAGTTTAATTCAGGCTGCTGCAGAAGCATTCACGCTTTCACATGGGCGGGTTCTGGCTATTGCAGGCGGCATGTTCTTCATATTATCGATATTCATATGGTGGAAGCTGCCGTCAAAACAGCCATTAGCTGCGGTGGATGCAGGCGGAAAGGATTAAAGCGGGCCTTTCCAGTTCAGGAAGGTTTTTGGAGCAGATCGTTTTCAGGCGTGCAGAAAACTGGCGCATTAAGAATAAATAATTCAATAATTTGGCAGCATGCCATCAATATTAATGACATGCCGGCCCTTTAAAAATAAAATAACGCCCATATTGTTACTGAAGCGGATCAAAAAAGCATGCTGCTGATTTTAAGCGCTTGATTGATGCACTTTATTTATTTAATTGAGATTTGATTAATTTTCATGAAATTATTTCTAATTATCCTTGCAAGCTTAGTTCTGGAAGTTTTTGTCTGGATTGGCGTGGGTGACCTCGTCGGCAGCATGTGGTATGTGTTCTTCTGGTTCATCGCCGCGTTTTTGATTGGCGTGAATATCGTGCGGAAATCTTCGGCCGGCCTTATGCCGCAAATGCAGCAGATGCAGGCGGGCCAAATGAGCGCTGACCCTGCATTATCCGGCAATCTTCCCAAGCTTTTGGCCGGATTTTTATTAATGATTCCGGGCCTGATCACAGATGTTCTTGCCGTGCTGATCCTGATTCCGCCTGTGCAGAATGCGCTGAAAGCCACCATGATGAAAGTGATGATGAAGCGCCAGCAAGCCATGATGGAAAAAATGATGGGCGGCATGATGGGAGATATGGGCGGCATGGGCGGCGCGCAAGGCCAGAACCCGTTTGCAGACATGATGCGCCAGATGCAGGACATGCAGAACCAGCAAGGCGGGCGCGATTCCAGCATTATTGACGGCGAAGCGCGCGAAGTGACGCCGGACGCGAAGCAGATTGAACTGAAAGACGTCAATCAGCGCTAAGCGGTGCGGATGCTGATCAGTTAAGAAGTCAGGCCGGATCCATTGATCCGGCTTTTTTATTGCAGTAAATCCATGCAGGCAGCGTATTTATTTTTAACAAACGATATAATGCGCGCTTTAGGCATTCTGCTGATTTTCTATGTCGCTTCTTTTAACCATTTGCATGCTGCATTTTGTGGCGCAGCTGAGCCCAGGCCCTGACGTCTTGCTGATCGCAAAAAGTTCAGCCTCGACCACGCGGGCCAATACCTTAAAAATTATTTCCGGCATATCGGCGGGGATTGTGGTTTGGGTCGCGCTGACCTTAATGGGCTTTACTGTGCTGATTGAACAGCTGCCGTGGATTCAGCAGGCTTTAATGATCATCGGCGGCCTGTTTTTGGCGAAAATGGGCTGGGCCATGCTGAACGGTGGCTTAAAAAGCCTGAAGCAGGAAACTGCGCTGGAGCCAGAGGCGCAAGCTGAAAAGCCGGATAACTATTTCATGCTGGGCCTATTCACCAATTTATCCAACCCGAAAACGCTGATTTATTTCAGCAGCGTATTTTCGCTGGCGCTCAGTTCCTCTGCGGGCGCGCATCTTAAAACCCAGCTGGCGTTTATTATTCCAATTCAGACTTTTCTGGTGTTCAGCGTGCTGATGCTGATTTTATCCATGCCGAAAATTAAAGCGCTGTATCAGCGCTCCGGCAGCTATATCGACATCATCTCCGGCGCGCTGTTTTTAGCCTTTGCGGTTTGGCTGTGGCTGGATGCGCTTCAGGTCTTATGATTTAGGCGTCTGGATTTTTTGCGGCATCCGCCAGCTTTAATTCAGCAGGGGAAGGCGCCAAGCTTTCTGCTTTGATTTCTTCCTGGCGGTAGCGGTTCGGCTTCAGCGAAGCTTCGGTATTTTCAGAACCCTGATAGCTCCGGCTGCGGTTGGCGCGTTCTCGCAGGCCGCCTTTTTTAATCAATTGCACCATCATGCTTTCCTCAAATCAATGCGCTTAGTTTAATGCAAAAGCGCGCAGAGCAAAATGCTGATTGCGCATGTGAGCTTTCAGGCGGCCGGCTTCAGCAGGCAAGGCCAAGCCTGAGCGCCATAAAAAAACCTGATGCTGGATCAGGTTTTTTTCATCAATTTTTATTTGGCGGATTTGCTGTCTTGCTGAAGCACATCAAACAGCGACTGCTGCACAGGCACTTCCTGATGATCCTGCAGATAGAGATGCGCGGCTTTGAAAATCAGGGCTGCAGCCAGGCAGGCGATAATGCAGAAAATCCAAAAGCCAAAGGGGCTTTGGATGGTGTGTGAACCGCAGCGGGTGCATTCTTTGTCAGTAGAAGCAACGACCTTGTTGCAGCAGGCACAGTGATACTGATAGTGCATATTTTTCTCCTTATTATCTGACGCAGCTGTTGTTTTTTTAATTTTCAGCCAGGACTGCTGGGCTGTTTGTTTATCTTATGTCAGTAATTGTATGCGTACAATACGGCGGTAATAATCTGTAAAGTCACAAAATTAAAACCCGCAGTGCAAATGGCTAAGCTTATGTTTTTATAATTGAATTCAGCGAAATTCCTGCAGAAAAAGTTACAATTTCATTTTTCAAAAGACTGCGGATATGTTTCAGAAAATGCGGTGCCGCGCGGCATTCGCTGAATGGGTGCGCATTTTCCAGCAGCCTTGGCGCATCAAAGATAAGAGGAACTGCGGTTTTAAACGCAAAGCATCCATGATGTATGAGCGCGCAAATGGCGCAGGCGCCTGCGCCGCGGAAGCGGGTCAGGCAATATTAATTTGCCGGCTAAGAGCTAAAATCATTAAATATCATTTATATATTATAAATATTTTACTTTTTGTTTAAATGTGGTAAATTCTCCGCTATTCTCATATAGTGTGACTTGTGTCATGTAAATTTGGAATTTTGATGATTTTACAGCAGTATAAAATTGTCTTTGGCGGGACAATGGGGGCTGGCAAGTCAGCAGCGATCAAAACGCTGTCGGATATTCCGGTGGTCGCCACAGAAGCCATGAATACAGACACTGAAGCGCATGCTAAATATTTAACCACAGTGGGCATTGATTACGGGGAAATCCATCTGGAAGGCGATATTAAAATTGGCCTTTATGGAACGCCGGGGCAAGAGCGCTTTGATTTTATGTGGCCAATTGTATGCAAGGGCGCAATTGGCGCGGTCATTTTAATTGACCATACGCGCGCGGAACGCTTGCAGGATTTAGAGTTTTATCTGAAAGCGTTTCAAAGCTACAGTGAGAATATTGTGGTTGGCGTGACGCATTTAGATGAGCAAGATGATCAGATGCTGAAAATTTACCGTGACTGGATGGCCGTCCGCCGCTGCTGCTATCCGCTGTTTGCAGCCGATGCGCGGCAAAAAGATGATGTTTTATTGATGATTGAATCATTAATTGCATCTGTAGAAATTCAAACCGCTTAACTACTGGATCAGCCATTTATGTCTTCAGCCGTCAATATGCGCCAGGCGCCGCCCAGCTTAGTCCAGAAAGGGCTAAAGCAAATTCAGGAATTGTTGAATGCAGTGCAGGGCCTGGATTCTGTAATGCTTTGTTCTTCGGACGGCTTTGAGCTGGCTTTAGCGTCTAAAAAGAACTTGGGCAATACAGGGAAAATCGCTGCCGTTGGCAGTTCCATCCTGGCGATGGTTTCAGCCTTTGTGTCTGAAATCCAGCTTCAGGGCTGCCAAACCATCACGCTGGACGCCGACAATGGCAAAGCTGTTTTGTCAGCGGTTGCGCACCCTCAGTACCCTATGCTGATTGTGGCTTTGGCAGGCAAAGATGTCCTGCTGGGCCAGCTGCTGTATAGCGTAAAAAAAGCTGCTGAAAATATTGCAGCAGAGCATGGCGGCGTTTGAACTCAGCCTCTGCCGCCTTGCAGGGCGCAATTGAATAATCTTATATTTTAAAATTATTGGTTTATGAATCAAGTTCTTAATATTGCAATTTTCGGCTTAGGCTTAACGGTCTTAGATCAGATGAAAAAACAAATTCTTCTGGCCGTGCCCGCGCATATTCAAATTCAGTGGGTGAATATTGCTGAACATAAAATAGACCTGCTGCTTGTAAACGATCTGTTTTTTAGCTCGAATAATATTCAGCGCATCATTCAGCAGCATGCGCGCGCCTATCTGCGGCTGGTTAAGCAGCCTGAAAGTGCCGGATTGGTGATGGGGGATCAGCTGGCTTATCCCTTTATGCGGCTGGACAGTTTGACTGAATGGATGCAGGAGCAGCTGCTTGATTATGCATATGAGCCGCCATATCAGGCCTTAGGCGCGCCTTTTGCCGCTGCGGCGGGTCAAGCTGCTGTGGATGATGTTTTCAGTGAAATTTTTACCCCGCGCAACGGCTTTATTCAGCTGCGGGATTCGCATGGCTTTGTTGCGCTGGTAGATACCATGACCGAGCGTGTTTGGGTAAAGCAGGCCGGCGGCAGCATCATATTTAATGAAACATTACATCAAACTTATGCCACCAATCAATTTGCTCAGGATATTGCAAAAGAGTTAACCGCGCAGGATTTGCGGAGCTGGCTGTGGCAGACGGTAAATCATTCAAAGGGCTTGGCTTTGCCCGCGGTGCAGGCCAATCAGTATTTTAAACTGCAGATTTGGCCGCAGTGCGAAAAAGGCTTTGAACGCAGGAACCTGCTGAAAGCAGCAGCCTGCTTTGCCAAAGGCGCAAAGCTGCAGGCGGTAGCGGAGCATTTAGCCATGTCGGAGGAGGCCGTGGAGAAATTTGTAGCAATGGCTGCGCTGCTCAGACTGGGGCAATTTATTGAAGAATCGGAAGCCGGCTTTACTGCGCCAGCGGCGGAGCCTGCATCGGGCCAAATGCAGATGATCCGCGGATTTTTTGGAAAACTGCGCAAAAAATTAGGCCTTTAAAAATTTACTGGGGGCTTTCCCCTTACTTGAGAAGAGAAAAAAACGATGGCAAAAGTAACTTTAGATCAGCTGACGGAAATTGACGGTTTTATCGCTGCAGCGCTGGTGGACAGCGAAAGCGGTTTGGCGCTGGCAGCGCAGGGAACCGGAATAGTGGATTTGGAGCTGGCGGCAGCCGGCAATACAGAAGTGCTGCGGGCAAAGCGCAAAGTGGCTAAAGCGCTGCAGCTGAATGACACCATTGAAGATATTTTAATTACTTTGGGCAAACAGTATCACCTGATCCGCCCTTTAGATTCAAATGAGTCGCTGTTTTTATACCTGGTTTTAGACCGTTCTAAGGCGAATTTAGCCATGGCGCGCTATGAGCTGAAAGGATTCGAAAAAGAACTCGATTTCTCATAATCGCTCAGTTCTTTTTTAAGCAGGCCAGCCGCCCGGGTGAAATCATCCGGGCGGCTGGCCTGTTTATTGCGCCCGGCTTTTAGCGCCGGAAAATAGCAAAACAGTTCCTGCATTTGCCTTCAGCCAGCCATGCAACCTAGGCACGCGCCTGCTGCCAAGCGCTTTTCGGCATTTAATGCTATAGTCTGCGGGTTGAATTCCGGATTATAAATGATGTTGAAAAAAGGCATTTACCAGCACTATAAAGGCCAGCTGTATCAGGTTTTTCATGTAGCGACCCATAGCGAAACAGAAGAAAAGCTGGCGGTTTACCAGTGCCTGTATGGCGATTATTCCATGTGGGTGAGGCCCTTGGAAATGTTCACAGAAAGCGTGACCGTGGAAGGAAAAACTGTGGCGCGCTTTCAGCTGATTCAGGAAACCTGAGCTGCTGCTGCGCTACTTGAACGCTGAATCGGTGAGTAATGCTGATCAGTTAAGCGAAGTTTCATTATTGCTGATTGATAAATCTCCCCTAACCCTGAGCCATATATGGCGCAAGGAAAAAGAGGGGGATGAACAGCATTGCTGTGCAAGGAATTCAAGACTGTATTGAATTTCAAAATACTCCCTCCTTTGAAAAAGGTGAGCAGCACTGCTGCGCAAGGGGAGGATTAAAAATGCTTAACTGACTGGCATTAGACACGGTAAGCCATTATTAAAACAAGGGGGGAAATCATGAGTTTGACGGAAGAATTCTTGGCGCAGGCAGACGCGCTTTACCAGAGCTTTCAGGCGCATGACGCTTTGCAGTCAGACCGCCTGCATCGCTTCCGCAACATAGAGCCTGACTCTGCGCGCTTGTTAGCCGTATTGATTCGCGCCCAGCAGGCGCGGAAAATTCTGGAAATCGGCACTTCTACAGGCTATTCAACGCTTTGGCTGGCCAATGCCGCGCAAAGCACGCAGGGCCATGTCACGACCGTTGAAATTGACGCTGAGCGCAGCCGGAAGGCGCAGCGTCATGCCGCGCAGCTGCATCTGCACCATGCTGTAGATTTTAAAGTCGGCGATGCGCTGGCGTTTCTGCAGCAGTGCAATGAGCGCTATGATTTTATTCTGCTGGATGCCGAACGCGATGCCTACGTGGCCTATTGGCCCTATTTAGCGCAGATCATGCAGTCCAAAGGCGGGCTGTTGGCTGTGGACAATGTGCTGTCGCATGCGTCGGAAGTTGCTGAATTTATTGGCATGGTTGAGGCGGATAAGCGCTTTGCCTGCGTCAGCCTGCCGGTCGGCGCCGGCCTGCTGCTGGTCACTGCGGTTTGACTGCATGGCCAAATGCCTGTGCGGAAGCCATCAAAACCTGAGTTCTGATGGCTGCTTTTATGCCTATTATTGAATGCTGATGCGGGTGAAGTGCAGGTCATATTCTAAGTATTTGTGCACAAAGGCTGCTTTATCATGACAGCGCATCATGTTGTTATAAATAAACTCAGGAACAGGGTGGTACAGGTCGCCGGTTCCATTGGTGTAAAAGATTTTAAGATAGCGCGATGAAGCACTGTATTTCCAGGATTTCACGGCAAGCTGTGTTCCCATAAGCACCTCGCATAAGTTATTTTATTATTCGCAGATTCTGTCTGTTACCTTTTGAAATTAGACGGTTTTTGAACAGGCGAATATTGCAGTTTTGTAAATATTCCAGCCGTTTTATTTCAGGCGGCAAAGCTCCGGTTTTCAGCGGCAGCCGCCAGCCGCCTGCATCTTCAGCGTATGTGGCCCATCCGAGCATTGCCAATAAGATTTTCAGATAACTTTAAGATTAAACTGGCAATAAAAGCGATAAAACTTCATGCTGGATGATTTTCGGCTGCTGCAAGAAGAACTGCGCGTCTAAACCGGTCATTTCCAGCTGCACAATATTCTTCAGGCCGTCAAAAAAGCGGCCGTTCAGCTGCTTCAGGCAGCGGAAAATCAGGCTTTTATTTCGGCGCATCAGCTGATTCTGCAGATTTTCAGCTGAACTTTGCTGCCGCTGATGATTTTTGTCTGGCGGTACTGGCAGAAGCTGGAAGCAGGCTGATCAGGCAAATGAAAAACCGCGCAGGAAGCGCTCATGCCAGTCAGTTAAGAACTTGACAGGCATTTTCTTGGGTACTTTTTGGGCTTTATTTTGACGGTTCTCGGGCATTGCTTTGAGCATCTTTCAGGTAAAACAAACATTTTAGACTGTTCCAGCAAACACGCTAAATGCTTGGACAAATTCCCTGCTGATTCCAGCGGAGTAAGCCCCTATATTATTACGGATTGATGAATCTCTCTTAACCTTGAGCCATATATGGTGCAAGATAAAAGAAGGGATGAACAGCAATGCTGTTCATCCCTTCTTTGGAAAAGGTGAGCAGCGCTGCTGCTCAGGAGGAGGATAGAAAATGTTGAGCGGACTGGCTTTACGCCGCCGCATCATTTTCTATACCTATGATTTATAAAGTATCATTGGCTTTGAAATTGTAGTTTTTCTGCTTTTCGTAATCGAACTGGCCTTCCCATTTGCTGATTACCAGCACAGCCAAAGCATTTCCGATGACGTTCAGCACAGTGCGCGCCATATCTAAAATCCGGTCAATG
The DNA here is from genome assembly GCF_036659555.1 of Acinetobacter sp. Taxonomy (GTDB): domain Bacteria; phylum Pseudomonadota; class Gammaproteobacteria; order Pseudomonadales; family Moraxellaceae; genus Acinetobacter. Next base: position 11,390 of record NZ_JAVXCI010000065.1, read on the forward strand.
CCCGCAATAAAGGCCAAGCCTTCCAGCGGAATGCCGACACTGCCTAAAGTGGCCAGCAGCACCACAAAAGACACACCCGGAACGCCGGCGATGCCCTTGGAGGTGATCATCAGCGTCAGCACCAGAATAACCTGCTGGCCTAAGCTGAGGTCAATGCCGTACAGCTGCGCAATAAAAATAGCAGCAATGCTTTGATACAGCGTTGAACCATCCAAATTGAACGAATAGCCGATAGGAATCACGAAGCTGGTAATCGGCTTTGGCGCGCCGTAAGCTTCCATTTTTTCCATAATCCGCGGCAGCACAGTTTCTGAACTGGCGGTTGAATAGGACAGAATCAGCTCATCTTTTAAGATTTTAATAATGGTCCAAATGCTGAAACCGCAAATTTTGGCCACAAAGCCTAAAATAATAAAGATGAAGAAGAAAATTGCGCCATAGACCAGCAGCGCCAATTTAACCAAAGGCAGCAGGGAGCTGAAGCCGAAGTTCGCCACCGTAGCGGCGATTAAGCCGAAGACGCCCAGCGGCGCAAACAGCATAATCATGTGCGTCACTTTGAACATGGTTTCAGAAACAGCATGCAGCACATTAATCAGCGGCTGCTTGGTTTCCTGCGCCAAAGAGCCTAAGCCGATGCCGAATAAAACCGAGAAGAAAATAATCGGCAGCATTTGCCCGCTGGTTAAAGCTGCGAAAAAGTTGGACGGAATCAGCGACAGAATGGTTTGCACCAGGCCATGCGAATGCTGGCTGACTTCGTGGCTGGTTTCCTGATATTTTGAAATATCCACCTGCGTCAGGCTGGACATGTCAATGCCGGCGCCGGGCTGGAAGATATTGGCGGCGACTAAGCCGACGATAATGGCAATGGTGGTAATGATTTCAAAATACAGGATGGTTTTGAAACCAAGCTTGCCGACGTTCGTGCCGTGGCTTGCGTTCGCAATGCCTAAAATCAGCATTGAAACCACAAGCGGGATAACGATCATTTTGATCAGGTTAATAAAAATTGAACCCAGCGGAGTCAATAAATTATTTACTAAGGCGTCACGGTATTCAGGAGAATAGTGGAGAAAAGAGCCTAAAAGTATACCTAAAATCAGCGCAATCACGATTTGCCATGCAAGGCTTATCTTAATTTTTTTCATACTCAGCTCTGAAAAACTAAATTAGGGGCAAAAAAATTCCACAGCAGCTCTTGACGCCGCAGCACGGAAAAAGTGGCGGGCAATAAAGGCAAGAGCAATTTTGGCAGACTGGGAGAATTGTATTGTGAAGCGCTTATAAAAAATGAGCTAACTTTTTTTCGCTTGGCTGGTTTATTTGCTTATTATTTTTTCAGTTTAAGTTAACAATCCGATTTTATGTATTAATTTAATTTATAAATTAAATAAAAATGATTAATAAATGACTCCTATGGCCTAAGTTTTAAACGCCAATAGGCCCAAATCAGGCAGATTGCGCCAAAGGCGCTCAGGTAAATCAGTTTCGGAATGACAATTTCAGCCGGCACGCCCATTTGGTTCAGCTGAATAAACATTTGAATGCCTTGGGTTGACGGCAGGAATTCGCCCAGCCCCTGCAGCCATAGCGGCATGGCGGCATGCGGCCAGGCCGCGCCGGACAGCAGAAACAGCGGAATAGAGGTAAAAACAATCAGATGGCCTGCACGCTCGGGCATATCCAGAAAAGAGGCCAGCAGCATGGCGGCGCCAGTCACGCAGCCGATAAAAACCGGCACGCCAATCAGCATGCCGGTAAAATTGCCGCCGCGCGGGTAGTCATACAGCCAGAAGGTGAAGCCGAATAAATACAGGCAGCCTAAGCAGCCAATGGTGAAAATGGCAAAAAAGATGCCCCAGAACTCTGCAGGTTCAGGGCGCCATTGCTGCTGTTCACGGTAACCCGCCAGCAGCATGCATAAGCCCAGCACAATGGTTTGATGAATGATCAGCGGCGCCACCGCCGGAAAAATATAGCTGCCGTAGCCGGATAATGCATTAAACAGCGGGATTTGATGAATGGAAAGGGCCGGGGAGAAATGCGACAGGCGGCCGAATTTTTCCGCCTGTTCCGCCAGGGCATTTTCTATGGAGGCCGCAAGGCCAAGGCCAATCTGCTTGGTTTTGAGGAAGTTGGCTGCGCTCAGATACAGGCCAACACCGCCGGTTTCTCCACGGCGGAGGCTGCCGGACAGATTTTCCGGCAGCAGCAGGATGCCGTCGGCCTGCTGGCGCTGAATCATGCGCTCGGCTTCTGCAAAGTTGCCGGTCACGGCCTTAATTTCCACATTCGGGCTGTTGGCTACCTGCCCAATAATTGCCGAGGTCACTGCGCTCTGCTCTTCATCGACAATAATAATCGGCAGGGCCTGCGCCTGCTGCGCCTGATAGGCGGTCGGATAGAAAAAGCTGTACATGAAGACCGACAGAATCAAAGTGGTCAGCAGGGATGAATTGGCGGCGATGTCTTTGAAAGTTTTGAGGTAATGCTGAAAAAACCGCTTCATGGCTGCATCCCCTTGGCGTATTTTTTCAGGAAGGTGTAAGCCAGCGCAAAATACAGCACGGCATAGATCAGCAGGACTGCAAAAGGCTGCAGCGAAGAGGACAGCGGGCTGCCGATCACCCACTGTTCAGTCTGCAGTTTGGCATAAGGCGTGTAGGGGATAATATGCGCCCAGAACTTGGTAAACAGCGGCGCATTGTTCAGCGGCAGCGTCACGCCGGCGAAACTCAGCGATGAGCCGCCGTACACGGCAATAAAGCCAAAGGTCTTGCTGAGGTTTTTTGTCGCCAGCACAATGGCGCTGCTGAGAAAGGCGTAGGCGCTGTACAGCAGCATCTGCGCCGCCAGAATCAGCCACAAATGGCCGGAAACGAACCAGCCGCGGATGCCGATCAGCCAAACCATCCACAGCCATGTCCATGCGCTGAAAATTAAAATATAGGCCAGATTTTTAGACAATAGCGCGCTGAATAGGCTGTGCTGATTCAGCCATTGATCCGAGGTTTGGAATTTCAGTTCCTGCCCTACAGAAAAAGCCACGCAGCAGCACAGCAGTAAATGCAGTATGGCTGGAATCATGTAAGGCTCTAAATAGAACTCATAATTCAGGCCGGGATTATACAAAGGGGAAATTTTGACATTCGGCGCCGGCGCATCCAGATAGGGGATTTTATTTTCCAGATAATTCTGGCCGGTAAAATCCGCCGCTGCCTGCACAGTGCTCAGCAGCATGGCGGAGGAAACTGTATTGCCCACACTGAAGTAGCTTTGATTAAAAGCGATGCTGATTTGCGCATCTTTGGCCTGCACCAGGCGCTGTTCTGCGCCGGCAGGGATATGCACATAGCCCCAGATTTTATTTTGATTCAGCAAATATTCTGCATCGGCCTGATTGTCGGTAATTTCTGCAATCTGCAAAGTATGGTTCAGGCTTAAATAGCGTGCAATATTCCTGCTGAGCCCGCTCTGGTCCTGATCAATCACCGCAACCGGCAAGTGTTCAGGCTTGCCCTGCGCAAACATGCTGCTGAACATGACAATAACGAATAAAGGCGCCAGCGTGACCAGGCACAAGTCCCACTTATGCTTGAGCAGATAGCGCAGTTCACGCAGCAGGCCCGCCAGCATTGCCCGCATGGTTATTGCGCCTCTGTTACTTTAAACAGCACGCTCATGCCGGCTTTTAAGCCGGGAATGGCTTGCGCCGGCGCCAGATGGACTTTAAAGCTGCGGATGTCATAGCCGCCGGTCTGGCGTGTGGTTTTAATGGTGGCGAATTCGCCTTCGGCATCAATATGCTTAATTTTAAAGGCCGCGCTTTGGCCTAGCGCGGGAATATAGCCGCTCATGGTTTTGGCTGTATAGACGGACTGATACTGGTCTTCGCGCACATTCAGGCTGACCCATACATCATTATCTTCAATAATGCTGACCACAGGCACGCCCATTGCCACCAGTTCAGAGGCTTTGCCGTAGGTTTTGGACACCGTGCCGCGGATGGGCGCCAGCAGCTTGGTTTCAGCTTCCAGCGCATTGGCTTCGGCTACGGCGGCTTTGGCAATTTCCACCTGCGCATCTGCAGATGATTTCTGTTCAGGCGTGCTGCCGCGCTTGGCGCGGGCATACTGCTGATAGGATGCTTCGGCCATTCCGGCTGCCGAAACCGCAGCGGCCTGCAGCTCATCGCGGCGCTGGCGTGAAATTACGCCTTCCTGAAACAGCTTGGCGCCGCGCTGGTAAGTGGTTTGCGCCAAAGCCTGCTGCGCTTTCACCGCCTGCCAATTGGCGTACAGCGTTGCAATATTTTCTTCCTGCGAACCGCGCTCAGCCGTCGCCTGCAGGGCAAGGGCAGACTGCAGCGCTGCTAAAGCCTGCTGCTTCTTGGCGTCAACTTCCGGGCTGTACAGGCGCACCAGCTCCTGGCCTTTTTCCACTTTCTGCCCATCCTGCACATAGATTTCTTCTATGCGGCTCGGGACTTTGGTTGATACATGGATGGTTTCCGCTTCAACGCGGCCCTGCAGTTCAAGCGCTTCCGGCTGGTAGCTTTTCCATAAGCCGAAAGCAATCAGCCCCAGCAGCAGAATCAGCGCCGTCAGGCCAATTGCTTTAAGCGCGCCGGATTTTTTCGCATCGGCATTTTCCGCAGCCGGCTGATCCGCCGGAGCTTTGGCTGCGCCGGCTTCCGGCGCGGCGCTATCCGCTGTTGCGTTCTGTTCCGCTGCATTGGCTGGCGCGGCGCTCTCTGCCGGCAGCTCAGAAGAAGCAGGGCTGTTTTGCGGATCAGGTGTATTTTGATCTTGATTCATGCATTTCCCCATCTGCAATTAACGGACATAGCGCGTATTGGGCTGGCTGATATAGGTTTGGAACTGTTCAATGGAGCCGTGGCTTTGCAGCAGCGTGGCCAGCGACATCACGTATTTATAGGCATTCAGCGCGGTTTCAGATTTTAATCCGCTGAGCGCATTCTGCGCGTCAATCACTTGCGCGGCGGTGCCCATGTCTTCTTTAAAAGACAGCTCCTGAATGCGCAAATTTTCCTGCGCCGCTTTCAGGTTCTGCTGCAGCAGCTGATCGCTCTGCTGCGCCGCGGCGGCTTCGCTGTAGGCGCTGTAAATGACGCTTTCAATTTCCTGTTTGGCGCGCTCGGTCATCAGTTCAGAGGCGTAGCGCTGCAGTTCTGCAGCCTGCACATTTTTGCTTTTATCGATGCCGGAAAATAAGTTGTAGCGCGCGCCGACGCCGACAATCCAGTTCTGCTTGTCATCCAGGCTGTATTCGCCAAAGGCGAACAGGCTGGGCTTTTTGGCGGCATTCTGCGCTTTGACATTGGCATTGGCCAGCCGGGTATCCATCTGCATTTTCTGAATCAGCGCGGAATGTTCCGGAAAGCTTTTCAGCAGATGATTTAAGGCCAGATTTTGCGTGGAATTGACAAACAGCGGGGTGGTTAAATCGGTAATTTGGCTGCTTTGCAGCAGGTTATTCAGCTGAAACAGGCTGGATTTATAGCCGGCGTCCGCATTTTGATGCGAGCGCTGGGCATTGTTGCGCGCCACTTCAAACTGCATGCGCTGGCCTTTGCTGATAAAGCCCTGCTGTTCCAGTTTCAGCGCATTGCGGTAATGGGCCTGTATGGCGTCTAAATTAAACTGGCTGCTGGCCAGCAGCTGCTTCTGCAGCTGCGCATTAAAATAGGCCTGAATGAGCTCAAAGCGCTGCAGATCCTGCTGCTGCCTGCTGTTCAGCTGGCTGCGCTGGGCCTTTAAGCTGGCGGCTTCCTTGGCGCTGGATGTCAGTCCGCCGGTATATAAAGGCATTGTGATGGAAACGGTCGGTCGCATGACCTGATCTTCCAAAACCACCTGCGATGAATCTGGAATCAGGCCGACACCGTCATGAATGGTTTGATTTAAGCTGTCTTTCAAGGGGTCAGCTGCGCTGCCTAAAGTACCTTGCCATTCATCAATTTTACTGCTGACGCCATTGGACAGCGTCTGTTCTAAATTATTTTTCAGCGCGCCTAAAGGCACATCCAGCTCATTATGAAAGGCATAGGCGCGCACGTTGAAATCAACCCGCGGCAGCCCTAAGCCTTTTAGTGCCTCCGCTTCCAGCTGTGACGCCTGTTGCAGCGCCTGATGGGCCTGCGTGGTGTAGGAATCCCGCAGCGCATTCTGCTCCGCCTGCTGATAGCTGATGCTTTGCGCAAGGCAGATTGAGCTGAACAGCATGGAGGCGGTGAACAGGGCGCCACGCCGCGCAGCCTCAGCGCTCTTCTGCATGGCGCTTTGGGATTGAGGCTTAAAAAAAACTGAGGAACGCTGTAACATCCAATAGACTCTCCGCATTGTCATTTCAATTATAAGGCAAGGGCCGGGCAATGTGTTTTTTATACAAGCGTCTATATTTTCATAATAAATCAAAGCTGTAAAAACTGAAATTATCGCTTATATTGGGTCAGGATGCCTTTCATGTTTAATAAATATAAGATGAATTTACAAGTTAAAGCGCCAAATAATTTTGCAGATTCCTGCACGCTGAATGAAGCGGTGGAACTTTTTTATCAGAAAAACGGCTTCGGGCCAATCGCCGGTGACCGCGAACCGCTGACGGTAGGCGTTTATACCGGTTGCCTGATTGTGCCTATGCCGAATATTGGCGTCCGGCATAAATATTTGAAATATCACGATATGCATCATATTTTGACTGGCTATACGGTCGGGCGCATCGGTGAAGGCGAGGTCAGCGCATGGGAACTCGGTACAGGGTCAATGTTCCGCCATCCGGTTTTAGGCGTCATGAACCTGATCGCGCTTTCTACCGGCTTTTTCCTGAAGCCGAAACGCATGCTGCAGGCCTACCGGCGCGGCTTGGTCAGCAGCAATACCTATGACGCCCAGTCCCGCCAGTGGATTGATGCGAACGGCGCTGCGCGCCTGTCAGAACTGAAGCGGCTGAAACTGGCGCATAAAAAAACGGTATTTTTAGCGCCGCTGCGCTGGCTGGAATTTGCCGTTTATTTAAGCTTAGCCATGCTGATACATGCCGCTGTCGTCATTCCGGCCTTAATCCTGAGGATCGTCAGCTATGCGCTGGCCGGCGAGCCGTTTATTGAAATAATCAAGCCGGTGAAAAGATCAGATCTTTATTGAAAATTCAGCTTTAAATGTCCGGCAGTATTGAAATATTTTCAGGATAAATTACTGCAAGACTGGGCTATCTATGGTTAAATGCCATCATTTTATTGTGTTTCACTCTGAAAGGAAAAATCATGCGCGCGTACAACTTCTGTGCTGGT
>NZ_JAVXCI010000066.1:0-18661 GCF_036659555.1 Acinetobacter sp.
TCATTATTCAAAAGCCCCCTGACTCTAGCGAGTCAGGGGGCTTTTTTTTATGCAGAAAATTAATTGATAAGCCAGTCATGAAAATCTGTATAAGCCTGATCAGTCATTCATTTTAATATATTGATCATAAAGGATTTATTACTATTCAAAAGGCCACATGCTGTTCATTCATATTTTGAACGTCTTGCTGCGGATAATGGAAATGCAGTAAGTTTTGCATAATCAGCTAAGCTGTTTAAGTGGCTGAACGCCTTAGTTTAAATAATCTGTATTTTTTTAATAAAACTGTGCTATAAATAATTAAAACGGCACAATAATTGCTTATAAGTTGCGCCATCAGGCGAGGGAAAATCATCTATGAAGCTATCGGTTGGATTGAAAGTTGCAAATTCGCTGTCTTTAACGCCGCAGCTGCAACAGGCCATTCGTTTGCTTCAGCTTTCCAGCCTCGAGCTGGAGCAGGAGATTCAGGTGCAGTTGGACAGCAATCCGCTGCTGGAAAAAATTGAAGAGCAGGCGAGTATTGAAAGCCTGTCTGCGCTGAACGAGCTGGAGCAGGAGCGCAAGGATTTAACCAGTGAGCTGAATGCAGATCATTTGCCGGATGACCTGCCGGTGGATACCGACTGGGATGATGTTTATACCCATCAGCCCACCAGTTTGGGCGCGGCCGAATTTGAAGAGCGCGAAGATAACCGCCAACAGCATGTAAGCCTTAAAGCGCATATGCTGGAGCAGGTTAATCTGCTGCATTTTTCTGCAGTGGATCAATTGATTGCGCACTGCATTATTGATTCGCTTGATGACAAGGGTTTTTTGGATTGTGAGCTGTCAGAAATTACCTTGTCGGTTCAGCATCTGCTGCAAGGCATGGGCTATGATGAAGATGTTGAAGAAGATGAAGTTCTGGTTGTTCTGAAGCATATTCAGCGTTTAGAGCCGGCAGGCATTGGCGCAAGAAATCTGGCGGAATGCCTGGCGGTACAGCTGGAAAATCTGCCTTTGAATACGGTGAACCGCAGAGAGGCGATGCTGTTGCTGCGGCATTATGAGCTGCTGATCAGCAATGAGCTGCCTAAGCTGGTGAAGCAAACGGGCTTGAATGCCGAGCAGCTGAAATCCGCTGTTGAATTGCTGAAAACGCTGAAAGCCCATCCCGGCATTGAGTTCGAGAACCGTGATTCTGACTATCAGATTCCAGACGTGGTGGTTGCGAAAAAAAGCGGCAGCTGGCATGTGCAGCTGAATCAGGATGTCATGCCGAAACTGCGGGTGAATTCATTTTATGCCGGCATGATCAAGCGTGCAGACCAGAGTGATGATAATCAGTATCTGCGTAATCAGATGCTGGAAGCGAAAAACTTTATTAAAAGCATTGATGAGCGCCATAAAACGCTGCTGAAAGTCGCCACCTGCATTGTTGAGCATCAGCGCGCGTTCTTTGAGGTTGGCCCTGAAGGTATGAAGCCTTTGGTGCTGCGGGATATTGCGGAAGAAGTGGAATTGCATGAATCCACAGTATCGCGGGTGACCACCAGCAAGTACATGCTGACGCCGCGCGGCCTGTATGAGCTGAAGTATTTCTTTTCCAGCCATGTCGGAACCATTTCCGGCGGCGAAGCCTCATCTACGGCGATCCGGGCCAAAATCAAAAAGATGATTGCTGATGAAAATATACGCAAGCCATTGTCTGATAACGCAATTGCAAATATGCTGAAAGATGAGGGTATTGATGTGGCGCGGCGCACGGTCGCAAAATATCGCGAATCGTTACATATTCCGTCGTCTTCTGAACGAAAAGTCTTGATCTGATTTTCGAAATCTGACTATTCTAGAGGTTCATTATGACGAAATAATGAATCTCTTTTTTATTTAAGGAATGGCCGGAATGATTTGATTTAAATGCATAGCTCCAGCAATTTGCAGTTATCCGAAGCTTTTGGCCAGCTCCTTGCTAATCCTAAAAGAAGGTGAGGGATAGATTTATGCAAATTACCATTCGTGGCCATCATTTAACTGTTACACCTGCTATTGAAGAAGATATTCGTTTTAAGTTTGCGCAGATGACTCAGCATTTGGATCAAGTCAACAGCATGCAGGTCAAGCTGACCAAAGACCATCAGATTGATAAGCGCTCAAGAAAAGGCAGCTCAAATCATATTGCGGAAGCGATTATCCGCTTGCCGGGGGCGGAGCTGTTTGCGCAGGCGACGGCAGATGATATGTATACCTCGATTAAGAAGCTGACAGAAAAATTAAAAAGGCAGCTGCATAAGCACCGGAAAATGCAATTGACCTATCTGCCGCTGGCAGTTTAGCGCTTAATCTGCGCCAAAAAGAGGTTTTCATTAACCTCTTTTTTTATGTATATATTGTGCGTGATTAATGAATTATTTTTTTTGATTTATAGTAAAATGGCACGTTTTACACCCTTAGTCCTATAAGAGGTCTTGTGATGAATAGTGAACAGCTCACTGATATTTTGAAAGCTGCTTTTCCAGAGGCTGAAGTTGCAGTAAGTGGGCAAGGCGGCAAATTTGATCTGCGCATTGTGGATGACCAGTTTGAAGGCAAGCGCCCGGTTGCCCGCCAGCAATCCGTTTACGCGCCGTTGAATTCCTATATTGCCAGCGGTGAAGTTCATGCAGTCACTATTCGCGCAATGACCAAAGAAGAATGGCGTAAAGCAAGCCTATTCGGAGCTTAATAATTAAATGGATAAGTTTTTAATTCAGGGCGGCGTTAAGCTCGAAGGTGAAGTCCGGATTTCCGGCGCAAAAAATGCGGCGCTTCCGCTGCTGGCGGCCATGATTTTAGCCGACTCCCCAATTACTTTAACCAATGTGCCGAATCTTAAAGATGTGAATACATTGGTAAAATTAATCGCAGGGCTGGGCGTTCAGATTTCCTATGAAGGCGATACGGTCAAAGCGGATACATCGACGCTGGATAATCAGTTCGCTCCGTATGAGCTGGTCAAAACCATGCGCGCCTCTATTTTAGTGCTTGGCCCGCTATTGGCGCGCTACGGCAGCGCACAAGTATCACTTCCAGGCGGTTGCGCCATTGGTTCACGTCCAGTTGATCAGCATTTAAAAGCATTAGAAGCTTTAGGCGCGCATATTGAAGTTGAAAATGGTTATGTACATGCCAAAGTCGATGGCCGCTTGAAAGGCGGTGAAGTGGTTTTTGATGTAGTGACCGTAGGCGGTACCGAAAATATTTTAACTGCGGCGGTATTGGCGGATGGCGTGACGACAATCCGCAATGCGGCACGTGAACCTGAAATTACCGATCTGGCGCAAATGCTGATAAAAATGGGCGCCAAAATCGAAGGCCTGGACACCGATACTTTGGTGGTGACGGGCGTAGAAAGCCTGCATGGCTGCGAATATGCTGTGGTTGCGGACCGCATTGAAACAGGATCATATTTAGCTGCTGCCGCAATTACCGGCGGCCGGGTAAAAACCACCCATACCGATCCGAACCTGCTGGAATCTGTATTGGACAAGTTTGAGGAAATGGGCGCGGAAGTGACCCGCGGCGATGACTGGATTGAACTGGACATGCTGGGCAAGCGCCCGAAGGCGGTCAGCTTTCAGACCTTACCGCATCCGGAATTTCCAACCGATATGCAGGCGCAGCTGATGGCGGTCAATGCAATTGGCCGCGGCTTTGCGACAATTTCTGAAACGATTTTTGAAAACCGTTTCATGCATGTGCCTGAACTGGCCCGCATGGGCGCAAATATTCAGGTTGAAGGCAATGATGCCGTGGTGACCGGCGTGGACAAACTGTCGGCGGCGCCCGTGATGGCGACAGATTTGCGCGCTTCATTCTCACTGGTTCTGGCTGCCCTGGCGGCTGAAGGGGAAACGCTGATTGACCGCATTTATCATATTGACCGCGGTTATGAAGAGATTGAAGCGAAATTACAAGGTTTAGGCGCCCAAATTAAGCGAGTAAGTTAATGAGCGATATGAGAAACGATGATCCAAACTTTGACGTTATGGGCAATTTTGATCATGGTTTAACTTTAGCATTAAGCAAGGGACGCATCTTAAAAGAAACTTTGCCACTGCTGGAAACAGCGGGAATCAATCTGCTGGAAGATCCGGATAAATCGCGCAAGCTGATTTTTCCGACCACGCATAAGCAGGTGCGCATTCTGATTTTGCGCGCTTCCGATGTGCCGACCTATGTTGAAAACGGCGCGGCGGACTTGGGCGTGGCAGGCAAAGATGTGCTGATGGAGCATGGCGCGCAAAACGTTTATGAGCCGCTGGACTTGAAAATTGCCAACTGTAAGTTAATGACCGCAGGCAAAGTCGGCATGGCGCGCCCTAAAGGCCGCCTGAAAATTGCGACCAAATATGTGAACCTGACCCGCCAGTATTATGCGAGTTTGGGTGAGCAGGTGGATGTGATTAAGCTGTACGGCTCAATGGAGTTGGCGCCGCTGGTTGGCTTGGGCGATTACATTGTCGATGTCGTCGATACCGGCAATACCTTGCGCGCCAATGGCCTGGAGCCATTGGAGGAAATCTGCAAAGTGTCTTCACGCCTAATCGTCAACAAAGCCAGCTTTAAGCGCAAGCAGCTGCTGCTGAACCCGATTCTGGCGCAGCTGGAAACGGCTGTAGAAGCACGGGAAAAAGCCAAGCAGGCTTAATGCGCATTAAAAAACCGCCTCAAAGTGCGGTTTTTTAATGCGCATTAATCTAAAGGTTTTATAATTTCGAAATTAATATGAGCTGAATCAGCTTTATAAACTTTAAATAAAGCGCTTTTATATGAATATATTCCACTTGGTTTATAGTCTAAATTTACTTCTTGTGTGAAAGCTGGTTTTATATAACCACCATTTGTAAATTCATTATAAGTAAAGCGTATTTGTCCACTTGATACTCCTGAATATGTGACTGTAGCGCTAGGAGTTATGGATCTATAGCTGTCATTAAGGTATTGAATTTTACTATTTTTTGTTCCTTTAATTGGTTTGTCTAATTTTATTTGGTAAAAATTAGGGTTATTTACAGGATGCCAATTCCAAAAAAAATCAGTAGCCTCATTTGTTCCTTTGGGTACATATAAACCTATAAATGCAGAATTGGACTTTTCTGAAGTTTGTACATTTTCTTTGGCTTTATAGTATGAGCCATGATTATTTTCATGGTAAAGAAAAAAATCCATTGGTTTTAAGTAGTAAGTAACAATTTTACGTCTGTGTTTTGCATAAACATTATGTGATTCAGCAATACTGAAAGTTTCAGATTTAAGGGTTGATGCTTCCCTAGAGTACTCACCAGCAGTAAACATGACCTCACCAACATGTGCAGTGGTCTTATGTGCAGGTAAAAGGGTTTTGCCTGGAACTTTTTGGACTACAATATTAGGAGATAGTCTTATGGTTTTTATCTCAGTTGATGAACAGCCAATGGTAAGGAATGTGAAGAAAAGGAGAACAGAATTCTTAAACATTTGATCCCTCTAAAAGTATGAATTATGCTATGGATTGTAATGTATTAAGTTTTTGTTTTCTATTTTGATTTTTCTATGTAATGTCGATTGCAATAGTTTCATTTGGAAAAAGATTTATGAATTAATAAATTCAATGATAATTATCTATAAAAACTCTTTATTGCTGTAAAACCTAAGTCCCACAAATTATTCAAAACAAGGTAAACTAAAGTTTTCCAATTCAAACCTTGTGGGTAAATTGATGCGACGTTTATCGACTCAAGATCAAAACTTCAAGCAGGCTTTTGCTGACCTGCTGGCTTTTGAGACAGTTAGTGATTCTGAACTTTTAAAAACCGTAGATCAAATCATTGCTGATGTCCGTCAGCATGGTGATGCTCATGTTCTTAAACTCACTCAACAGTTCGATCGACATCCCGCGCATCAATTTTCTGATCTAGAACTGAGCCAAGCACAGCTCAAGGCAGCCTTTGACGGCTTAAATACTGAAATCCGTGAAGCTCTGGAACTGGCCACCGGCCGCATCCGTGAATTCCATCAGGCGCAAAAGCAGGAAGGCTGGACTTATGTCGATGGCTTAGGCAACACTTTGGGCCAGAAAGTTACTCCGCTGGACCGCGTCGGCATTTATGTGCCGGGCGGCTTGGCGTCCTATCCGTCCTCCGTGCTGATGAATGCGCTGCCTGCGCAGGTAGCCGGCGTGCCGGAAATCATCATGGTGGTGCCTGCGCCGAACGGCGAGCTGAATCCTCTGGTTTTGGCTGCTGCTTATTTGGCTGGCGTTCACCGCGTGTTTACCGTGGGCGGCGCGCAGGCAGTCGCTGCTTTGGCTTACGGGACTGAAAGCATTCCGTCTGTAGATAAAATTACCGGGCCGGGCAACCGCTTTGTGGCGGCTGCCAAGCGCGCGGTATTCGGCCAAGTCGGCATTGATATGATTGCCGGCCCTTCTGAAATTCTGGTGTATGCGGAAGGCGCAAACAATGCAGAATGGCTGGCGATGGATATCCTGTCGCAGGCGGAGCATGACACCGTTGCGCAGGCGATTTTCATCACGCCGGATGAACAGCTGCTGAATGGTGTTGCGCAGGCGGTGGAAAAGCATTTGGAGGCATTGCCTAAGGCTGAAATTGCCCGCACATCGATTGCTAACCGCGGTGCTCTGGTGCTGGTGAAAGACCGTCAGGAAGCAATTGAGCTGATTAATCAAGTAGCGCCCGAGCATTTAGAACTGTGTCTGGATGAAGCGCAGGAAATGTCGGAAAGCATCCGCCATGCCGGGGCAATTTTCATGGGGCGCTATACCCCGGAAGCGATTGGCGACTACTGCGCCGGGCCAAACCACGTTCTGCCGACATCAGGCACCGCGCGCTTTTCGTCACCGCTGGGCGTGTATGATTTCCAAAAGCGCTCCAGCCTGATTATGTGCTCGCAGGATGGCGTGAAAAGCCTGGCGAAAACCGCTGATGTGCTGGCGCAGCAGGAAAATCTGGATGCGCATGCGCGTTCAGCGCGCTACCGCTATCAGTAATTTAAATCCTGCCTTCAACCCGATTCTCAAAGAAAAGTTCCTTCTCCCTCAGGGAGAAGGTTAGGATGAGGGTAATCTTGTAAGGCGAATGTTTTAATAGCCTCTCCCTTGCGGAGCGGTGCTCCTCATCTCCTGAAAGGAGAGGGAAATAAGAGAATATAAAATGTCTACCATCACCACAGAACAGATGCGTTTTTGGAGTCCGGCCGTACGTGAGCTGGAGCCTTATGTGCCGGGCGAACAGCCGAAAATTCAAAACTTATTAAAACTGAATACCAATGAAAACCCGTATCCGCCATCACCGAAAGTAGTCACAGCTGTACAAGCTGTTTTAGCTGACTCTGCCGATGTATTGCGCTTATATCCAGACCCGGATGCGTCCGCTTTAAAGCAGGCGATTGCGCAGCAGCAGCATGTGGATGCTGCTCAAGTCTTTGTCGGCAATGGTTCGGACGAGGTTTTGGCGCATATTTTTAAGGCATTTTTCGTGCAGGAATTGCCCGTGCTGTATCCCGACATCACTTACAGCTTTTATCCTGTTTACAGCCAGTTCTTTGGCGTGAAAACCAAAGTTCTGCCGCTGAATGATGATTTTGAAATTGCGCTGAATGACTACAAGCAGGCCAATGGCGGGATTATTATCACCAACCCGAATGCGCCGACCAGCATTGCGCTCGGCTTAGCCGCCATTGAAGAAGTGCTGCAGGCCAATCCGGATTCAGTGGTGGTGATTGATGAAGCCTATGTGGATTTCGGCGCAGAATCTGCAGTGAATTTGGTGGAAAAATACGGCAATTTAGTGGTCTGCCAAACTACCTCCAAGTCGCGCTCATTGGCGGGCCTGCGGGTCGGTTTCGCCATTGCGCAGCCGCATTTGATCGCAGCGCTTGAAGCGGTGAAAAACAGCTTTAACTCCTATCCAATTGACCGCTTCGCTATCGCCGCCGCTGTGGCTTCATTTGAAGATCAGGCTTATTTTGAGGCGCAGTGCCAGAAAGTAATCGCCAGCCGCGCCAAGCTGGCTGCCGATTTGGACGCTCTCGGCTTCAGGGTTTTGCCGTCTAAAGCCAACTTTCTTTTTGCCTCATTGCCGGCGAGGGATGCCGGTGAACTGGCGGCTGAACTGCGTGAGCGCGGCGTGATTGTGCGCTATTTCAACAAGCCGCGGATTAATCAGTTTTTACGCATTACGGTTGGAACGGATGAGCAGAATCAGCGCTTAGTGGATACGCTGAAAAATGACATTCTGGCTTAAATTTTCCTCAGCCCTTTTGGGGAAAAGCTGAATGCAGGCAGTCAAAAGCGGATCTTGATTTGATATGAAGATCCGCTTTTTTAATGGCGGCTCAGCTTGGCCTGGAATGAGTTTAATCTTCAGGCTGGCGCCAGGTATTGAGCAAATTCAGCATGGCGGAAACTTTGTCAAAGCATTCCTGATATTCTGCATCGCAATCTGAAGCAATGGTGATGCCGCCGCCGGCCCATAGCGACACTTCATCCTGATATTTCTGAATAGAACGGATCAGGATATTCCATGACCCTGTGCCGTCATGATTGAAATAGCCCATGGAGCCGCAGTAAGCGCCGCGCGGCGCGCCTTCCAGTTCATCAATAATCTGCATGGCGCGGATTTTCGGCGCGCCGGTAATTGAGCCGCCCGGCAGGGCAGACAGCAGCATCTCAAAAGGGTTCACATCATCTTTCAGGGTTGCCGTGACTTCGCTCACCATGTGATGCACTTGGTTGAAGGATTCAATTGCAAACAGTTTTGGCGTTTTGACGCTGCCGGTTTCCGCATAGACGCTCAGGTCATTGCGCAGCAGGTCAACAATCATCACATTCTCCGCCTGATCCTTTTCTGACTGCTGCAAAGCCCGCTTAGACTGCTCATCTGAAACCGGATCACTGAAGCGCGGCATGGTGCCTTTGATCGGCTTGGTGACAATTTTTCGCTCAGCTTCAAAATCAATGAACAGTTCAGGCGAGCAGCTCAGCAATTCAAAATCATCAATCCGCAGATAGCCCGAATAAGGCGCATCGGTCAGGCGCCAGAACTGTTCGGCCGTGTCCAGCAGGGCGCCATGGGCCGGCGCGCAGAATTCCTGCGTCAGGTTAATCTGATAGCAGTCTCCCGCTTTGATGTATTCCTGAACCTGCTGAAAGGCGGCTGCATACTGCGCTTTGGGCCAGCGCGCGGTGCAGGGGGCTATTAAGCGGAAGCTTTCCGCATGGTTCAGATTCTGCATTGATGACCGCAGCAGGGCTTCAATTTCAGCAAAATCCTCCGCAGGGCAGTGCAGCATCCAGCCTGCTTCAGTCCATTCCAGATAAGTGCTGAAACGGCCTAAAAAAAGGCTGGGCTGGTTTTTCTGCTGCAGGGAAATCTGCTGCGACGCGCCGTAGTCATAGCTGATGAAACCCACGAAGCCGCCCTGAAAGCGCCCGCTGCAATTGCCTGCCGGCAGGCCGCTGCCCAGTTCCGGCAAATGCTCAGCTTCTTCTGCCGCGTAGGCCTGCAGGCCGGTTTTTGAATAATGCGTCAATTGCTGGCTGATCAGAACAAAATATTCATCCGCAAGAAAAGCAATCAGCGGCTGCCCGCTGTTCTGCAAATAAACGGCATGCGGAAAACCGGCCAAGGCCTTTAAAATCTGGCTAGGCGCAATATTTTGATTAAACAGAATTTTTTTATGGATTTTCGGGTTTTGCATGCGGAAATAAAATGCAGAATTCAAAAGAGATAGGCCTATTTTATCGCAATGTGCGGGGCTTGTTGGTGTAAATACCGTTTATCGGCAACAGAAAGATTGCGACCAACAGCAGTTGATCAAAAAATGGCGCAGATATACTTTAGTCAGGCGGGCAGACTACTCAAGGAAAGATGTAACGGCTGCCATAAAATAAATAAGCAGCGGTCTATATCGAGTGGTTGAAAATCAAAAAAAATAATACTCTTGGGAGAGTAACAGATGAAAAAGTTTACTAAACTTGTTTTAGTTTCTTCTATGGCAATCAGCGCAAACGCAATGGCGATGCAGGCAATGGATGATGCCGCGCTAAGCGCTTCAACCGGTCAAGACGGCATTAATATCGGCATTGGCATCTCAAAAATTGAAATCGACAAAGTTTTAATTCACGATAATGACGGCCTGAATGGCACAGCGGCGAATGCCGGCGCAATCGTGATTAAAGGCAACGGCATTTCAAACATGGTCGGCGGCGTAGAAACGAACGTTGTGAAGGATAAGGGTATTGTCATTGGCGCGAACTATGCCGATGGGGGGAAATACTTACTGGCGTCACGCAACTTAGCTGACTTGAAAATTGACAGTGACGCCGGCGCAGGATCAGGCAATACAGCATTCATCAACATTGCAGCGCAAGTTTCCGGCCTGGATATCAATATCGGCGAAATTGGCGTAACAGCTTCCGGTACAGCTGGCGCTGGCGCAAATGCAGGCACAATCCGCCGCGGCGGCGATGACTCAAATTACAATGCAATCTTAAGCGGACTGTCTTTGAAAACAGGCCAAATGGATGCCAATATTCAAGTGGGCGCGGCCCCTCAAGGCGCTATGGTCAAGCTGAATACGAAGATGATTGGCGGCTTGGAAATTAAAAATCTCGGCATTCTGGACAATTCAACCAAAGGCAAGGCTGTAGGTTCTGTTTCAGTTGCCGGCACCCCAACGCCGGTAGCAACGAAGGAGGCGGGTGAAATTTTTGTTGAAAGCATCAAGCTTGCTGATGCAGGCGGTTCAGATTTAACGATTAATTCTGATATTCAAGTCTTTAACGATGCTTATGTCGGCGGCGGCTCTACACTTGGCAAAGCGGCGCATATCCGCATTGTCAGCAACGATACAGGCGCAAAAGATACGTATATCAAAGGCATTCACTTGGGCAACCGCAATGCGGGCTCAATTGGCGATGTAGAAGTGCAAGGCATGCAAACCTACTACTCAACTGCTCCAGGCTCATATACCAAAGGCGCAGTTATTACGATTTCCGGCCACTAAGATCTAAGCAGAAAAAGCGCGTGAAATTCACGCGCTTTTTTTTACAAAAAAACGCTGAAAGCCAGCAAAAAGATAAAAAAAATACTGTTTTTCTTTGAAAAAAAAGGTATCTTGCACAATACATGGATGTAGGGCTCCGGCTCTAAAATAAAGATAAAAAGGCATAGATTTGCCGATAACTAAAAAAAGTCAAAAGATATGTTAGAGATAGCTCTAGGCTCGGCATTGATGTATTACTTTGCCAAAGAGTCCTTCGATATAAAAGAAAAGCCGGCAGGGGCAGTGTATTACACTGAAACTCTGGATTCGCGCAATGATTCCTATACGCGGATGCACCGTGAAGCCGTCAAAATCAAGCCTGCAATTGAAGACCAGTTCCGCGGAATTGTGCGCCAAGCCTATGACTACAGCTGCGGTTCAGCCGCATTAACCACTTTGCTCAACGGCTATGTGGGCACACAGCTGACCGAACAGCAAACCATGAAAGGCCTGCTGAAGTTCGGCGAAACAGAAAAAATCATTGAACGGCGCAGCTTTTCACTCTTGGACATGAAGCGCTTTGCCGGCGCCCTGGGGCTGGAAAGCGGCGGCTACAGAGGTGAATTTGCTGATTTGGTCAGCCAAGGCCAGCCGGCTATTGTTCCAATCTCCTATGCTGGCTTCAAGCATTTTGTGGTATTCAAGGGTTATAAAAATGGCCGGGTTTATGTGGCGGATCCGGCGCTGGGCAATATCAGCTTTGACGAAACGCGCTTCAAAGAGATTTGGGAAAATAACACTTTATATTTGATCAATGTTGCGCCTGAGCAGCGGAAAAACTTGCTGGCGCTGCAGGATGCCGACATGCGCCATGTCGAAGATGCGACAGTCAACCGCTACGCATTTGCCGATATTCAGTATCCGCAATTTTACATGGAAAAAATTGCGGACAAAGCTTCTACAATCCGGCTCGATAAAAACATGAATGAAGAGTCGGAATCTTACGGGCAGCCGGCATACAACTATTTGCGCCTCTACTATAAGAGCAAATGATTTTTTGAAAAAAGCGAAATTAAAAAAATAAACGCAGCGGGATGGAATATGAAAAGTAAATGGATGAACAGAACCATATTAGCTATGGGGATTCAGCTGGCGATTGGCGCCGCCTATGCAGCCGAAGAGCCGGCTCTAGGAGAATATGAAGCAGCTGCGGAACAGCCGGCGGTAGGCGGCTATGATGCTGTTGAGCAGCAGGATGCGCCAGCGCCACCGGCAGGTGAGCATGCCCAGGCGTCCAGTGCGCTGCAGCAGCAGGCGGGGGACGCCAGTCAGGAAACGAATCTGCAGGAAGTTTTTACCTCGAATGAACGCCAGTATTCATTGATTAAAACTGGTGATATTTCATCTTATTACGATATTGACTATACCTACTACCGCGACACCCAGCTGGATATGGAAATGGCCAAAGGCCAGCTTTATCAGCTGCGCGTTCAGGAAAATGCCACCCATTCCATCACCAATACGTTTACGCTGCAGTACGGCGTGCTGGATAACCTGACCTTTACCGCATCGCTGCCTTTAGTGGCGAAATCAGATTTGCTGAAGGATGCCTCGACTGCAGGCTTAGGCGATATTTCTCTGGGCGCGCGCTGGGAGCCTTTCCCGCTGAAAGCCGGGCGGATGCCTTTAATCCTGTTCGGCAGCCTGTCCACCAAGACCGGCGACAGCCCTTATGAAGTCAATGCTGCTTCAGATTTGGCGACAGGCAAGGGCTATTATTCTGTTGGCGTGGGCGCAAGCACGCGCAAATATATTGACCCGGTGGTGCTTTTCGCTTCCGTCTCCGCCAATTATGGCCTGAAAGAGGATGATTTAAATCAGCGCCGCGGCACCCGGGTAATCAAGGAGTTTGATCCGGGCATCAGCGGCGGTTTTGCCTTCGGTTTTGCCTACTCATTCAACTATGACGTATCCATGACCATGTCCTATCAGCAGAGCTTCAATACCGGCGCTGAATTCGGCTACAGCACGGGCGAATCGTATTCGCCGGCCGACCAGACCAGTTCAACTTTGGCGATTTCCCTGGGCGTGCGCGTATCTCCGGACACCATTGTGAATGGCACCGTCGGTTTAGGCTTAACGGAAGATGCGCCGGATGTTTCGCTCGGCCTGTCCTTCCCGCTGGATATTTTAGGTTTCGGCAAGAAAATCCGCTAAGAGGGCAGTCGCATGAATCAAATCCGACTCAGCCCGCTCGTCAGCGCGATTATTTTGGCGGGCTGTTCCAGCACCGCATTTGCGCAGCTGGGAACAAACTTATCTGTAGATACGCGCGCTCTGGCGCTGGGCAATGCGGTAACTGCTGATCCGCCGGGCATCAGCGCCGTGCATTTCAACCCAGCGGCCTTAACGAAAATTGAAGGCCTGCAGACCGATGTGCAGGGCATCGTTGCAAATTTTGATATTAAGCGCGAGTTTTCCGTTCCCGCCGGCTATAACGTTTTTGGCTATTCCGATGATCCGATCGTCTGCAATGACGGGCCGGAAGTTGCATCGGATATCTGTACGGACTTTAAAGGCGCAGTGCACGGCGATGTCGAATACGCCAGCCTGTATGTGCCGGTTTTAAAGAAAATGGTGGATCTGGGCGAAGGCATGCCGCTGGCGGCGCCGACTGCGGGCATCGCCTATAATCCGCCGGGTTCCAAGGCCACCTTTGCGACGGCAATATATGCGCCATTGATTGCCGGCTTTGGCGCCGAAAACGGCAATCCCGGAAACTATATGGGGCAGCAGGTTGCGCTGGAGCGCATCACCTATTTGTCGCCGTCCATCGGCTATCAGATCAATGACCAGCTTTCGATTGGCGGTGGCATAGGCATGTCCTATCAGGCGATTGGCCTGAAAACCGATCTGCGCTTTCCCAATGAGCTGATTGGCATGCTGCGCATGATTGATGAAGTGGTCTGCACGCCTTTCAAGGAAAATTCAGACATTATCACCGATATCCTGCTGCTGGGCATGTGCAATGCAGACGAAGGCATGAACCCTTTCGGCCGCTTTGGCCAAATGCAGCTGGCGATGGAGCAGTCGCTGAGCCCAAGCTATAACCTGGGGGTGCTGTGGGAGCCGGCGGAAGACTTCAGCTTCGGCATGGTGTATCAGAGCGCAGCCAAAATGCGCTTAAAGGGCAAGTACCATATTGATAATGCCAAGGCGCCGCAGGAAATGATCAAAGGGCTGATGTCGTCTCCGACCGGGCAGATCTTGGCTTCGATTCTCGGCTTCCCCAGCTCGGTGCCTGCCAGCGAGTCCGGCCTGGTGGCGATGGATTTTGAATATCCGGCGCATTTTCAGGCCGGCGTTAAATACAAGCTGATGCCGGACTTGCAGGTCAATTTTGATGTGGGCTGGACCGACTATAAGGCATGGGATAAATTCCGCTTTGAATTTGACCGGCAAATTTCAGCGCTGAAAATTGCGAAACTGCTGTCTGAAAATATCAGCGACTCCTCTTTAGCGCTGCCTTTGGAATTTACCTCGCCGTGGAATTTCGGCATCGGGCTGGAATATTCTGCAACAGACCGCCTTAAACTGCGCGCAGGCTATGAGCCGCGGGCCAGCGCCATTCCTGACGGCAAGCGCAATACCATGATTCCCATCAATGGCGCGCAGCTGTTCGGCTTAGGCGTCGGCTACCGCTTTGATGCGGATACCGATCTGGATCTGTCGATCGGCTTCCTGCGCAGCAAAGACAATATTCCGGCAAACAGCAGCAGCATGGCGAACCAGACTGGGGTTAACAATATTTTATTAAACCCCTATGCGGGCCTGAATGTTAAGACCGATACAAAAATTACGATTCTGGGATTGAACTATAGAACACGGTGGTAGGGTAGGAATAAGGATGAAAGGGAATTTATTGATGCAGTCGATGCTGGCATGCGCAGTGCTGCAGGCATCGGTTTCCTATGCAGGCGCATTTCATACCATTATTGGCCCGGATGGCCGGCCGATGGTGGTGCAGCTGCCGGATCAGGCCGCGCCGCCGGCGGTTCAGAATGCGCTGCCGGCAGCGGCGCAGGAAGAACGCTTGCCGGAGCCTTCTGCGCATTTGAATCCAGCCCAAGCGCAGAAAATCCAGCAGGCGCTCAAAGATCTTGAATCTTCATCCAGCCAGCAAAAACTGCAGCAGAAAACACAAAGCGTCATGCTGCAGCCGCAGGCCTCGCTGGCGCCATCAGCAAAGCAGCCTTCGGAACAGTCCGTCCGCCAAGCCGCTGTACAGCCGGTAGCAGCATCCGCGCCTAAAAAAACTGCAGCTGAACCGCATGCGGCGCAAACGCTGCAAAAGGCTGCTGTTCCAGCGCAGCAGGGCAATGGCGCTGCGGAAAGCGCTGAGCTGGAGAAAAAGCGGGAAGCATCATTCAGGGTCTTGCCGGCGGAACTTGTGCAGCACCGGCCGGAAGTACCCCAGCCAGCGCAGCAAAGTGCGGAACAGCGCGCCGGCTTTTCCGCGCTGGGCGCTGAGCAGTATGTCAATAGCGAATATCTGGAAGATAAGGAATTCAATCTGGAAGGGAAAAAGCGCTTTTATGCGATGCCTGAAGGCGTGATTGACCCCAAAGCCGGTTCCACCCGGATGCAGATGGTGGAGCGCGAAAAAGGCGTCAGCAAATCGGTGCTTGCTTCTGTATTTAAAACCCGTCAGCCGGCTGCGCAGGGCCCGGTAACTTTGTCGGCGTCCTATTACAGGATTTCCGGGGAAGATGCGGCCAGCAGCCTTGGCCGGCAGTGCTTTCAAGGTAAAAAAATCAGCAAAGCCAAAAACTTAAAACTGCAGTCCGAGGTGAATCTCTGGCCGCGCGCGCCATTGAATGATGAGTTTGATTTTGAAATTGTCAGAGTGGAAGGAGCGCTAAAGAATATCCAGATCAGCTCATATGCTTCCAATCAGCATAATCCGGCATTTTACTGGCCATTTGCGGTATTTCTGGACCGGCAGGGCTGCGTGCTGGAAGGCGCAGGCGGCTATAAAAATAATGGCGCCGGCCCGGACTACCTATACCGGGAGCGCATTGAGGGTGTAATTCAAGTACCCGATAAAACTGAATATATTTTACTTACGCCCTTAGCTGCAGCCATTGATGTGGAGCAGCGCGCATTGGCCAATTATGGGCAGCTTAAATTAATTGCAATCCGTTAAGGATAAACTAGAGAATCAGGATGAAAAATAAAAGAATATTGCCGTTTGCCTTGGGCGCATTGGCTGCCGCTTTAAGCGGCTGCGGCGGTGAAAGCGCCAATATTATTCCGGAAGCTTACGATACCAGCACCGAAAATGGCGCCTGCTACAGCAATAGCTCCGGCTGCATGGAGTTTGTGCTGGATTATCCTCTGGAAGGCTTGAATTTCACCTGTTCAAGCGATGCAAAAAATAAATTCATTACCTTATTCAATGTGAATGAAAGCGTGTCCAGCGGCGCCTGCAAAATGGGCGATACCGTGACTTTCTATCTGATGGGGGACAAGGAGCGTAAAATTGACTTAGGAAAAGTCAATTTAAGCGCGATTTCCAATGTGGCCAGCGGCGTGTCGCCGCCGCGCTTAACGCTGCTGGATATTGCCGGCGGCATCACTGGCCAGGCCGCGCAGGCGCTGAACAAAAATGATGATACAGTCAAAACCGCGATGCGCTTGGCCAAAATCATTCAGGCGATTGGCCTGAAAGATGCCCGGATTGATGCCGCTTCAGACATTCAGCCAGTGTATATGGATGCGGAAAACCGCACGGGCCTGGAAGGGCTGGCCAAGTCTGTCACCTTGGCGGATTTCAAAAATCCGGATGAGGCTGCATTCAGCCAGCTGTTCAGCCCTTGGCTGAACCTGCAGCAGGTCAGTGATGACGACGCCTTTAAGGTGGTGGCCAAATTAGCCAATATTTCAGCTGCCGGGGTTTTTCAGCCGGAGTTTGCCTTATTTTCTGCGCCGCAGCTGATGATTTCCGGCATCAGCGGCTCAAACGGCTTAGTCGGCTGCGATAAAGCGGAATGCCTGCCGGAAGACACAGGAAAAACCAACTCATTCGGCCACTTTATGCTGATGACTGACCGCCAGGGCATGACATTCGGCAGCGGGGTGCAGTGGCGGGGCAAAGTGGAAAAAAAGCTGACGACAATCGGCGGCGTCAATCTGGAGCTGATGCTGACCGCGAAGCCCAAGCAAATGACCGCCGCGCAGCAGGACAACTGGATTGATCCGGTGACCCATGAAATTGACCGCAAGCGCCAGCGGGGCTTTAAATTTGACTTCAATGAGGCCGGCACAGAACCGCTGCTTATTAAGCAGGGGACTTTGCTGGCGGATAAAATGGTCGCAGGCACGGGCGGCGGACTGTACAGGGCGCTTGCCGGCCTGAGCAGCTCCGCTGTGCTGACTGCGCAGGACGAGGCGCGGCTGGGCCGCTGGGAGCAGCGCGTCAGCGGCGCAGACTATAAGGGAACGCTGGATCTGTACAAGCAGTTCCCGGTCACTTATTTAGATAAAAAAGTATTCAAAACTGAAGGCAATGTCAGGGCATCGCAGAATTATATCTTCCCGCTGTATGCTGACTTGACGTTCAAGTTTAAAAATGCAGGGGTGAAGCCAGTCAAGCTGGGCATTGTCATTGACCGCAATGGCGATATCCGCACCAATATGCGCCCGAATGTGCCGGACGATGCCTTTACAGACCCGATGACCTCACTGGCGGACTTGTCCACTGATCCAGCGGATGGCTGTTCAGGCGGCGATGTGCTGGATCCGCTGCTGATGCAGGATGATTCAGGCACGCAGCAGTACCGCATCGGCACGGTTTCCCGGGCATTCACCAGCGGCTCAAAGGTCACGCCAAATGCATTGTCGCTGCGCATGATTTTGGGTGATCAGGCTTTTGGCACGCTGAATGGCGCTTTAATCGGCATGAATACCACTATTAAAACTTCGCCGGACAGCAATGAAAATATTGTCGTTGGCGGCGCGCTGCTGCAGATGGAGAGCCTGCTGAATGCTGCGGCGGGGTCGCGCCCTTCCGGGGTTGCCTTTACCGATTCTGCAGGCAAGGCGGCTCAATGGGCCAACAGTTTTGCCAGCTTTAACCGGACTTTCAGCCTGAAGAATCCGAATGATGCCGATGCCAAGGCTTGGGCTAAGCTGAACGGCGGTGAAATCAGCCTGGAAGCGGCGCCGTGCTACAGAATTCTGTCTAAATAAAAGGCCTGCTGAATGGCAGCTATGCTGATCCGCGCAAAAAAATAGAGCCATATGGCTCTATTCGTTAAAAGACAGATAGTGTGAGATTGAATTTTTTAATTAAATCAAAGCCACTTAAGTTTTTATGACATTCAATCTCAACTTGTTTGTGCCACATAAGTTAAGATTTTCTGAGAATTTATGACACATAAGCTGTCATTTTCAAAAATCAGTTTTAGTTTGGGTGGTGGGGAGTGGCAGTTCAGAACTGCAATTATTATGGGGCTTAGGAAGTAAACATATTCAAACTATATGGTAACTTCCTAATATTAAACATAAAAATAGATACTATTCCCGTTCAAAAATCAGTGAAGCGAAATTTAGACAGATTATTCGCTTTTTTGCCATGGATTTCACGGCA
>NZ_JAVXCI010000067.1:0-18250 GCF_036659555.1 Acinetobacter sp.
GAACAAAACGAGCTCCAAAAATTCGATTTAAAAACGGTAAGACTCCGCCGTGAATAGTCCAAAAGGTTAAGAAGTCTACGACGAAACTCCTTAACTGATCAGCATTACTGCAAAGCAGAGCCTTTTTCCAAGCAGGCGCTTAATTCAGCTCTTTGCTCAGTTTGTAATTCAGCTGCGTTTCAATTGCTTCGCCGGTTTCAATATCGCGGGCTTCTGCAAAATTTTCCCCAATAAAGAATTTGCGCTTATCGGCTGCCTGATCCAGCGTAATGACCGATGGATTTTTAGCATCAAAACTGAAAGCGCCTTCGGTTTTAAATTCGTTTCCTTTGCCCTTGCCGAGATACTCTTCTGTAAGCTCATAAGTCTTGTCAGATTTAAGCTCAAGCTCCATTTTTATGCCTTCGCAGTCTGCGCAAGGGAATACGCCCTTGTATTTTCCTGCCCAGTCCAGAGAAGTTTCAGCTGTATCGCCCGCAGGCAGGGCATCGGCTGGCGCAGATGCTTCGCTTGCAGACTGAACAGCAGCGCTGCTGGCAGCGTCGCCGGCAGGCGCAGCGGAGTTTTGGCTTTCAGGCTTAGCGCAGCCAGCCAGCGCAATGCTTGAAAGCGCAAGCATAAGAAGGGTCTTTTTCATGCAAATTGGCCTTTTTATCATTTGATTTATTTAAGTTACTAAAAAGATTAAAAAATGACTAGAGTTTTCTTGTAATACCGGCTTGTTTGTTTAGCCGGGAAAATATGCGCAAGGGCATGCGCTCTGATGCATGGCGACGTCAGCGGATGATTTTTCCCATTTATGATTGTATACATTTATAAATTAATTGGCGGTTTATTGAGCATTTTGGTCTATCTAATTTCTGCAGGGCAGTTAGAATCAGCGCCAGATAAATCTGTATATGGTGCATTGGGTGTTTGAAAAATTAGCTGAGCAAAGCCTGAATTTGATGGGCTGGAAACTGGATAACCATTGGCCGCAGGATTTAGCGCAGTGCGTCATGATTGCTGCGCCGCATACCAGCAACTGGGATGCGCTGTATGCGCGCTTAGCCCTGAAAGCTTTAGGGGTGAATGTCCGCCTGACCATTAAAGACAGCTATATGAAGCTTCCATTTGGGCCTTTTGTCCGGGCCATGGGCGGCATTGGGATTGACCGCAGCCCTAAAGCCGAAGGCGAGCAGCGCTTGAGCATGGTTGAAGTGATGACCAGCCTGTTTAAAGAGCATGCAAAACTGGTCATGCTGGTCACGCCGGAAGGAACGCGCTCCAAGCAGGAACAGTGGAAAACCGGCTTTTACCATGTCGCGCTGAATGCGGGCGTGCCGATTGCGCTGGCTTATATGGATTATGAGAAGAAAAAAACCGGTGTAGGGAAAATTGTTTATCCTACAGGCGATTATGAAAAAGACATGGCGGAAATTATGCAGTTTTATGCGCAAATCAGCCCTAAATTTCCTGAAGATTTCAGCGTGGACCGCCGCTATTATTCTGCTGAATAAAGCATTAGATGCCGAAATGTAAAGCCGGCGCCTAAGCGGGATGTCCGGGTGGAAATTGCGCAGCAGCTGAATCCGGCTGCTGCGGGTTATAAGAAAAATCCCGCTTTCACGGGATAGAAAGCAGGCATTTAAAAGTTTAGTTTTCATCCAAAATATTTTGATGAACACCGCCTAAATTTTGGCAGGCTTCTTTATAAATGCTGTACTGCTGCTCAATGACGGCAGTAAGCGGGATGCTGAACAGCTGATCGCCATCTTTATAGCTTTGAATATACTGTTCGGCTTTTTGCCTGGCGCCGTGCAGCGACTGTTCATGGTAAGCGGTAATCGGGCTATGCGCCATTTGCGCGCTTTCAATTTTCTTGCACTGAAAGCCGGCCAGCAGCTTTTCAGCTTTTTTAATATCTTGCGATGTGCCAAGCGGACAGCCGCTTAAAAGCAGGGCTGCGGCAAATATGGCGGGCAATTTCATAAGTTAAAGGGGCAAAATGAGGAGTGCCGTATTGTATAAATTTTTGCGGCGCCTGTTTTGCCCTGCATTCATTGAATGTTCAAAAAACGGCTGATTGGAGCCTGAACCGCAGCCAGGCGGGCGCTGCATGCTGCGCACAGATTTTTCAAGACCTGACGCAGCTGCCGCGCTTTTGAGCTGCTCTGGCTGCGCCGGCCGGCTTGATCAATGGAAGCTGAATAAGGCAGCAAAATAAGCAATTAAATTTTATAAAAATTTAAGTTAGCATGGGCATATCTTATGGTATTAGGGCGGTTATGAAAGCACTGGCGGTTTGGGTCATGCTTGGCTTGCATGCAGGCGCTGCGGCTGCGGCTGCGGCTGCGCAGGAGCCGGAGGGCATTGTGGCCATGGATGCGGGCCTGCAGGATTTGTATGAGCAGGAACAGCGCATGCTGGCTTCGAAAACCGCGCAAGATGCGCAGGATTATGGACTGATCGAAAACCTGTTTTTTGAAAATGAAATTGTAAAAATTTATAACTACACAGCTTATGAAGCGGATGGCGCAAAAAACAAGTTTCTGTCCGGCCAGTCAGAGCAGATTGGCCTGCAGGATTTCGCCGTTTCATTCGGCTACGGCATGGAATTCCGCGTCAATCCGCGCCACAGTATAGGTTATGAATATCTGTCGAATTTCCCGTATGACCGCGGGCAAATTATCCGCCTGTTCTGGAATTATGTGTTTTAGCGCTTGCGCTGCCTCATTTTTGCTTTAAAAATTTAAACGCTTTTGCTTCGGCCAGGCCTGCTTTGAAAAATCTCAAGCAGGCAAAAGTCTTTTATTGCCTATGCACGGCGTCCTTGCCGTGGCGGGTAAGTATCCGAAGTTTATTTTTCCCGGCTATGGGGCAGCAATGCGCTTTCCGCGCTCTGAGTCTGAAGGCTGTTCAGAATAGGCAAATTAAACTATTTTTTGAAAAAGCCCGGCGCGCACTGTGCCGGCCTTGGTTTCTTTAATCTGCTTCCAGGTATTCGGCAGCTTCAGCTGCGACAAATCCCGGTCAGCTTCAATATAAATCAAGGCATTGGCTTTAATGGCCGGGTCAGCCAGCTGCGCCAGCGCTTCCCACAAATCCAGGCTGTAGGGCGGGTCTAAAAACACCACATCAAACTGCTCTTTCAGGGCGGGAAGCGCCTGCTGCGCGGTGGCAATTTTCAGCTTGGCATGCTGCGCGGTGACTTTCAGCAGCTGCAGATTGTCGGTTAAAAATTTGGCCTGCGTGCGGTCAGGCTCAATCATCACCACTTGGGCCGCGCCGCGCGACAGCGCTTCAAAGCTTAATGCGCCGGAGCCTGCGCAAATATCCAGCACCTGCGCATTTTGAATATCCCACATCAGCCAGTTGAACAGGGTTTCGCGGACACGGTCTGGGGTTGGACGCAGCCCGTCAATGCTGGCGAAAGGAAGCTGGCGGCGCTTCCAGTCACCGCCAATAATTCGGAGTTGATTTTTCATAATTTAATCGGAGTCTGCATCTGTTGGCGGAGGGGAGGCTGGCGCATTGGCGCTGCTTTGGAGCGGATTTTCGCCGCTTGGCAATTCGCTGGGCTTGATGCCGGCAGTCATCAGGCCGCCGCTGACTTGCGCTGCCGAAGGGCGGACCGGCGCTTTTTTGCGGTTCAGCAGCCAGTAGTCAAAAATCGGCCGGGCCAGCTGGGCAGCTGAACCGCCGTGACGGCCATTTTCCCAAATCACCGCAATGGCGATTTCAGGCTTGTCCGCCGGAGCAAAGCCGACAAACAGGCCGTGGTCAAGCTGGCGCTCAGTTAATATCGCTTCATTATAGCGCTTGCCCTGCGCAATGCTTTTAACCTGCGCAGTGCCGGTCTTGCCGGCAATTTTATACATCGGCGTGCGGATGCGGCGCCCTGTGCCGCTTTCAATCACATCGACCATGGCGTCACGCATTTTTATCCAGTCTTCCGGCTTGCCGTTAAACTCAATTTTTCCGTTTGGCGCATTATGCACGGCATGGGGCTTAGTGCCTTTGCTTTCACGCAGCACATGCGGCGTGACGTGCTGGCCCTGATTGGCGGTAATGGCCGTGGCCATGGCCAGCTGCAGCGGGGTAGCGGTAAATGCGCCTTGCCCGATGCTGACCGAAATGGTTTCACCCTTCAGCCACTTGGTTTTCCGCGTGCGCAGCTTCCATTCCGGGCTTGGATACAGGCCGGAACTTTCGCTCGGCAAGTCCACGCCGGTTTTTTCACCGTAGCCGAATTGGCGCATCCAGCTGTTCATCCGCTCAATTCCCATGCGGTAGGCCAGAATATAATAGTAGGTATCGCAGGAGATCACCTGCGATTTGTGCAGGTTGACCACGCCGTGGCCAGATTTGCGCCAGTCGCGGAAACGGTGCGAATCTCCGGGCAGGGAGAAATAGCCTGGATCTGAAATGGTGGTATTCCAATCGACCAGATTGTAGTGCAGGCCGCCTAAGCCAAACATAGGCTTAATGGTTGAGCCTGGCGGATAGGAGCCTTGCACTGCGCGGTTGTACAGGGGCTGGTCAAGATCATCGCGCAGCGCAGAGTAGTCCTTGCTGCTGATGCCGGTGACAAATAAATTCGGGTTAAAGCTCGGGCTGGATACTAAAGCCAGGATTTCGCCTGTGCCCGGGTCCATGGCGACAATGGCGCCGCGCCGGCCCGCCAGCTGCTCGGAAGCGACCATCTGCAGGCCGTAATCCAGCGATAAATACAGGTCATTGCCGCGGATCGGGTCTTTGCGGCCTAAATGGCGCAGCACATTGCCGTGCGCATCGGCTTCGACCGACTCATTACCGGGCAGGCCGTGCAGCAGCTCTTCATAGTATTTTTCGACCCCGATTTTTCCAATCAGGTTGGTTCCGGCATATAAGTCTTTATTAATGCTTTTTAATTCTTTGTCATTGATGCGGCCGACATAGCCAATCACATGCGCAAACAGCTCGCCATGCGGATAGTAGCGGGTCATTTGGGTTTCAATATTGACGCCGGGAAACTGGAATTTCACCTCACTGAAGCGCGCAATTTCAGCTTCGTTCAGATTCAGCTTCAGCGCGACGCGCTCAGTTTTTTTCGAGGTTTTAATCCGGCTCCGGAAGCGCTCAATATCTTCTTCAGACAGATTGATGACTGGGGCTAAGCGCCGAACCGTGTCGTCAATATCATCAATATCGGCGCGGCTCATGGTAGCAGAAAAGACCGGATAGTTGTCCGCCAGCAGAACGCCGTTGCGGTCATAAATATAGCCCCGCGCCGGCGGCAGCGGCTGCAGGCGGACGCGGTTCTTTTCTGAATCTGTGGCGAACTTGTCGTAGCTGGCAATCTGCAGGTAAGAATAGCGTGCGACGAGCAGCAGCAGGAAAAAAATCACAATGCCCAGTGAGAAATAAATGCGGTTGCGGAAAATGCGCTTTTCTTGCTGTACATTTTTTAAAGGAAAGTGCTGCTTCATACGCGGTCGGCTTAAGTCACACAAAGGGGAAATTGAGGCTGACCATTCTACCGCAAGTTCAAAAAATTTGATAAGCGAAAAGCAGCCCAGAAGCGCCGGATCTGCTTAAACTTTGACTTTGCAGACATTAAAAAAGTAAAGCGCTGTATATAAGTGTTCATATAATTCTGATAAAGTCAAAACCGCATAAAAATAGGACTGTATTACAACTAAAAAAGCCTAAAATTAAGGACAAGGGTGAAAATAATGAACAGATTTTATTCTTTGCTGGCGCTTGCTTTGTTTGCCGGCGGCGCATCTGCGCAGGACAGCGCCCTGCTGCCGCAAGCGGAACTGGTGGCTGGCTCAGGCCAAGCGCTGTATGCAGGGGCGGGTTTTACCCAGAAAATGATTCATTTAAATGCTGAATGGGTGAATCCCTGCGGCATTGCATATGCCAAAGCGGGCGCTTTCCTGAACGGCGATAAAACCTTTGGCGGCCAGTTGGGTTTCCGCTATCCGGTGCATTTTACCGGCAAGGACCAGAATGGCTATTACCTTGGCGCCTATGCCGGCCACATTGACAGCAAAGACACCGGCAATGAATATGAAAGCCGTTTGGGCGGCGGCGTTGACTTGGCTTATGTGATGCTCAGCTCAGAACGGATTAGCACCTTCAGCGTCGGCATTGGCGCCGGCGAGAAACTGACCGGTCAAGATGGGCGGACAGTCGTAGAGACAGAACCGAAGCTACAATTCTCCTATACTCTAAGTATCGGTTTGTAGTGAAAATATTCGGCTTTATGTCGTTCAATATTTCCCGATTAAAATTAGATATGGAAGTGATGCATGCTTGAGTACGTCAATGAGTTGTGGCAAACCTTTTTGAACCGCCCGGATTTTTGGGCAGTGCTCAGCATTATCCCTGTTACCGCTTTTGTGACCTGGGCGCACGTCTGGATGGCGCTCAAAATGGTCTTTTACCCGATTAACTTCTGGGGCTTCCACCTTGGCCCGTTGCCTGTGGGCTGGCAGGGCATTGTGCCGCGCAAGGCGGGGCGCATTTCAGGCATTATTACTGACAATACCTTATCCAAGCTGGGTTCGCTGCGCGAGTTTCTGGAGGCCATGGACCCGGAGGACATGGCGCGGATTATCGGCGAGCAGGTCGGCTTTGAGCTGGAGCATCTGATTGATGAAGTGATGCTCGAGCGCAATGCCGTGCTGTGGGAAAATTTGCCTTATTCCATCAAGCGCCGCATTTATGCGCAGGCCAATAAGCAGATGCCGGGCATATTAAGGGAACTTGTGACTGAGCTGACCATGAACGTCGAGTCACTTGTGGATATGCGTGAAATGGTGGTCAGCCAGATGGAAGGCGACCGCCGCCTGATGGTGCGCATGTTTTTGAAAGTCGGGCAAAAGGAAATCAACTTTATCTGGCACATCAGCGCCTTGATCGGGATGTTCTTCGGCGTCTTCCAGATGATCGTCTGGTTTGTGGTGCCTTGGCACTGGACAGTGCCGTTCTGGGCATCGGTCTGGGGCTTTTTAACCAACTGGATCGCCATCTGGATGGTCTTCAATCCGATTGAGCCGCACTATGTTAAATACCCGCAACTCTTTGAATTAACAAAAAATCGTAAGTTTCCTTGGCTGAAGCCTGTGCTTCCGCGCATCGGCACCTATAATGTTCAGGGCGCATTCATGAAGCGCCAGGAAGAAGTGTCCGATGTCTTTGCCAGTGTGGTCACTGAAGACCTGATTACGCTGAAATCCATCATGACCGAAATGATGTACGGCAGCAAAAAAGACAAGACCCGCCGCATTGTCAAGCGCCACATTAATGAAATTATGGAAACGCCGCTGGTCAGAACCTCTTTGCAGCTGTCTTTAGGCCCGAGAGAGTACGCAAAACTCAAGACAGACTTGATTGATCGCTCAATTGAAATTACGATGGTGCCTGTATGCGACCCTGCGTTCAATGCGAGCCGTGCACAGAAAATCTATCAGATGTTCAGAGACCGCATCCGCGAGCTGACGCCAAAAGAGTTTCAAAATTTATTACGTCCTGCATTTCAGGAAGACGAATGGATTTTAATTTTACTGGGCGGGGTAACGGGCTTTATTGCGGGCACCATACATTTGTTTGTGGCTTTCTTATAATTAGATGCTGAAGAATATGTCGAATGTTTTGACATGGGCAAGGCGTCAAATACAATGTTTAAATGAGGATGTTTTTTTATGCGCATTATCTTACTCGGTCCACCTGGAGCAGGCAAAGGCACTCAAGCTCAGTTGATCTGTAAGCGCTACAATGTCCCGCAAATTTCAACCGGTGATATGCTCCGTGCTGCAATTCGTGAAGGAACTGAACTTGGCCTGCAAGCTAAAAGCGTGATGGACAATGGCGGCCTGGTATCCGATGAGCTGATCATTGGTTTGGTGAAAGAGCGCATTGCGCAGCCGGACTGCGTCAACGGCTGCATTTTTGACGGCTTCCCGCGCACAATTCCTCAAGCTGAAGCGCTTGAAAATGAAGGCATCAGCATTGATCATGTGATTGAAATTGATGTGCCGGATGAAGAAATCGTGCAGCGCCTTTCCGGCCGCCGCCAGCACCCGGCATCTGGCCGCGTATATCACATTGTTTACAACCCGCCTAAGGTTGAAGGCAAAGATGACGAAACAGGCGAAGACCTTGTACAGCGTCCAGACGATCAGGAAGCAACCATCCGCAAGCGTTTGGGTTCATACCATACAGAAACTGAACAGCTGGTCGGCTTCTATCAGGGCCGCGCTGCTTCCGGCGAAAATGCGCCGACTTATGACAAATTGAACGGCCTGCGCCCAATTGAGCAAGTTCAGGCAGAGCTTTTCGCTATTTTAGACCAGTCTAAATAATCCGTTTTTGCGGGTTTTGACTTTCAGAGAGTCCTAAGCCATATTAGGGCTCTTTTTTATTGTGCTGTTTTTGGAGAAAGGCTTTGCAGCAGGTTGCGATTATTTTGGTTTTGCTGGTGTGCGCGGCTGCATTGCTGGCTTTACTGTACTTCAGCTATCAGCTGCTGAAAAAAACGCAGCAGCAGGAGCTGCTTGAGCGCCGCAGCCAGCCGGCGTCGGAATATAAGCTGCATCCCAAACTGCAAAAAGAGCAGCGCGGACAGGAGCAGCCGGCTGACCGGAAAAAAGATCCGCCGCAGCAGTAGGCGGGTTTTCAGCATCTAATCTGGCTTATTTCATTCGAATCAATTAGGCCGGATCAATCAACTGCAGAGGCTTTAAGCCTCTATATTTTTCACTGGAATCGGGCGGGCGGCGCCGAATTCATAGCGCTCCGGCCAGTTGCAGACATCTGACACCACGCATTCAGCGCATTTCGGCTTGCGGGCAATGCAGCAGTAGCGCCCGTGCAGAATCAGCCAGTGATGCGCATCAAGGATAAACTCTTTAGGAATTACTTTTATCAGGCGCTGCTCGACTTCCAGCACGTTTTTTCCTGCTGCTAAGCCTGTGCGGTTGCCTAGGCGGAAAATATGCGTATCCACCGCCATGGCTGGCTGGCCGAAGGCGGTATTCAGCACCACATTGGCGGTTTTCCGTCCGACGCCCGGAAGCGCTTCCAAATCCGCGCGGTTATCCGGCACTTGGCTATTGTGCTTTTCAATTAAAATCCTGCAGGCTTTAATGACATTCTCGGCTTTGGAATTATACAGGCCGATGGTTTTAATGTATTCCTTCAGGCCGTCAACTCCTAAAGCATAAATCGCCTCAGGGGTATTGGCCACAGGAAACAGCTTGTCTGTCGCCTTATTGACGCTGACATCGGTGGCTTGCGCAGACAGAGTCACAGCGACCAGCAGCTCAAAAGGGCTGGAAAAATTCAGTTCAGTTTCCGGATGCGGGCGCTGTTCACGCAGGCGTTCAAAGAAGGTCTGAATCTGCTTTTTAGTCATGTTTTTCACTGTCATGTTCATGCTCCCTGCAGCGCATGCAGCTGCTGGCTCAGTTCCTGCAGCAGCGCGCGTTTTTTTGCATCATCACGCAGGCTCAGCTGCTTTTCCAGTTTTTTAACCTGCGTGCGGAGCTTCGCCAGCTCAATCGCGGTTTTGGCATCCAGCACGGGCGCTATTTTTTCTGATTGATCAGCAACTTCAATCTCAGGCAGGCTAGCGTCCTGATTGGAGAAGCGGGCGAATAAAGCGGTGTCGATTTCTGCGCGGACTATCGGCCTCTTGCGGTGCGCGCGGCGCTGTTCTTCACGCTGAATGTGCGCATAGTAGCGCGCGCGCAAATCATTCTGCTCGGCCAGGCGGGCGGCCTCAGACGGCAAAGCCTGCACATCCTCCACTAGATCAATGCAGTCTACCGGGCAGGGCGGAATGCACAGTTCGCAGCCGGTGCACAGGTCCGCCAGCACGGTATGCATCAGCTTGCCGGCGCCGATAATCGCATCGACAGGGCAGGCGCTGATGCATTTGGTGCAGCCGATGCATTCATCTTCACGGATCACCGCCTTCATGCGCTGCGGCCGGCCGTCGCTTTGAATGGGCCACACGCTTGGTTCGGCAGGCAAGGCTGCGCGTTGCAGCAGGGCAGCTAAGGCGTCTGCAACCGGCTGTCCGCCCGGCACGCATTTATTGGCTTCTTCACCTTCGGCCATCGATTTTGCATAGGGCAGGCAGCCGTCACGGTGCCCGCAAAGCCCGCATTGCGTCTGCGGCAGTAGGGCGTCAATTTTTTGGATGAGGGAAATTTGAGAATTCATGAATAACCGGAAATGCTGGGCAGGCGGAACAAGGCAGTAGCGGGGGAAATGAATTTTAGCATGTTTTAGCCGGCTGCGCTGTGCACAAATTTAGAGCTGTTTGTGCATTATTTTTGCACATAAAATGCCAATCCATTCATGCCTAAAAGTTTATTCATTGATAAACTATGATCATGTAAAATATATTTAAATATATGTTCTTAATATAAAATTAAAGTATTTTGAAAAAGGTATTGTGGATTTCGGGCAAAAGATATTTAATGTTTTGCGCCAAAATTTATCATCAATTTAAAATTTGACCAATTTTGATTCATCTTTCTGCTGAGGATTAAGAGTTGAAATATAACAGCCTTAATGAGTTTTTAAATTACGTTAAAACACGTGATGCACATCAACCGGAGTTTCTTCAAGCCGTTGAAGAAGTCATGACCAGCCTGTGGCCGTTCATTGAAAAGCACCCTGAATATGCCGGCCACGGCCTGCTTGAGCGCTTAGTTGAGCCTGAACGCGCCATTCAGTTCCGCGTTTCCTGGGTCGATGACCAAGGCCAGGTTCAAGTCAACCGTGCATTCCGCGTGCAGTACAACTCGGCAATCGGGCCATTCAAAGGCGGCATGCGCTTCCATCCGTCTGTAAACCTTTCAATTCTTAAATTCCTGGGTTTTGAGCAGACTTTCAAGAATGCTTTGACCACATTGCCTATGGGCGGCGGCAAAGGCGGCTCAGACTTTGACCCTAAGGGCAAGTCTGAAGGCGAAATCATGCGCTTCTGCCAAGCCCTGATGATTGAGCTGTACCGCTACCTCGGTTCAAATACCGATATCCCTGCGGGCGATATTGGCGTTGGCGGCCGCGAAGTCGGCTATATGGCGGGCATGATGAAGAAGCTCAGCAATGATACTTCTTGCGTGTTTACAGGCAAGGGCCTGAGCTTCGGCGGCTCATTGGCCCGCCCGGAAGCGACAGGCTACGGCACGGTATATTTTGCTGAAGAAATGCTGAAAACCCGCGGCGACTGCTTCAAAGGCAAAACGGTGACTATTTCAGGTTCAGGCAACGTGGCGCAGTACGCCGCTGAAAAAGCGATGTATTTAGGCGCGAAAGTGGTTTCGCTGTCTGACTCTGCGGGCACGGTATATGTAAAAGACGGCTTTACAGATGCCTTGCTGGCTGAAATAATGGAACTGAAAAATGTGAAGCGCGGCCGTATTTCTGAGTTTGCGTCTAAGCATGGCTTCGACTATTTAGAAGGCAAGCGCCCTTGGTCAATCAAATGTGATATCGCGCTGCCATGCGCAACGCAAAATGAGCTGGATCAAGCAGATGCCGAAGCGCTGCTCGCAAATGGCGTGATCTGTGTAGCTGAAGGCGCAAACATGCCTTCCACACTAGATGCCGTAGAAAAATTTGTTGAAGCGAAAATCCTGTATGCGCCGGGCAAAGCGTCAAATGCCGGCGGTGTCGCCACTTCAGGTCTTGAAATGTCGCAGAACGCTTTGCGTTTAGGCTGGACTTTTGAAGAGGTTGATGAGCGCCTGCATGCCATCATGAAAGAAATTCACCGCAACTGCGTGAAATACGGCACGCAGGAAGACGGCACGGTAAATTACGTCAACGGCGCGAACATTGCCGGCTTTGTTAAAGTCGCTGACGCTATGCGCTCGCAAGGCGTTTACTAAGCGCTGCGCTTCTTTGCAGAAGACATAAAGAAGCCAAGAAATAAAAAAACCGATGCGCAAGCATCGGTTTTTTTATTTGAATCCGCTGTTATTTAACAGTTTCACGCTCAATAATCATGTCCTGAATATAGACATATTTAGAGTGGTCAGCCGGCGGATTTTGCAGCTCGTAGCGCTTAATGCGCACAACTTGGCGCTCTTTCGGATTATGCGTGAAGCCTTCAATGCCGCTGTAGAACAGCGTCCAGTCTTTATCTGCCTGCGTTTTTACGCCGTTTTCCGCATATTTGATTTCACGCACTTGCAGGCAAGTCTGCGGCGCAACGCCTGAGCAGGATTTGGTTACAGGGGAAATTTCCAGGAAGATTGTTTCAGCCTGCGTGCCGTATTTCGCTTCCGGCGTCATTTTTCCAGTAAAAACCACTTTTTCGCCATTGGCGGCAATGACGGTCAGCGTCGGCTGTTCCGGGTCATTCAGGTTCAGAATAAATGGCGCTTTGCGGCTGCTGAACAGGCTTGAAGCGACGCCTTCCTGCGCCATAGCGTTCGGCGCGCAGGCCATTTGCGTCGCCATTAAGTTGCCAGTGACAATTTGGTTATTCTCAACTTTCCAGCTGGTGCCCATGCCATTGCAGCTGGTTGCAATGCTTAGGCGGCCGGCTGCGTCAAAATTCAAGACTAAAGGCTTCGGCGCATCTGCGGTATTGGCGCTCCATTGATAGGAAGCTAAAGTCTTGTCTGCGTTTTGCTGCTGCAGTACGGACATGGCTAAATCTCCAGCTTTTTGGATGTCGCCCGATTGGCAGGCCGCGAGGGCGAAAGGAAAAAGCGCAATTGCTAAAAATTTTAAGTTCATGGTTTGCCCAACATGCTTTTAATTTAAATAACTGATTTAAATAACAAGATTTAGAATAACCGATTCGGCTTTGAAAAAAATG
Organism: Acinetobacter sp.; assembly: GCF_036659555.1. Classification (GTDB taxonomy): domain Bacteria; phylum Pseudomonadota; class Gammaproteobacteria; order Pseudomonadales; family Moraxellaceae; genus Acinetobacter. Next base: position 12,815 of record NZ_JAVXCI010000067.1, read on the forward strand.
GATACATTCTGATTCTTTGCGTATCAGAATGTATATATAAGTATTTATTTGTTAATTTATAAATATTTCTTATGCGTCAGTCGAAGCGGTAAATGTCCATGCCGAGTGAACCCATGCTGAAGCTGCTGTGCACAATATTGAAGCGGGGGCCTGCGCCCATGGCAAAGAACAGCGGCGCAAAATGCTCTAAGGTCGGGTGATTGCGCTGCACATGCGGAATGCTTTGCCAGTCCAGCACTGCATCATAATCGCTGTGATGGAGCTTGCTGACGACATAGTTGCGGAACACAGAAGCCCATTCAGGCACCGCGGAGGATTGGCCATTCCATGCCAGTTCACGCAGGTTGTGGGTGATGCTGCCTGAACCGATGAGCAGAATCTGCTGTTCACGCAGCGGCGCCAGCGTCTGGCCGATTTTATAAATTTCCTGCGCGGACAGGCTCATCGGCAGGGAGATTTCCACCACAGGAATATCCGCCTGCGGATACATATGCAGCAGCGGCATCCATACGCCATGATCGCGCGGGCGGGTGCTGTTGGCATGCGCCGCAAAGCCGGCTTCGGCCAGCAAATGCAGCATATTTTCCGCTAATTCAGGATGTCCCTGCGCCGGATAGCGGATGTCATACAGCTCTTCCGGGAATCCGCGGAAATCATGCCAGGTTTCAGGGCGCGCGCCGGTGCTGACTTCCAGATCGCGGCTTTCCCAATGCGCGGACATCACAATAATGGCTGCCGGCTTGGGCAGATTCAGGCCGAGGCGCTGCAGCGCCGGCTCGACCTGCTCCGGATTCAGCGCAAGCATCGGCGAGCCGTGGGAAATATATAAGCCGGGGAGGGTGTGCAGATTCATAGCTGTCCGCCTGATTAACTGGTCTGAAAGCATTGTGGCAAAAAGGGCAGCGGCTTTAAACAGCGCTGAATCAACATACCGTTGCGCAAACGCAACGCTGCCGTTCCGGCGGTTCAGCCTGCGCGGTGATAGGGGTGGTTGTGGTTGATGCTCATGGCGCGGTACAGCTGCTCAATCAGCATGACCCGCACCATCGGGTGAGGCAGGGTCAGCTTGGACAATGACCAGTGCCAGGCTGCAGCTTTGCGCACGGCTTCTGAATGGCCGTCCGGGCCGCCAATGGCCAGAACCACATCGTTGCCTTCCAGCATCCAGCCTTTCATGGTTTCGGCCAGCTTTTCGGTGCTGAATTCACGGCCGCCGACTTCCAGCGCAATCAGCACCTCGTTCTGCTTGACCGCGCTTAAAATGCTGTCGCCTTCAATTTGTCGGTATTTCAGAATATCCGCTTCGGAGTCATTTTTGCCGCGCTTCGCCATAGGCAGCTCAATGATTTGGGTTTGAACAAAGGGCTGGATGCGCTTGAAATAATCTTCAAAGCCGGTCAGCACCCATGCAGGCATTTTTTGACCGATGGTCAGAATCCGGATTTTCATAACAGGCCGCAGGGAATAGAAAGGCCCATTATAGCGGTGAAACAGCGCTTTGCTAAGCGCAGGCACAATTTGCAATTGAATTGTCACAGTTGTTGCTGTTTTAATATTCAATAGGGCAGTACAGGCCTGCAGAATGGATGGAAGAACAGCAATGATGCATAAAACTAGAAAAAGTTTGCAGCTGGGCTTATTCAGCTGCATGGTTTTGACGGCTGCCTTTCCTGCGCAGGCCAGCGCGCCAAAAACTGCAGAACCGAAGAATTTAACGGTATATATGGAGCAGGTGATGGGCTCCGGCTATTACCGCAATTTTAAAAATGTGCGGGAACTGAATCGGGTGTCGGCATGGATCCGCGAGCAGATGCGCCTGTTCGGCATTCCATGCAGCTATCAGAGCTATAAGGTGAATGATGAAGCTTACCGCAATGTGGTCTGCTCATTAAAAACCGCGCATGCAGAAAAAGTGATTGTCGGCGCGCACTATGACGTATTTGAGCAAAGCCCGGGCGCGGATGACAATGCTTCCGGCGTGGCCGGCGTAATTGAAACGGCGCGCATTTTAGCCGAAGAAAAAGCCCGCCTGAAAAAAAGCGTGGATTTTATTTTTTATACCTTGGAAGAGCCGCCGTTTTCCCGCACTGAAGATATGGGCAGCTATGTGCATGCCAAATCCATTGAGAAGCAGCGCGGAAATATTCAGGGCATTTATATTTTAGAGATGATTGGCTATTTTGATCCGAATTTAGTGCAGCAGTATCCTGCCGGGCTGAAATGGATTTATCCAAGCCATGGCAACTTTGTCGCCGCGGTCGGCAATCTGCAGTCGCGTGAATTGACTGCGGACTACTGCAGCGCGATGAAAAACCTGAATCAGCTGCAGTGTGAACGCTTAATTTCCCCGGCTTTTGCGCAGAATATGGATTTTTCAGATCATTTCAATTACTGGGAATTTGGCCTGCCGGCAATTATGATTACTGATACAGGGTCCTACCGCAATAAAAACTATCACAGCGATCAAGATGCGCTGGCTGAGCTTGATGCCGGAAAAATGGCGCAAGTGGTGAATGGCTTGGTGCATGCGGTTCTGAAAGAGTAAGGCGCATAAAAAACGCAGCCCGGAAAGCCTTTGGACTGCGATAAAAGATCACCTGCCTGGAGATGCAGATGACCATTTTAGTACTGGGTTCAGTACGCAAAAGAAACATACAGCGCATATGCATCTGTCATTATATATGGCGTTAATTTTGCTTATTTTCAAGTGAGATTTGTAAAAAGGCTTAAACTTAAGGCAATGAGTTTAGTGCAATCTTCTGATTTTAATTGATTTAATGGAGGGTCCGCGGTGAGCCGCTGGCTGATTGGGCTGCCGGTTTTCGCATGGCGGATAAAAACAGCCCTGTCGGAAAGTAATGCTGATCAGTTAAGGAGTTTCGTCGTAGACTTCTTAACCTTTTGGACTATTCACGGCGGAGTCTTACCGTTTTTAAATCGAATTTTTGGAGCTCGTTTTGTTCCTTGCGAAACAGTGTTTCTCATTCGCCAAATGAGAAGCGGAGCTTCGCAAGGAAAGCATCTTGCGGCGCAGTGCGCCTCACCGCGAAACCTGTTCACTTTCTGCACTTAAATAGTTTTATTGCAAAAACAGTCCTTTTCAAAGGCCATACAGGTTGCGGATGACGCTTCCGCGTATCAAACAATATTGCAAGTTTAAAAAAGAAAAAGCCAGTCAGTTTCTTAACTGACTGGCATTACTGTCGGAACAGGGCTGTTTTAAAATGGCTGCTGATTAGTGGCGGGCAGCTTTGCCTTCGCCGGCAGCTTTTACAATCGGCGCTTTCGGCAATGGTTTAGGCATATCGACTAAAGCCAGCGGCAGAATCTCATCAATGCTTTTCACTGCTTTAATTTCCAAGCCTTCCTTCACATTTTCAGGAATTTCCGCTAGGTCGCGGACGTTTTCCTGAGGGATGAACACCAGCTTGATGCCGCCGCGGTGCGCCGCAAGAAGCTTCTCTTTCAAGCCGCCAATGCGCATAGCGCGGCCGCCTAAGCTGGTTTCACCGGTCATGGCGATATCAGGGCGGATCGCAATGCCTGTGAAAGCTGAAACAAGGGCAGTGGTCAGCGCCAAGCCGGCAGACGGGCCGTCTTTCGGTGTTGCGCCTTCCGGCAAGTGCACATGCACATCAGTTTCTTCAAAACGCGAAGCTTCAATGCCGAGCTCATCAGCGCGGGTGCGAACCACCGTCATGGCTGCGGTAATCGACTCTTTCATGACATCACCCAGCGAACCGGTGGTAATGAACTTGCCTTTGCCTTTAACAGCAGCCACTTCAATGGTCAGCAATTCACCGCCAACCGAAGTCCACGCCAAGCCGTTTACGCGGCCAACCTGCGCTTCTTCTTCAGCCATGCCGAAGTCAAACTTGTGCGGGCCTAAGTAGTCTGGAAGATTTTCGGAAGTCACGTCCAGCTGCAGGTTTTTGGCCTTTTTGCTGACCGCTTCTTTCACCACTTTGCGGGCAATTTTCGACACTTCACGCTCAAGGCTGCGCACGCCGGCTTCGCGCGTATAGCGCTGCACGATGTCGCGGATCGCCTCTTCATGAATGGTCAGCTCTTTTGCGCGCAAGCCATTGTTCTTAATTGCTTTCGGAACAAGGTAGCGTTCAGCGATGTTGATCTTCTCATCTTCGGTATAGCCCGGCAGGCGGATGACTTCCATGCGGTCAAGCAGCGCTTCCGGAATATTCATGCTGTTGGCGGTACAGATGAACATCACCTCAGATAAGTCCAAATCCAAGTCCAAATAGTGGTCATTGAACTTGCTGTTCTGCGATGGATCCAGCACTTCCAGCAGCGCCGAAGCCGGGTCGCCGCGGTAGTCTTGCGCCATCTTGTCGATTTCATCGAGCAGGAACAGCGGGTTCTTCACGCCGACTTTGGTCAGCGACTGCACGATTTTACCCGGCATCGCGCCAATATAGGTGCGGCGGTGGCCGCGGATTTCAGCTTCGTCACGCACGCCGCCCAGCGCCATGCGCACAAACTCGCGGCCTGTGGCTTTGGCAACCGACTCGCCCAGCGAGGTTTTACCCACGCCCGGAGGGCCGACTAGGCACAGAATAGGGCCTTTAAGCTTTTTCACCCGTGACTGTACGGCAAGGTATTCCACAATGCGGTCTTTGACATCGTCCAGGCCGTAGTGGTCGGCATCCAGAATTTCCTGCGCTTTGCTCAGGTTGATGCTGACTTTGCTGGCTTTATTCCAAGGCGTATCTAAGATCACTTCTAAATAGTTGCGCACCACAGCCGCTTCGCTGGACGCCGGCTGCATGGCTTTCAGCTTGCGGAACTCCGCTTCGGCTTTTTTACGCACATGCTCCGGCAGATCGGCTTCCGCAAGGCGCTTTTCAATTTCCGCCACGTCATCTTCCGCGCCGCCGTTCATGTCGGAAAGCTCGCGCTGAATCACCTTCATCTTTTCATTGAGGAAGTATTCGCGCTGATTCTTTTCCATTTGGCGCTTGACGGAATCATGCAGCGTCTGCTCAATCTGCTGTTCTTCAGACTGCTGCAGCAGGTACGTCATCAGTTCCTGCAGATGCGCTGCAAACTCATCATGCTCCAGAAACTTCTGCTTGATGTCAATATTCAGCGGCACGCGGGTCGCAACAAAGAACAGCAGCTGCAGCAGGTCGTCAATTTTGTTGGCGGCCGCAATCAGTTCACGCGCATTGCGCAGTTTCGCTTCCGCATACTGCGCAAACATAGTGCGCAGCTCTTCAATGCGGGATTCCTGTTCGCTGCTTTTTGCAGTGACCGTCATTGGGCTTAAAGCATGCTCAGCGGAAAGGCAGTCATCGTTGTCGATGATTTTAACCAGCTTGGAACGGTGCAAGCCTTCGATTAATACTTTTATGCAGTTTTCGTCATTTTCGTGATTCACAACTTGCACAATCTTCGCGACAGTACCGTATTGATATA